>CAYWTI010000183.1:0-2427 GCA_964461175.1 uncultured Actinomycetes bacterium | reverse complement strand
GTGGTGTAGTTGCGCCTCTTGCAGACGCCGCAGGCCAGGGTGATTACTTCTTCCATGCTCGACTCTCAGGTTGGGGGAAAGAAAAAAGCCTAGGTTCCCTAGGCCTTGTCAATAGTAGCAGAGGAATTCGCCGCCCCTCTTGAGTAAAGGTACCGGGCCATATCATTCGGTCGATGCCAGGCCCTGAGACGATCGCCGTGCTCCACGGCGACCAGACGGGCGAAGAGCTGCTCCGGGAGGCGCTCCGGCTGCTGGAGCCGGGCGTGCTCGGCCTCGAGGTCCGGACGCGGGACTTCGACCTCTCGCTGGAGGAGCGCCGGCGCTCGCGGAACCAGTGCGTCCTCGACGCGGCAGGCGGTCTGCGTGAGCTCGGCTACGGCATCAAGGCCGCGACCGTCACGCCCGAGGGGTCGGGCGACGTCGGCAGCCCCAACGCGATCCTGCGCAAGCAGATCGACGGGCGCGTCATCGTCCGCACCGGCCGCCGCATCCCCGGCGTCCGGCCCCTCGCCGGCGTGCACGCGCCGATCTCGGTCATCCGGATGGCGGTGGACGACGCGTACGGCGCGCGCGAGTGGCGCGAGGGCCAGGACCTCGAGGAGTGGGCCTTCCGCACCGAGAAGATCAGCCGCCGGACTTGCCGGATCGTCGCCGATTACGCCTTCCACCACGCCCGCCGGATCGAGGCCAAGGTGTTCGGCGGCCCGAAGTTCACCGTCAGCCCGGTCTACGAGGGCATGTTCAAAGAGGAGCTGGACGCCGCGGCCTCGCGCCACCCCGACGTCCGCTACGAGCCGCAGCTCATCGACGCCACGTACGCGCTGCTGCTCGCGACCACCGGCGAGGCGCTGGTGATCCCGGCGTTGAACCGCGACGGAGACACGCTGTCCGACCTCGTCATGCAGATGTTCGGCACCATCGCCGGCGCCGAGTCGACGCTGCTGGCGTTCGACGAGGCCGGGGCCGTCGAGGTCGCCATGACCGAAGCCCCGCACGGCACGGCGCCCGCGCTCGAGGGCAAGAACGTGGCCAACCCGATGGCGATGATCATGGCCGTGGCCTCCCTTCTTGGCTACATGAAGGGTGACGGCGCCCGCCGCGCATCGCGCGCCGTGTACGAGGCGGCGCTGGAGGCCGTCTCCGACGGTGTCCGCACAGCCGACCTGGGCGGCCAGGCGTCGACGACCGACTTCACGGCCGAGGTCGTGCGCCGGGTCAAGACCAAGGTCGACGTCTGGAGCGCCCTGGCCGACATCGAGCGCTGAGTTGCGCTACCTCGCGCTCGGCGACTCGTACACCGCAGGCACCGGCGCCTCCGATGCCGCGCACGCGTGGCCTTCGATCGTCGCCACCCGGCTCGGCGCGGAGCTGACAAACCCGGCCGTCAACGGCTACACAACTGAGGATTTGATCCGCGACGAGCTGCCTCTCGTCGACGAGCTCAAACCCGATGTGGTCACCGTGCTCATCGGCGTCAACGACCTCGTCCAGGGCCGGAGCGTCGACGCGTACCGCAAGTCGCTCACCACGATCTACGACGCGGTGGCGACGGCGCGCGTCGTCGTCGCCGTATCGATCCCGACCTGGTCCTACGTCCCCGCCGCTGTGGAGTTCGGCGGCGCCGCGCGCGTCGATCGCCTGACCCAGCTCTTCAACGCCGCGGCGCGAGAGCTGGCCGGCGAGCGAGGGTTTCCGTGGGTGGACCTGGACCAGGTCTGCACCTCGAGGATCGGAAGCCCCGGCTGGCTCGCATCGGACCAGCTGCATCCCGGCGACCGCCAGTACGCCGCCTGGGCCGACGTCATCTGGCCGGCGGTCGAGCGCCTTCTGCATCAGCCGAACAACCGCCTCGGGATCGCCGAGAACGTCTCGGGCGGTGAAGCGCAGGATTCGAAAGCCTGAGTCGACGAGGCGGTTTTGCCTGCTGTCGTCCGCAATCAAGCTGTCGCGATGCGTGGCGCCGTCGTATTCGATGACGAGGCGCTGCTCCGGGTAGTAGAGGTCGGCTCGACCGGCGAACGACCCGTCCTCGCCATGAAGGGAAACCTGCGCCTGGGGCCGAGGCAGGCCGGCGCTCGGCGGGAGCGAACGGCGTTCTGCCCATCGACGCCATCGTCGCCGCCCGGTGCCGCCACGACAACCCAGCCTGTTAAGCCCGCGATCGTGCCGAAACTGTTGCCTGAAGTCCCCGGATTACGACCGTTTCAGCACGACAGCGAACAGCCCTAAACCGTGATCCTCTTGAACGACTCCGCGTACTGGTAGCCGCTTTTCTTTCCGACATCCCGGTGCCGCTTGCGCATGAACTTCTCGAAGTCCCACTCCCGGCCCGGCTTCGACACCTGGCTCTTGTGCTTGCGCAGGGCCTCGATCTTGCGGTCGAGAGTCGGCGTGATGTCGACGAGGAAGTCGCCCTGGGTCCAGAAC
>CAYWTI010000182.1:0-17378 GCA_964461175.1 uncultured Actinomycetes bacterium | reverse complement strand
CGAGGTCCTACGGCGCAACTCGTTCAAGAGCGACGTCTACATTCGGCCGCTCCTCTACACGTCGAGCGAGGAGATCGGAGTGCGCCTGCACAAGCTCGACCGCAACTTCTTCATCTACGCGATCCCGTTCGGGAACTACGTAGAGATCGAGAAGGGGATCAGGTGCATGGTGAGCACGTGGCGGCGCGTTTCCGACCAGTCGCTGCCGGCGAGGGCGAAGATCACCGGTGCGTACGCTCAGTCGGCGCTCGCGAAGACCGAGGCGGCCGAGGGAGGCTACGACGAGGCGATCGTGCTGACGATCGACGGACACGTCTCCGAGGGATCGGCCGAGAACCTGTTCATGGTCAAGGACGGCGTGTTCGTCACCCCGCCCGTCACCGACGATATCCTCGAAGGCATCACCCGCATCCTCTTGATGAAGGTGATCAAGGACGAGCTCAACATGCAGGTCGTCGAGCGCAGCATCGACCGCACCGAGCTGTACACCTGCGACGAGCTGCTGCTGTGCGGCACCGGGGCGCAGATCTCGCCCGTCGTCGAGGTCGACCACAGGCCGGTCGGCAACGGCAAGGTAGGTGAGTTCACACAGGAGCTTCAGAACATCTACTTCAGCGCCGTCCGCGGCGAGTCGGCCAAGCACAAGGACTGGACGGTCCCCGTCTACTGACCGGCTAACGTCCTCGACGTGAGGGTCGTCGTCGCGCCGAACGCGTTCAAGGGCACGCTCACCGCAACGGTCGCGGCGCACGCCATGGCGGCCGGCGTGCGCGAAGCGTTCCCCGGCGCCGAGGTCTTCGAGGTGCCTGTGGCGGACGGCGGCGACGGCACGGTCGAGGCCCTCGTCGACGCCAACCACGGCGAGTACAGGACGGCGCGCGTCGAGGGGCCACTGGGCGATCCGGTCGACGCGAGATTTGGGCTCATCGATCGGCGCACGGCCGTCGTCGAGCTCGCGACGGCGAGCGGACTCGCGCTGCTCGACCCCGCTCGCCGCGACCCGCGCAACGCGACGACTTATGGATTCGGCCAGCTGCTCGAGGCCGCGCGCGAGCAAGGCGCGCGCGAGATCATCGCCGGGATCGGTGGCTCGGCGACGAATGATGGCGGCGCCGGGATGGCGCAGGCCGTCGGTTACCGGCTGCTCGACGCGGACGGTGGCGAGATCCCTCGAGGCGGCGCTGCCCTGACCCGCCTGGCCCGGATCGAAGCCGGGCGCTTCTCCCGCTGGCCGCAGCGCCTGCGGGTGGCGTGCGATGTCGACAACCCGTTGGTAGGCCCCCGAGGCGCGAGTCACGTCTACGGACCGCAGAAGGGCGCGGACCCGGCGACCGTCAGGGCGCTGGACGCGGCCCTTGGCCACCTGGCTGAGATAGTCGCGCGGGACCTCGGGGTAGACGCGGAGAGCCTGCCGGGCGCTGGCGCGGCCGGGGGCACGGGCTACGGCATGGTCGCCTTCCTCGGCGCCGAGCTCGTGCCGGGCGCTCCGCTGGTGGTCGAAGCCGCCGGCCTCGACGCCAGGCTCGAGGGCGCCGACCTCGTGATCACGGGGGAGGGGCGCGTCGATGCCCAGACGGCCTACGGCAAAGCCCCCGGCGAGGTGGCGAAACGGGCCCACCGGGCAGGTGTGCCCGTGCTCTTGCTGGCGGGCGCCAAGGGCGAGGGCTGGGAGGCACTGCTCGAGATCGGCGTCGACGCCGTCGCCGGCTTCAGCGAACTCGGAATCGGGCGCCGAGAGGCCCTAAGTCACGCAGAGGGGATGCTTCGCCGGGCCACCGTAGTAGCCTGCCGCAGGCATCCATGGGAGCAGAGGAAGGCAAGCAGGTCATAAGCCACGCGCCGGAGCCGACGGACGTCGAGCTCGTGCGTGCGTACCGCGACGGCGACGTGCACGCGTTCGAGGAGCTGCACCGCCGTTACGTGGCTTCCATCTATCGCCTGGTCCGTCGCAAGCTGGGCGACGCGCTCCTCGCCGAGGACATCGCCCAGGAGACCTTCATGAAGGCCCTGCGGATGATGGACCGGGTCGACGACAACTTCAACTTCGGCGGCTGGGTGCACACGGTGGCGCGCAACCTGTGCTTCGACGAGCTGCGCCGCCGCCAGCGCGACCTGCGCGCCGACGGCTCGAACGAAGAGGAAGACGACGAGCTGATGGCGAACCTGCCTTCGACCGCTCGCGGGTTCGACCCAGTGCAGGTCCAGGAGTCGAACGAGACGCGACGCCAGGTCTGGGCGGTGGCGCAGCGGCTGCCGGAGAAGTACAGGCTCGTGCTGACCCTGCGCGAGCTGCAGGACATGAGCTATCGCCAGATCGCGCGCACGCTGAAGATGTCCGAGAGCGCGGTGGAGACGCTGCTCTACCGCGCGCGTCTGCGATTCAAGGAGGAGTACCTCGCGTCGCAGAAGGAAGGCGATATCACGCACGACGAGGCGGTGCCGCTTCTGGCGCCGTATCTCGCGGGCAAGCTGCGCCGTCCGCAGGCCGAAGCCGTCCGCAACCACATCGCCTCGTGCGCCAAGTGCGCCCGCAAGGTCGGCCGGAGGCGACTCAAAGACCAGCGCAGGAGAGAGGCAACGTGATGGTTAGTACAGTAGGTGTGAAATGGCACGGATAGTCGTCCGCTTCTTCGACGACGAGACGGTCGAGGGCGTGGCCCGCGATCTCGATTTCGACGAGCCCGACTTCCTCGTCGAGGTCGACGATGCGGGTGGTCTCGAGAACAACGAGACCGCGTGGATCCCGCTCACGGCCGTGAAGTGGGTCGAGCTGCAGCGCGACAAGGAGCTTGCCGACACGCCGACGCGCAAGGTCGCCATCCGCTTCCTCGACGGCGAGGTCCTGCGCGGCCACCTGGACGGCACACTCGAGCGGCACCGCTACGGCGTCGTCCTCCACCTTCACGCCGAGCACTCCGACAGCCCCATCCGCAAGCTCGGCATCCCGTTCTCCGCGGTCAAGGCGCTGTTCTTCGTGCGCGAGTTCGACGCACGCGGCGAGGAGGCCGGCACGGCGTCTGACGCTTACCTCGCCCGGCGGACCATGGCGCCGCTCCTCGACGTGCTCGAGGAGATGGACATGCTGACCCGCCTGCACCGCGACGGGCTGCTCTCTGACAACGAGTACGCGACCAAGCGGACGCTCGTGCTGGAGAGGCTCTGACCTCCAGGCGCGGCCAGTTGCCGGCCGGCAGGGAAGAGTCGACAGCCCGCGCGTAGAATTCCGATCGTGGCTCAAGCGAACGGAAACGGCTCGGTAAAGGGCTCCTTCAAGGTCAAGGCCGGCCTGGCCCAGATGCTCAAGGGCGGCGTGATCATGGACGTCGTCACGGCCGAGCACGCGAAGATCGCCCAGGACGCGGGCGCATGTGCCGTGATGGCGCTCGAGCGCGTCCCCGCGGACATCCGCAAGCAAGGCGGCGTCGCGCGCATGTCCGACCCCGAGCTGATCAAGTCGATCATGGCCGCGGTGACGATCCCGGTCATGGCCAAGTGCCGCATCGGCCACTTCGTCGAGGCGCAGGTGCTCGAGGCGCTCGGCATCGACTACATCGACGAGTCCGAGGTCCTGACCCCGGCCGATGAGGAGAACCACATCGACAAGCACCCGTTCAAGGTGCCGTTCGTGTGCGGCTGCCGCGACCTCGGCGAGGCCACACGCCGCATCGCCGAAGGCGCGGCGATGATCCGCACGAAGGGCGAGGCGGGAACCGGCAACGTCGTCGAGGCCGTGCGCCACGCGCGCGCGGTCAACGCCGGCATCCGCAAACTGCAGGGTATGAACCACGCCGAGCTGGTCCACGAGGCCAAGCTCATCGGCGCGCCCGTCGAGGTGCTCGCCGAGTGCCAGAAGCTCGGCCGGCTCCCGGTCGTCAACTTCGCCGCGGGCGGCATCGCCACGCCTGCCGACGCCGCGCTGATGATGCAGCTGGGCGTCGACGGAGTCTTCGTCGGCTCCGGCATCTTCAAGTCCGAGGACCCCTTGAAGCGTGCCAAGGCGATCGTCGCCGCGACGACCTACTTCGACAAGCCGGACGTCATCGCCGAGGTTTCGGCCGGGCTCGGCGAGGCGATGCGCGGCCTCGAGATCCCCGCCATCCCGAAGGAAGAGCTGCTCGCTGCCCGAGGCTGGTAGCCCAGGTCCCAGGCGGCCCGAAAAGCCCCTCATCGGGGTCCTCGCGATGCAGGGAGCTTTTGCTGAGCATGTCAGAGCCCTCGAGACGGCCGGAGCGCGCACCAGGCTGGTGCGCACGCGCGACGACCTTGCGGGCCTCGACGGTCTCGTCCTCCCCGGCGGCGAGAGCACGACGATGACCATGCTCATGGAGCGCGTCGGCCTGCTCGATCCTCTGCGCGAGGCCATCGCGGCGGGTCTGCCCACGCTCGCGACGTGCGCGGGCATGATCGTCCTCGCCCGCGATATCACCGACGGCATGAGCGGGCAGCACGGGCTGGGCCTGCTCGACATCGCGGTCCGTCGCAACGGCTACGGCCGCCAGGTCGAAAGCTTCGAGGCGCCGCTGCGCGTCGCCGGGCTCGACGGCAAGACCTTCCCAGGCGTCTTCATCCGCGCGCCGCTCGTCGAGCGCACGGGTGACGTCGAGGTCATCGCCGAGCACGACGGCCGCCCCGTCGCGGTGCGTCATGGGCACATCACCGCGCTCGGGTTTCATCCCGAGCTGAGCGGCGACCTGCGCCTGCACCGCGAGTTCGTCCGCACGGCCGGAGCCGCGCGATGAAGATCCGCGCCGCCGGCATGCTCGACATCTCGCGCATCGAGGAGATGCACCGCTCGTCCGACATCAAGTTCAGCGAGGTCGAGCCGCCCGCCGCCCGCCTGTGGTCGCTGCTGAGCTCGACGCTTTCGGCGCTTCTCCCGCTCGCCCAGGAGACGCTCATGTACGTCGCCGAGGACGGCGGCAAGGTCGTCGGGTTCATCCAGGCGTCGGGCCAGCCGCTGAGCCTCGACCTTCGGCGCGCGCGCGTGCTGCAGGTGCTGAACCTGCAGGTCGCCGACGAGGCGGACCCGGACGAGGTCGCGCCCGCCCTCGTCCAGCATCTCTGCAACCAGGCGCTCGAGCGTGGCGCCATCCGGCTGTTCGTGCGCCTGCCCGACCGCGACGCGCTGCTCCCGGCGTTCCGGCTCGCGGGCTTCCGGCAGTACGCGACCGAGCAGGTCCTGTACAGCGATGCACCGAAGCAGCACGGCGAGGAGTACCCGCTTGGGCTGCGCCCGAGCAAGCGCGGCGACGACCGCAAGCTGTACCAGCTCTACCGCAAGATCACGCCGCAGGGCGTATCGCAGGTCGAGGCGCCGACCTATCGCGAGTGGCACGCGCTCCACGCGGGCGAGGCGGCGGGCAGCCAGGTGGTCGACCGGATCGAGGTCGTGGGCTGGGTGCGGATGCAGCGCGGCGGCGGCGCGAGGCCGGCGACGCTGCAGTTCATGTCGCTGCCCGAGCACCCCTTGCCGGCGGAGCTCGCGGACTTCGGAATCTCGCTGCTCGGAGACTCGGAAGGCCCGGCCTGGTCGAGCCTCCGTCACTATGATTCGCACATGATCGACGCCCTACGTGGGCGTGGGTTCAGCGTCCTGGTGACCCAGCTCCTGCTCGTGAGGGAGCTCGCGGTCCGCGTCCAGAAGCCTGTGCGCGAAAAAGGACTGGTGCCCTCTTTCGGCTAGTGGCTGAGGCAAGGCAACCCCAACCGCAACCTGCGCGCGTGGCGCGGTGGGACGAGGAGACGGAGCTTCTCGCCCGCGCGCTGCCGCCCGAGCTCGCCCGCGCGCTGCACGACCGCATCGACCCGCGCGAGCTGCTGGAGATCGTCCTCGACCTGGGTCGCGAGCCCGAGGCACGCGTGCCCGGTCGCGAGGTCCTGCTCGCCGACCATCCGGTTTCTGCATCCGACCTGGAGCACGTCGCGAACAACGTCGGCCAGTTCGGCGACGACAACCGCGCCGGCATCGAGCGCACGCTGCACCGCGTGTCGGCGATCCGCAATCGCTCGGGGCGGATCGTCGGCCTGACGATGCGCGTCGGCCGCGCGGTGACCGGCACCGGCGAGATCATCCGCGACATCGTCGTCAGCGGCCAGAGCATCCTGTTGCTCGGGCGCCCGGGAATCGGCAAGACGACGATGCTGCGCGAGTGCGCGCGCCTGCTCGCGGACGAGCTGCGCAAGCGTGTCGTGATCGTCGACACATCGAAGGAGATCGGCGGCGACGGCGATATCCCGCACCCCGGCATCGGCCGCGCGCGGCGCATGCAGGTCAAGACGCCGGCGCTGCAGCACGCGGTGATGATCGAGGCGGTCGAGAACCACATGCCCGAGGTCATCGTCATCGACGAGATCGGCACCGAGCTCGAGGCGGCGGCCGCGCGCACCATCGCCGAGCGCGGCGTCCAGCTGATCGCCACCGCGCACGGCCAGACGCTGGAGAACCTGCTGGTCAACCCGACGCTCAACGACCTGCTCGGCGGCATCCAGAGCGTGACGCTGTCCGACGAGGAGGCGCGCCGCCGCGGCACGCAGAAGTCGGTGCTCGAGCGCAAGGCGCCTCCGACGTTCGACGTGCTGGTCGAGATCCAGGACCGCGACCGTGTCGCCATCCACATGCCGCTCGCCGATGTCGTCGACGGCGCGCTGCGTGGCCCGGTGCCCACGCCGAAGATCCGCGTGCGCACGCGCGAGGGCCGCGTGATCTCGAACGTCGATGCGCCGGTGGTCGTGCAGTCGGAGCCCGCGCCGTCGCCTGTCACGGCGGCCAAGCCCCTCGGCATCTTTCCGTACGGCGTCAGCCGCCACCACGTCGAGCAGTCGATCCGCGAGCTCGAGCTGCCGGTCAGGGTGCTTGGCAACCTCGACGGCGCGGGCGCTGTGCTCACGCTGAAGAACCACTACCGCCGCCGGCCCGACAGCCTTCGCCAGGCGGAGAGCCGCGGGCTGCCGATCCACATCCTGAAGAGCAACTCCGCGAGCCAGGTGCGCGACGCGCTGTCGCGGATCTACGGCGCGGAGAAGCAGGACGACGCGACGACGCGCGCGCTCTCCGAGGCCGCGGCGGCGATCCGGCAGGTGAAGACGACCCTGCGCCCCGTCGAGATCGGGCCTCAGAACGCGTACCTGCGCCGTCTGCAGCACCAGCTCGTGGCCGAGAACGACCTTTCGGCGCGCAGCACAGGCAAGGAGCCGCAGCGCCGGCTGCGCATCACGCCCTCCCCGGAGCAGCCGGCCTAGTACTCTCTCCGCGCACAATGGCCAGGCGGGGGTTGTTCATCACGTTCGAGGGCACCGAGGGCTCGGGCAAGACCACGCAGGCCGAGCTCCTCGCCGGATGGCTGGCGAAGCGCGACCCGATCCTGGTGCGTGAGCCCGGCGGCACGGAGCTGAGCGAACAGGTCCGGGACATCCTGCTCTACCGCGGGATGGCGATCGACGCCGAGGCGGAGATGTACCTCTTCATGGCGTCGCGCCGGCAGCTCATCGCCGAGGTGATCGAGCCAGCGCTCGCCGCCGGGCAGGTCGTGATCGCCGACCGCTACCACGACTCGACGCTCGCCTACCAGGGCGGCGCGCGCGGCGTGGCGACGACATGGCCGGCGTCGTTTCCAAAGCCCGACATCACGTTCCTCCTCGTCGGCGACGTCGAATCCGGCCTGGGGCGCCACGAGGCGGCCGGCAAATCGAAGGACCGCATGGAGCGTGAGTCGCTGGACTTCCACCGCGACGTGGCGGCGGCGTACGAGAGGCTCGCGGCGGCCGAGCCGGAGCGGTTCGTGCGCCTCGACGCCTCGGGCTCGCGGGACAAGATCCAGTTCGAGATCCGAGACCGGGTCGCACCGCTGCTCGAAGCCGCGGGCTAAATCTCGTATCGGTGGGGCCCAGGGACGTCCAAGTAGGACACAGTTCTCGGTTGTGATTCGGGTCGAGGGGCTGCACAAGCGCTTTGGCGATGTGCGCGCGGTCGCGGGCGTCGACCTGCACGTCGAGCGCGGCGAGATCCTCGTCCTGCTCGGCCAGAACGGCGCCGGCAAGTCGACGACCCTTCGCTGCCTGGGCGGGATCCTGCGCCCAGACGCAGGACTCATCGAGCTCGACGGCCTGCGCGTTCCCGAGCGGCTTGATGCGATCAGGCCCCGCCTCGGCGTCGTGCCCGACCAGGCGCGTCTTTACGGCCGCAACACCGCAACCGAGTACCTCGACCACTTCGGGTTCCTCTACGGTGTCGCGGAGGCGGAGCGGCGGAAATTGATCGGCGGTCTGCTCGATCGGTTCGACCTTGCCGACCGCACCGACACCGTCCTCGCCGCCTACTCGCGCGGCATGGCGCAGAAGATCGCGCTGATCCGCGCCACGCTGCACTCCCCGGATTGGATCTTCTGCGACGAGCCCACCGCGGGCCTCGACCCGGTCGCGGCCGCCGATATGCGGGCCTACCTCGGCGAGCAGCGCGAGCGAGGCGCGGCACTGATCGTGACCACCCATCTCCTCGGCGAGGCGGAGCTGATGGCCGACCGGATCGCGATCATGCGCGAGGGTCGCGTCGTCACGGCAGGCACGCTCGAGGAGCTGCGGCGCGAGTCAGGCGACGGCCGCCGGTTCGTGGCCCGGCTCGCGGACACGCCCAGCGATGAGCGCGCCATCGCGGCCTGGCTGGACGAGCACGCTCTGCATCACTCGCTCGACGGCAACAGGCGCGAGCTGACGTACACGCTCTCGTGGAACGCCTCGGAACGCGAGCGCGGAGAGTTCGCCTCGCGCCTGCAGGCCGTCCTCGCCGAAGCTGGCGCGCCGTTCCACGAGCTCGAGGAGCGCGAGACGACGCTCGAGTTGGTCTACATCGCCGCCATGGAGAAGGCGCAGCCCGAGCCAGAGCCCGCGCCGCCTCCGACCCGTGTCATGGCCGGCCTTGCGCCCAGCCGCATGGCTCGCTCGCTGGTGGCGCAAGGACCGCTTCTGCGGCACGTGCTTCCTTTCTATGTCAGCTCGTGGTGGCGGCGCGGTGACCTGAGCTGGGTCATGTATCTCAACGCGTTCGTGCTCCTGCTCGTCGCCGGCACGTCGTTGTTCGGCCAGCTGCCCGGTCCCGCGGGGCAGATCGCGACCAGGTTTGCGGGCGGCGCCGCGCTGCAGGCGGGACTGCTGCTGCCGCTGTTCTTCATGTCCTTCGCGCTGCTCGAGTCGATCAAGACGTCAATCGGCATCTGGTGGGAGAAGGCGCAGGGCTCGCTCGAGGTGCTTCTGTACACGCCGCTGGACGACCCGTCCCTGATCTGGCTCGAGGTCCTGCCGGGGGCGGTGGTCAGCGTCGTGTGGGTCACCGCGTGGATGGCGGCCGGCATGGCGCTGCTCAGCTTCTTCGGCCAGGACGCGCCGTGGGACCTCATCCCGGCGTTCGCATTCGTCGCCGGGGTCACGGCGTACTGGGCGGCGATGGGGCGGATGCTCGGCTTCATGCTCTTCCCGCGCGAAGGCGCCGCGGGCGGCGCATGGTCGTTCCTTCTCTCGCCTGTCTCGGCCGCCGTCGCCGACGTGCCGCTCGCGCTGTTCGTCTTCCGCTCGCCGCTCGCCCCGGCGTCGCTGGCGCTCCCGTTGACCGCTTGCCTCGCCCTGACCCTGATCTGCGGCGTCACGTTCGACCGCGAGCGACTCATGGAAACCGGCCTCGGCCGGACGAGGAAGCGGCGCGCATGGCTGCAGCTGGGCGCGGTCCGCCGCAACGCGGTCGCGATCGCTGCCGGTCTTCTGCTCGCAGTGGCGCCGGCGGGAGTGGCCGCAGCCGCGACCGCCGGCGCAAGCCTTCACTCGTGGCCCGAGGTGGCGGGCTCGATGGGACTCGGCGCCGGCGACCCGCAGTCCGTCGCCCTCACGCAAAGCCCCGCCCGGCAGCATCCGACGAACGGTGTCACCGTCGCCGCAGCGGGGCTGGCGGGCGTGGCGGCCACGCTCGCGCTCATGCTCGCCATGGTCGTCCTGAGCTTCGCCGCGTTCTTCCTGCTCGGCCTGCCGGCGCTGCTCACGCTCGTCGGCGGCGCGATCCTCTGGGGCGTGCAGGCGGGCTTTGGCCCGGCCGGACCGGTGCAGCCCTGGCTGGCGGGAGCCGGCGGCATCGCTCTGCTCGCCCTCGCGCTCAACACGGGCTCGGCGCTTCCCATCTACTGGTCGCTGGCGTTCGGCTCGGGCCGGCGCCTCGACCGGCTGCGCGACGCATGGGCGAGCTACTGGGCGCTGTACCGAGCGCTCGTCATCCCCGCCTGCGTGCTGTTCGGCCTGGTGGTCTTCAGGCTGCTCGCCTCTGGTTGATAACCAATCCCGGGCGCGACCGTTGACGCTGTGTGAGACGAATCTTCCTGGCCGCAATCCTCCTCCTGATGGCCGTCGGATGCGGACAGGGCCCTTCCGCATCTCGCACATCACCGTCGGCGACCGGCAGCTCGACCCCGGCTCCGCTGCTGTTCGCCGTGCTGCAGGCGAAGGGCACCGCCAACTACTGGACCTACAACACCGTCGCGATCGTCGGACTCGACGGCCGCGTGCGTGCCAGCGCGACCTTCGCGCCGATGCCCGTGCCGAGCGTGGGCTGCATGGGCGCGATCCTTCCGCCGTCGGCGCACGTCGCCGCGGGCAAGGTCTTCTTCTCCGACGCGAAAGGCATCGTGCGCAGCCTCGCACCAGACGGCACCATCGCGACGGCCACCACGTTTCCGATGACATCCACGCAACAGATGCTCTCTTTCGCGGTGAGCCCGGACGGATCCCGGCTGCTGGGCACCGTGTACACCGTGCCCACGAACGCATTCGCGTGTGCCGGCGGGTCCACCGGGACGTTCACCTTCGACGCGTACTCCGCCGCCAACGGTGGTGAAGCCAAGGTCGTCTCTCACCGGTCCTGGACCACACCTCAAAACGTGCTGGCACTGACCGGCTGGGATTCCGTCGGCCCGATCGGCACGTATCCCACCATCTGGGCGAGCCAGGGCGGCGGGCCGGGATCGACGCTTGGAGTCCTCGTCAGGGTCGACGCGACCAGCCTCCAGCCTGGCGCGCAGTTCTCGGATCCGAGCAAGTGCCGGGTCTGGGACTCGATCGCAAGCGGCTCTTTCGTCTGCATGGGCGATCCCGTGATGACCGGGAGCGGTACGGCGAACCAGAAGGTTGCGCAGCCCGTGAGCGTTCGCAACACGAGCGGCACCGAGATGTGGCACTCCACCGTCACGGGCCAGAACGCGCCGTTCGGCCCGTACCTCGCGCCAGATGGCGAGCACGTGCTCATCTGCTGCAACGACCTCGACCTCGCCGCCGCGCATGAGCTGCTGATCGGGCGCGACGGCAGCCAGGTCAGCCTCGCGAAGGGCTTCTACGCGACAGGCTGGCTTGACGCGAACACGGCAATCGGAACGCTGAGCGCGAATCCGCTTTCCGAGCCGCCCGTCCCGTTTGCTTACGTCACCGCCGGTGCGCCCAACACCGCCGTATCGATGGGATTCGCGGGGTTGTTCGTGGGCACGGTGCGCACCTAGTGGGGCTTCGCTCCTGACGCGCTGACGAGCACGACGCCGCCGACGATGAGCACCATGCCGAAGATGGCCAGCGGCGGCACAGGGTCGTTGAAGATCAGCTTGCCCAGCACGGCGACGAGCGCGACGCCGACCGCCGACCAGATGGCGTAGACGATGCCCACCGGCAGCGTCTTGAGCACGATCGCGAGGAGGATGAAGCTCACGACGTAGCCGGCGACCGTTACGAGCGACGGCGCCAGCTGCGTGAAGCCGTTCGAGCCTCGCAGCGCCAGCGTGCCGACGACCTCGGTCCCGATCGCTGCTCCCAGCAGCACCCACGCGACCATGCCGGCGGTCCTAGAGGTCGAGGGACTGGGCGACGAGCTCGCGATGGTAGGTGGCGTCGCCAAGCGTCACCTCCGACGACTTCGCGCGCTTGAAGTAGAGGTGCATATCGTGCTCCCAGGTGAAGCCGATGCCGCCGTGCACCTGGATGCCGTCGCCCGCCACCTTGCGGTACGCGTCGGAGACGTAGGCCTTCGCCATCGACGCGGCCAGCGCGCGGTCGCTCGCGTCGGCGTCGACGGCCCACGCCGCGTAATACGTCGCCGAGCGCCCGCTCTCCGAGAGCACGAGCATGTCCGCGAGCTTGTGCGATACAGCCTGGTATATGCCGATCGGCTTGCCGAACTGGTGCCGCGTCTTGGCGTACTCGGTCGAGGTCTCGAGCACCTTCTGCACGCCGCCGACCATCTCCGCGCACAATGCGGCGGTCGACCATTCGAGCGCACGCTTCAAGCGCGGCCACGCCTTGTCGGGCGCGCCCATCACGGCTTCGGCCGGGAGCCGGACGCCGTCGAAACGCACCTCCGACCACCGGCGCGTCATGTCGAGTGTCTCGAGCGGCTTGACGGTCATGCCGGCCGGCCTGCCTTCGACGAGGAAAAGCGTGATGCCCTCCTCGCCCTCACCCCGCGTGCGCGCGACGACGACGATGTGGTCGGCGGTGGCGGCGTCGGGGACGAAGAGCTTGACGCCGTCGAGGCGCCATCCGCCGCCTTCCTGCTTGGCCTGGAGGCCGACGCTCGCCGGGTCCCACCGGCCCGACGGCTCGGTGAAGGCAAGCGTCGCTCGCGCCGAGCCCTCCGCGATCGCGCCGAGGACCTTCTTCTTCTGCGCGTCGCTTCCGGCCTCGATGACGGCCGGGACCGCAAGACCCATGGTGGAGAAGAACGGCCCCGGCAGCAGCGCGCGCCCAGCCTCTTCGAGAACGACGACCAGGTCGAGGAACGTGCCGACGCCTCCGTACTCCTCGGGGATGCCGAGCGCCGTCCATCCGAGGTCGGCGATCTTCTTCCACAGCGCGGCGTCGTATCCGTCGGGGCTCTCCATGAGCCTGCGCACGACCTTGGGGCTGCACTCCTTGGCCAGGAACTCGCGCGCCGAGCGGCGCAGCATCTCCTGCTCTTCAGAGAAAGCGAAATCCACGAAGAGGGAGTCTAAGTAGTCGGCGGATCGGACTCCGGGGCGGGAAGCTCGGGAAGCTCTTCCTCCACGTGCGCGGGGAGCTCCGGCTCGGCCTCGGCAGGCACGGCGCTGTTGCCGTCCTTGCTCGCCACCGCGACCGGCTGCGACACGTGCGGAGCGACGGTCGTCGCGACGCGCGGCGGCGGCGCGGGCTGTCCCGCCGGCTTGCGGAACACGACCATCAACCCGAAGAAGCCGACGAAGAGCGCGACCAGCGCGAACCCGGCGGCAAAGCCCATGCCGGTGTTCTCGCCGACGCTCAGAGGCCGGCCGACCCCGCCGACGCACGGCGCCGGCGACGGCGAGCATGTGCCGAGCACCGCAAGCTCCAGCGGGACCGCGAACATCGCGAGCATGCCGTAGACGAGGGCAAGACCCGCGATGAAGTAGAGGATCGCTGTGATCGGCCGCCCCTGGCGGTGGACGAGTCCGCATGCGGCCAGCGCCAGCGCACCGATCGTGAACGGGATCGCGGCGTTCGCCATCCGGCTCGACGTGCCGCCGAAAAGCAGCGGAACCAGGCCGCCTGCGAACGCGATCACCGCGGCGACCCAGAACGCCCAGACCAGTCGCTCGGTCGCGGCGTCTCGATTCACGCCGGGAATTCTGTCCTCAGGGCAAGCTCAACACAAGCGGTTAACGCGCTTGCGCTACGAGGCCGGACGCCGCCCGGCCGCCACGTGCGCGGTCTGGCGGAGGGGGACCTCCCTGATCAGGAGCGTGGCAAGAAACGAGATCGCGATGATCGGGACCCCGATCAGGAACACCGGATGCAGCGCGTCCGCAAGCCCATGGCGGATGCCCATCTCGATCGCCGCCGGGAGCTTGCTGAGCTGTGTCGGGTCGAAGACCGCGGTCGCGCTCGAGCCTCCGCCGGCCGCCTGGAGCTTCGCCAGCGCGGCGGGCGGCAGGTACTTCGCCATCGAGCTCTGCATGCCCTGCGACAGCAGCGTGCCGAGGACCGCGAGGCCGATGGCGGCGCCGATCGAACGCGACAGCTGCGTCGCCGACGTGGCCACGGCCATGTCTTCACGGCTCACGGAGTTCTGGACGATGAGCACGTACGTCTGCATGCACAGGCCGAGACCCAGTCCGATGAGGATCATGGCGACGATAACCTGCTGGTTCGTCGTGGTGATGTCGAAGGTCGACAGGAGGTAGTAGCCCACGCCCATGACTGCGAGGCCGCCGAGCAGCAGCGCTTTGTAGCGACCGGTTCGGGAGATGATCTGGCCACCGACGACGCTCGTCACGATCATGGAGACGAGCATGGGCACCAGGATCGCGCCCGAGTTGGTGACGCTGTTGCCGACGACGCCCTGGACGAAGACGGGGAGGAAGAAGATCGCGCCGAACATCGACATGGCGACGCCCATGCTCGCGATGTTCGAGTAGGTGAAGATGCTGCTCTTCCAGAGCTTGAGCGGGAGCACAGGCTCCGGCGCGCGGACCTCGATCCAGATGAAGGCGGCGAGCAGCACGGCGGCCGCCGCGTACAGGCCGATGATCTGCCACGACGCCCACGGGTACTGCACGCCGCCCCAGACGGTCGCGAGCAGCGTGCACGCGATGCCGAGCGACAGGGTCACGCTGCCCCACACATCGATGCGGTGCGGCCGGCGCTCGTTGGGAACGTGCATGAAGTACCAGATCACGACCAGCGTCAGCGCGGCGAGCGGAAGATTGACGAAGAACAGCCACCGCCACGTGAAGTGCTCGGTGATGAACCCGCCGGCCGCGGGTCCGACGATCGAGGCGAGGCCGAACGACGCGCCCATCATGCCCTGGTACTTGCCGCGCTCTCGCGGCGAGATGATGTCGCCGATGATCGCCTGGGAGAGCGGCATGATGAAGCCCATCCCGGCGCCCTGCACGAAGCGCGCGAACACCAGGAACCAGAAGTTCGGCGCGAGACCGGACAGGCCCGAACCCACCGCGAAGACGACGATGCCGACCATGTACAGCGGCTTGCGGCCGTAGATGTCCGAGAGCTTGCCTGCGACGGGGGTGACGATCGTCGAGGCGAGCATCGCCGAGATCGGGATCCAGCTGTAGTCGGCAAGGCCTCCGAGCTCGGCCACGATCGTCGGCAGCGCCGGCGCGACCAGCGTCATGTTCAGCGATGCGATGAGCGAACCGAGCATCAGACCCGCGAAGACGGTCATCACCTCGCGGTTGATGCCCTCGGTCGCAGGCGCGCTCGTCGCCTTGGTGGCGACAGCGGTCATGTGCCGATTACGTTACCGGGATCGGGGCAGGCCGAGCACCCTCTCGGCGAGGATGTTGCGCAGCACCTCCGAGGTGCCCGCCTCGATCGTGTTCGCGCGCGAGCGCAGGAACTGGTACTTCCAGCCTTCGCCGTCGCCGACCTGCGCGGCCGGACCGGCGATGTCCATAGCCGTCTCCGTCATGCGCTGGTTGAGCTCGGACCACATGAGCTTGAGGATCGATCCCTCAGGCCCGGGGATGCCGCTGCGCTTGACGGCGGTGACCGCGCGGTAGCCGTTGAGCTGGAGCGCGCGCGCCTCGATCGTGTGCTGCGCGATCCGCTGGCGGACGAGCCGGTCGTCGCCGCGGCCGAGCCGGCGAGCGTGGTCGGCGAGCTCGGCGGCGGTGATCTGCGCGCGCGTCGCGAGCGCGAGCCCGAGCGTGCCACGCTCGTGCAGCAGCGTCGTCATCGCGACCGCCCATCCGTTGCCGGACTCGCCGAGGACCTGCGACTTGGGCACGCGCACGTCCTTGAAGAAGATCTCGTTGAACTCGGCGTCGCCGGTGATCTGCACCAGCGGCCGGACCTCGATGCCGGGACTCTCCATGTCGACCAGCAGGTAGGTCAGGCCGTCGCGCGGATTCGCCTCTTTGCGCTCGCGCGTGACGAGCATGCACCACCTCGCAACCTGGGCGAGCGTCGTCCAGACCTTCTGGCCGTTGACCACGTAGTGGTCGCCCCTGTCCTCGGCTCGCGTCTGCAGGCCTGACAGGTCGCTGCCCGCGTTCGGCTCGCTGAAGCCCTGGCACCAGATCTCCTCGCCTGACAGCAGCGGCGCGAGGTAGCGCATCTTCTGCTCCTCGGTGCCGTGGGCGATGACGACAGGCCCGCCCATGCCGAGGCCGATGACGTTGATCGGCTCGGGGGCGTGGGCCAGGATCATCTCGTCGTTGAAGATCAGCTGCTCCATGAAGCCAAGGCCCTGGCCGCCGTACTCCTTTGGCCACGTGATGCCGATGTAGCCGGCGTCGAAGAGCTTGCGCTGCCACGCGCGGCGCCTTGCGATGAACTCCTTCTGGTCGCCTGCGCCGTCGGTGTCGTCGCCGCGCGGCGCGTTCGCCTTGAGCCACGCCCGAACGCCGTCGCGAAACTCTTTCTCCGCCGGGCTGAGCTCGAAGTCCATGTGGTGAGAGCTTAGGCGACGGCGGGCATGACTTCGCGCGCGAGGAGCTCGAGCGCGTCCGCGTCGTCGAGGAGGAAGTGCTGGAGCATGAACAGCTCGACGCCGAGCTTGCTCGTCTCGCGCATGCGCGCGGCGATCTCCTCGGGCGTGCCGACGAACCACGCCGCTTTCCGGTTCTCGAGCACCTCTTCGGGGCTCATATCCTTCAAAGAGGGGATGACCTCGCGCACCTGGGCCGCGCGCTCGAGCAGCTCTGAGCGGTCGCGACCGACGATGAAGCTCGTCATCACCGATCGCTTCAGGGTGTGGGGATCGCGGCCGATCTCACCGCAGCGGCGGTCCAGCTCGGCGCTGCAGGCGCGGAACTCGTCGGCATCGAGCCGCGAGAGGTTCCACTCGGCGGCGACGCGAGCGGCGAGCGGAAGTGTGCGCCGCGTCCCCCGACCGCCGATCAGGAGCGGGATGGGATTGCGCGCGGGAGCCGGCGCTGTCGTGCTCCACAGCTCGCGCATCGTCTCGATGCCGCCCTCCAGGCGGTCGAACCGCTCCTTCATGGTCAGGAACGGGATGCCGAACACCTGGTGCTCGTTCTCGTTCCAGCCCGCGCCGACGCCGAGGATGAGCCTGCCGCCCGCCAGCGCGTCGACCGACGCGGCGATCTTGGCGAGCATGCCCGGAGGCCGGAACGTGATCGGGCTGACCATGGGGCCGATCTCGATCCGCTTCGTCCATTCGGCGGCGAGGGCGAGCGACTCCCAGCACTCGATGCAGTCGCGCCGGCTGGTGTCGGCGCCCATCAGCGAGATCAGGTGGTCGCTGCGCCGGAGCGAGGCAAAGCCGAGACGCTCGGTGTCCGCGCAGATGCGGCGCCAGCGGTCCCAGCCGAGACCCTCCTGGCCTTCGATCATGATGCCGAGCTGGGTCATCGCCCGAAATCGTAGGCGGTGTCAGGCCTCGG
>CAYWTI010000181.1:0-3528 GCA_964461175.1 uncultured Actinomycetes bacterium | reverse complement strand
GAGTACACCGCCGAAGGGCTCGCCAACGCGCTGCAGGGCTGGGAGCTGGACGGCCTCCGCGTGCTGGTGCCGCGTGCGGAGGTCGCCAGGGACGCCCTACCATCGCTGCTTGCAAATCGAGGTGCGAAAGTCGAGATCCTTCCGGTCTATCGAGCCGTGTGCCCGTCCGAGGCCGGGCCGGCGCTGCTGCGCCTGTTCGACGGTGAGGGCGTGGACGTCGTCACGTTCACGGCGTCGTCGACGGTGAGCAACTTCGTGCGCGCCTTTCCCGAGGACCGCTTGCCGGCGATCCTTGGCGACGCCGAGATCGCCTGCATGGGCCCGGTGACCGCCGATACGGCGCGGAAGCTGGGCCTGCCGGTCGCGATCGTCGCCCGCGAGTACACGACGCACGGCCTGGCGCAGGCCATAGCGGAGGCGGCGGCGAAGTGAGCGAACGCCGGTCGTCGCGGCGCGCAGCCGCGCCCGTCGAGCCCGACGAGCTGGCGGCCCCAATCGTCTGGAACAGGCAGACCGGAATCGCGCTCCTCGTCATGGGGGCGATCATCGCGGCGGTCATAGGCGCGGGAGTGCTGATGCAGAAGACGCTGGAGACGCCTGTGCCATCGGCCCTCGCGAGCTGCGCGACCGCGACCCAGACCGGTCCTCATGAGTACCTGGGCCCGCCGCCGATGTGCATCACGGCCAACCAGAAGCTGCAGGCGACGGTGAACACGACGCAGGGCCCGTTCGTCATCCAGCTCGCGCCCGAGGTCGCGCCTGTGACCGTCAACAACTTCGTGATCCTGGCCACGCACGGGTTCTACACCGGCCTCAGCTTCTGGAAGTCGGAGGACTGGGTGGTGCAGAGCGGCGACCCTCGCGGTGATGGACGCGGCGGCCCGGGATACAGCCTCCCCGACGAGACGACCGTCACACCGTGGGGCCTGGCGGCTGTCGGGATGGCCCGCGTACCCGGTGGGGCGGTGAACGGCAGCCAGTTCTTCGTCCAGAAGGCAGACTGGCCGGCGCCGGGGCCCACGGCCGCCTACAACCGCTTCGGCACCGTGATCTCGGGCATGGACAAGGTCCAGCTCCTGACCTCGACGGACACGATTACGTCGATCACGATCAAGGTGTACTGAGCGGGCTCCCTAGAGCCCCGGCCTATAATCGGCTCGAAGTGTTCGGAATCCACCCGGGCTGGTTCCTGCTCCTCCTGGTCGTGGTGCTGATCATCTTCGGGCCCGGCCGGCTGCCGGAGCTCGGAGGCGCGGTCGGCAAGGCGATGCGTGAGTTTCGCAAGGCGACCAACGAGATCACGAACGAGGTGACCAGCGCCGCCAAGCCCGAGCCCCAGAGCTCCGCCGCGGGCTCGTCGACGTCCGAGGCCAACTCGAACAAGAGCTAGTGGCCCTACTCGGTAGGGTTCTCCAGCGCACGCCTCGCGCCGCCGTCCCCTCGGAGGACGACCGCATGTCCGTGATCGAGCACCTCGAGGCGCTGCGGCGCGCGCTGATCATCTCGTTGATCGCGTGGGCGATCGCGACCGTGCTCGCGTTCTTCGTCTCCTCGCGCGTCATCACGTTCCTGATCACGCGCGCGGGCCTGCACAACGCGATCTACCTCCAGCCCGCGGGCGGCATCCTCAACGAGCTGAAGGTCGCGATGTACATCGGCGTCATCCTCGCCGGGCCGGTGGTTATCCAGCAGGTCTGGTGGTTCGTCAGTCCGGGCCTGCACCCGCGAGAGAGGCGGTTCGTGCTGCCGCTGGTCAGCGCCACGATCGTCTTCTTCCTGATGGGCGTCGGCGTCGCCGTGTTCGCGCTGCCGCTGTATCTCAACGTCTTGAACCGCTTCGCGCCGCCGGACGTGACCTACCTGCCGGACCTGAGCCAGTTCCTGAGCTTCGTCCTGCTGATGGTCATCGGGTTCGGGATCGTGTTCGAGCTGCCAGTGGTGCTGTTCGTGCTCGGGATGCTGCGCATCGTCAACACTCGCTGGCTGTACAAGCGCCGCGCATACTTCTTCCTCGGGCTCGGGCTCATCGCGAACTTCCTGACGCCGGGGGCCGATCCGTTCACGCCGCTGATCATGTTCGTGCCGCTATATCTTTTCTTCGAGGGGACGGCGCTATTACTGAAACTGCTCGGACGGTGACCGGCACTGCGGCGCGGCATGACGGCCGCGCGCCCGACCAGCTGAGGCCCGTGAAGATCGAGCTGGGCGTCAACGTCCACGCCGAGGGGTCGTGCCTGATCGAGATGGGCCGCACGCGCGTGTGGATCACGGCGAGCGTCGAGGACCGCGTGCCCATGCACCGGCGTGGCAGCGGGCAGGGGTGGATCACCGCCGAGTACTCGATGCTGCCGCGGGCGACGCACGACCGCGGCGGGCGGGAGGCGATCCAAGGCAGGATCGGCGGCCGCACGCACGAGATCCAGCGCCTGATCGGCCGCTCGCTTCGCGCCGCCGTCGACATGTCGAAGATCGGCGAGCGCACGATCACCCTCGACTGCGATGTGCTGCAGGCGGACGGAGGCACGCGGACCGCCTCGATCACCGGCGCCTTCACCGCCCTCTACATGGCCGTGAAGCGCATGAAGGACGCGCGCATGGTCGCCGAGGTCCCGGTGCGCCAGCACCTTGCGGCGGTCAGCTGCGGTGTGGTCGACGGGACACCAGTCCTCGACCTCGACTACTCCGAGGACTTTCACGCCTCGACCGACCTCAATTGCGTCATGACCGAGGACGGGCGCCTGGTCGAGCTGCAGGCGACGGCCGAGGGCGCGCCTTACACGCGGGCCGAGCTGGACTCGATGCTCGCCCTTGGGTTCAAGGGCATCAAAGAGCTCATCGTCGCCCAGAAGCGCGCGCTCGCCACGCTGTAGGTGACGGTCCGGCCCAAGCTCGTCATCGCCTCGACCAACGAGGGCAAGCTGCGCGAGTACGCCGAGCTGCTCGAGGGCGCGGGGGTCGAGCTCGTTCCCTCCGGGCATGACGTCGACGAGGTGGGGGAGACCTACGAGGAGAACGCCCGGCTGAAAGCCGAGGCGGCGGTGGCGCAGAGTGGGGTCGCTGCCCTTGGCGACGACTCCGGCGTCGAGGTCGAGGCGCTGGGCGGCTTTCCGGGCATACGCTCGGCGCGGCTGGGACCGACGCAGAAGGAGCGCACCGCCGAGCTCCTCAAGCGACTCGAAGGCGTGCCACGGCCGTGGCAGGCCCGATTCGTCTGCGTGATCGCGCTCGCCGAGCCGGGGCAGGAGACGCGCTTCTTCGAGGGGGAGTGCCGGGGCGAGATCGTGCCGGAGTGGCGAGGCACCGCGGGGTTCGGCTACGACCCGATCTTCCTGGTGCCGGGGACCGGGAAGACGTTTGGGGAGATGCCGCCCGAGGAGAAGAGTCGCTACAGCCACAGGGCGCGCGCGGTGCGGGCGCTGCTAGAGTCGGGCGCGCTCCGAGAGATCGGGCGGTAGCTTAGCTCGGAAAAGCGCCCGGTTTGGGACCGGGAGATCGCGAGTTCAAATCTCGCCCGCCCGACCAGAGTTC
>CAYWTI010000180.1:0-3655 GCA_964461175.1 uncultured Actinomycetes bacterium | reverse complement strand
GTGGCGGACGGCGCCTTCGAGGTTCACGTCAGAAGCGAGGATGCTCGACGGCCCGATGACGAGGCCGAACCGACGCTGGAGCCGCAGGTCCTCGATCAGGGCTTGATGCGTCTCGATCTCGGGCGCGCGCCGGCGCAGCGCTGCCAGCATGCCGGGATGGGCGTCGACGCCCACGATCTCGATCCCCGCCCGACGAAGCGGTACGGCGAGGCGGCCCGCGCCGATGCCGAGGTAGAGGACCGGCGTTCCGGCCGCGGCGTGCCAGTCGAGCCAGGGCCACAGGTCGTCCGCGTCCGGGAGCGCGGCGTAGAGCGCCGCGAATCCGGGGTCGGGGTGGCGCGGATCGTCGCGGACCCTCACGCGTTCTTGCCGGCGATCTCGACGACCTTGATGCGGCTGCGCGCGCCCGACCGTAGCGTCACGGCCGACGGCGGCACCCGCAGCTCGCGGGCGACGGCGTCGAGCACGGCCTTGTTGGCGCGTCCCTCCACCGGCGGAGCGGTGATCCACAGCTCGAGCGCACCGTCCTTCCATTCCGCGCGTGCGCGGGACGCGCGCGGGTGCACCCGGACCGTGATCCGCACCGATCAATTCTCGGCGCGTCCGGCGTCTTAACTGGCAGGAGGTCAGGATTATGCAAGCCACGACGACGTTCAAGACGGCCACGCTGGCGGTGCCGGGCGCGGACATCTACTACGAGGTCCGCGGCTCCGGACCGGTGCTCCTTCTCATGCCCGGCGGTCCCGCCGACGCGACGACGTTTCGCAAGATCGAGAACGACCTGGCGCGTTCGTACACGGTCGTCACGTACGACCCGCGGGGCCTGTCCCACAGCACGATGACCGCGCCGCTCGACGACGCGCGCATGGTCGAGGTGTTCGCGGACGACGCCCACCGGCTGCTGCGGGTGGTCGCCGGTGACGCGAAGCCATGCATCTACGCGAGCAGCGGCGGGGCGACGATCTCGCTCGAGCTCGCGGCGCGGCATGGCGACGAGATCGAGACCGTCATCGTCCACGAGCCGCCGACGCCGGTCTTCATGTCCGACCCGGCGGCCACGCTCGCCGCGATGGAGGACGTGACCGAGACCTGCAACACCGCGGGCCTGTTCCCGGCGATGCAGAAGTTCATGAAGCTCGTCGGCATCGAGGGCGGTCCGCCGCTGCAGTCCCAGGGCGAGCCGACCGCCGAAGAGCGCGAGGCGCATGGCCGGATGATGCGGAACATGGAGTTCTTCTTCGGGCGTTACATCCGCAACCTGGCGCGCTACCGGCCGGACATCGCCGCGCTCAAGTCGTGCGCATGCCGGATCGTGCCCGCCGTCGGCGAGGACTCGCAGGGGCAGCTCGCGCACAACGGTGGCCTCGGGCTCGCGGCACAGCTCGGCGTCGAGGCGGCCGTCTTTCCCGGCGGCCACGGCGGCTTCGACGAGAAGCCTGTCGAGTTCGCGGCCCGGATCCGCGAGGTGCTCGCCGGCTGACCTGCTAGAGGCGCGTCGCCATGGCGGCCGGGTTCATCCCGGCCGCGACTATGCCTCCGGGGTCTGCCAGTCGTCGCATGTGGAACAGCATTCAAGAAAAGCCCGACCTTATACCGGAAGGTGAGCAGCGCCTGCGGCGCAGCCGCACGCATACCTACTAGGGCTCCCGCGCGTTAGCGCGGGAACACCTCCGGGTTCCCGCTCATACGTCACGCCACGGCGATCGCCGCGACTGCGGCGACGGCGAGCACCGCGCCCAAGAGCTGCAGCGCCGACAGGCGCTCGTGCAGGACGAGGCGCGCGCACAGGATCGTGAACGCCGGATAAAAGGACGTGAGGAGGGCGCTGATCGACAGCAGCCCGTGCACGGTCGCGTACATGTAGAGGATCACGCCGGACCCGTCCAGCAGGCCGGCGAGACCGATGATGCGCGCACCACTCGCGAGCGGCAGCACGCGCACGCGTGTCACCAGCGCGTAGGTCAGTGACACCGCCGCCGACCCGACCCTCCCGCTCACGAACGCAGTAGCGCCGGCGCTGCTGCCCTGGTGGTAGAGGATGAAGAAGATGCCGAAGGTCGCGCCCGCGATCAGCGCCAGCGGCAAAGCGCGCCGGGCGCCGGCGCGCGTCGTGCGTCCGCCGCCGGTGATGAGCACGATCGCCACCAGGCCGGCGCAGATGCCCGCCGCCTGCCCAAGGCGCAGGCGCTCACCTCCGAACAGGACGCCGACCGCCGTCGGCAGCGCCGCCGCGATCACGGCCGTGATCGGTGCCACGACGCCGACCAGGTCGAGGACCATCGCCCGGTAGAAGAGGATGAGGCCGAACCCGCCGATCACCCCTCCCGCGAAGGTGAGACCCATCGCCTCGACGTCCCAGCGCGTGGGCAGGAGGAGCAGGGCGAGCGGGATGGCCGCCAGCCCCACCGCCTCGACGCCGATGGCGACGCTGGGCGGAGGGCTGCGCCTGGCGGCGACGCCGCCCGAGAAGTCGGCGATCCCCAGCGTCGCCGCCGAAGCGAGCGCGGCGGCGGGGGAGGCGAGATTGGTCAGGCGCCGATGCTAGCGACTACGTGGGGTCGACCCGCGTCGCCGCGCTGAGCACCGCCTGGCGCTGCTCCTCCAGGCCTGTGATGGCCATCGTCAGCAGCTTCCAGCACAGGCGGACGAGCGCGAAGACGGTCACGCCGAGGATCGCGGCGTATGCGTACAGCGCCTCCGACCAGCCGCCCAGCAGCATCACACCGATGACGGCGCCCAGCAAGCCCATGCTCGTGTTCGCGATCGAGTCGGCGGGCCCCCGCGGCGCGCCGAAGACCAGATACCCGGCAGCGAACGTGAGGCCGACGGCAAGCATGGCCGCGCCGGCGGTCTGGACGGTGAGGCCGGGTACGAGCATGAAGGCGCAGAAGAGGAGCTGGGACAGCATCCCGTAGAGGCTGATGGCCACGTTGCGCGTCAGCTTCGGCTTGGCCAGGATCTCTTTCAGGTGGATCGACATGGCGACGAAGAGAAGCCCGGTCAGGGCCGCGAGCGCGCCGCCCGCCATGACGTAGAAGTCGTGCCAGGACGCGATCATGCCTGTCATCGACCACTGTGGGTCGAGACAGGCATGAGTTGATGGGCCGGCCGGCCCGTGTTGTTCAGGCCGCCCGGCGGCTGTTGTCCATCCAGACCACGAGCTCGCGGTAGCCGCGCATCGTCTGGCGGAGCTGCTCGGTGTCGTTGGTCTTGACCACGTCGCGGTGCATGGTCTCCATGCGGTTGTTCATGGAGCTGGTGATCCGGTCGACGACCTCGCGCACGAGGTCCTCGGCCTTCTTCACCGCACCCTTCGGGTCTTCGATGAACTCCGACTGGATGGCGTCGAACTTCTGGCGGAGGTCGGTCATGTCCGGCCACATCTCCGAGTTCGTGCTGCCGTCGTACGACGTCGACGTGCCCGTCGCGGTGACAGGCTCGCGCTCGCTGCCCGGCATCGAGCGCTCCTCGGTCATGCGCTCGCGGTCTTGCTCCCGCATGTCATCGGTCGCTGTCTCGTCGCGCATGTCGCGCGTGTCGTTCCTGTCCCGCGCCTCGTTGATGTCGCGCACCTCGCCCATGTCGCGGGTCTCAGGCGTGTCGCGTTCGTCTCGCATCTCGCTCATGAGGCAACCTCCCTGCGGCCTTCGCCCTC
>CAYWTI010000179.1:0-31514 GCA_964461175.1 uncultured Actinomycetes bacterium | reverse complement strand
TGGGCGATGACGAAGCTCGTCCGGCCGTGGCGCAGGCGTGACATCGCCTTCTGGATCAGCACCTCGGTCCGCGTGTCGACGTTGCTCGTGGCCTCGTCGAGGATGAGGATGCTCGGGTCGGCGAGGAACGCGCGCGCGATGGTGAGCAGCTGACGCTGTCCCGAGGAGAGCTCGGACGCGTCCTCGTCGAGCACTGTGTCGTAGCCGAGCGGCAGCGTGCGCACGAATGAGTCGACGTGCGCCGCCTGGGCCGCGGCGACGATCTCTTCGTCCGTCGCGCCCTCCTTTCCGTAGGCGATGTTCGCGCGGATCGTGCCCGCGAAGAGCCACGTGTCCTGGAGGACCATGCCGAACGCCCGGCGCACCTCGCCGCGGGGCACATCGCGCGTGCTCACGCCGTCGAGCCGTATGTGTCCCGAGTCGATGTCGTAGAAGCGCATCAGGAGGTTCACGATCGTCGTCTTCCCTGCGCCGGTCGGGCCGACGATGGCGATCGTCTGGCCGGGCTCGACGCGCAGGTCGAAGTCGGTGATCAGCGGCGTCTGCGGCTCGTAGCGGAAGTTCACATCTTCGAGCGCGACGCGACCGGTCACATCGCCGAGGACCGCCGTCGCCGCGCTCTCGTCGACCTCTTCCTCCGCGTCGAGCAGTTCGAAGACCCGCTCCGCGGAGGCGAGCCCTGACTGGAGCAGGTTCATCTGCCCGGCGATCTGCATGATCGGCATGGTGAACTGGCGCGAGTACTGGATGAAGGCCTGGACGTCGCCGAGGGTCATCGTTCCGGACGTCACCCGGTACGCGCCGATGACCGCGATGGCGACGTAGTTCAGGTTCGAGAGGAACTGGATCGCCGGCTGGATGATGCCGGAGAGGAACTGAGCCCGGAAGCTTGCCTCGAAGAGCCTGCGGTTGTGGCCGTCGAACACCTCCTGCGCCTTGCCGCGGCGGCCGAACACCTGGACCAGCGCGTGCCCGGTGTGCATCTCCTCGACATGGCCGTTCAGCGTCCCGGTCCACTTCCACTGGCCCGCGAACTCGCGCTGCGAGCGGCGCGCGATGACGAGCGTCACCACGACCGACAGCGGGACGGTCACCAGCGCGATCAGGGCGAGCAGCCAGCTGATCCAGACCATCATCGCGAGCACACCGATCACCGTGAGCACCGACGTGACGATCTGGCTCAACCCCTGCTGCAGTGTCGTCGAGATGTTGTCGATGTCGTTCGTGACGCGGCTGAGGATGTCGCCGTGGGAGTGGCTGTCGAAGTACTTGAGCGGCAGGCGCGAGAGCTTCGCCTCGACCTCCTTGCGGAGCCCGTAGACGGTGCGCTGCGCGACGCCGGCCATGATGTAGCCCTGCGCCCACATGAGCACGGACGCAAGCAGGTAGAGGCCGACCGCCAGCAGCAGCACCATGCCCAGGGCGTTGAAGTCGATGCCCTTGCCGGGGGTCAGGTTCATGCCCGACACCATCTGCGCGATCTGGCCCTGGCCGTGGAGCTTCAGCAGCGCCACCGCCTGCGCCTTCGTCATCCCGGCCGGCAGCAGCTTGCCGACGATGCCGTTGAAGATGATGTCCGTCGCGCTGCCGATGATCTTCGGCCCAATGACCGACGCCACGACGCTGCCGACGCCCAGGCTGACCACGACGGCGATGCGCGGCAGCTCCGGGCGGAGCCGGCCGAGCAGCTGTCCGAGCGTCTTGCCGGGGTGCGAGAGCTTCGCGGGCGGGGGGCCGCCCATGCCCATCCATCCGCCCGGCTGGCGCCGCTGTCCGAGTCCGCCTGCCGCCGCCCCGCCGCCTGGCCTGTTGATCATGCGACCGCCGCCGCGCCCAGCTGAGAGTCGACGATCTCGCGGTAGGGCTCACACGACACGACGAGCTCGGCGTGCGTGCCGGCGCCGACGACGCGGCCCTCGTCCAGGACGATGATCCGGTCGGCGTGCATGATCGTGCTGACCCGCTGGGCGACGATGAGCACGGTTGCGTTCTTCGTGTCGGCGCGCAGGGCCGCGCGCAGGCGGGCGTCCGTGCCGGCGTCGAGCGCCGAGAAGCAGTCGTCGAAGAGGTAGACGGCCGGGCGCTTGACCAGGGCGCGGGCGATGGCCAGGCGCTGGCGCTGGCCGCCGGAGACGTTGGTGCCGCCCTGGTCGATGGGGGCTTCGAGCTTGCCGGGCATCTCCTCGACGAAGTCGCACGCCTGGGCTACCTCGAGCGCGTGCCAGAGGTCCTCGTCGCTCGCGTCCTCGTTGCCAAAACGGAGGTTGGACGCGACCGTGCCGCTGAACAGGTACGCGCGCTGCGGCACGAGCCCGACGCGGCTCCAGACCTGCTCCAGCGTTTGCTCGCGCACGTCGGTGCCGTCGATGAGCACCGTGCCTTCGCTGACGTCGAAGAACCGCGGGATCAGGTTGAGCACCGTGGTCTTGCCCGAGCCGGTGCCGCCGATGATCGCCGTCGTCTGCCCGGGCTCTAAGCGGAAGCTGATGTCTTCGAGCACCGGCTTCTCGCCGCCGGGATAGCGGAACGTCACGTGGTCGAACTCGACCGTGCCGGTCAGCCGGCGCGGAGTGCGCGGCGCGGCCGGGTCGGCGATCGACGGCGTCGCGGTGACGACCTCCTGCAACCGGGCGGCGCTGGCCTCCGCGCGCGGCACGAGGATGACCATCGCGATGGCCATCATCAGGGACATGAGGATCTGCATGATGTACATCAGGAAGGCGGTCATGTTGCCGATGGGCATCGAGCCGCTGTCGACGAGGTGACCGCCGAACCACAGCACCGCGACGGTGGTGAGGTTCATCACGGCGAGGACGGCGGGGAAGGCAAGGACGAAGATCCGGTTCACCCGTAGGGCCGTCGACATCAGGTCTTCGTTCGCGTCGTCGAAGCGCCGCGCCTCGTGCTCTTCGCGGATGAACGCCCGGATGACGCGCACGCCCATGATCTGCTCGCGCAGCACCTGGTTGATCTTGTCGATCTTCACCTGCATCGAGCGGAAGAGCGGGATGGCGTTGAAGAACATGAAGGCGACGATCAGCGCCAGGAGCGGGATCACAACGACCAGCAGGGCTGAGAGCTGCACGTCCTCGCGCAACGCCATGATCACGCCGCCGACCGCCATGATCGGCGCCGCGACCATCATGGTCAGAGCGATCTGGAGGAACAGCTGGATCTGCTGCACATCGTTGGTGTTGCGCGTGATCAGCGACGGCGTGCCGAACCGGTTCAGCTCCCGCGCGGAGAAGCTCTGCACGCGGTCGAACACGGCGCCGCGCAGGTCGCGGCCGACGGCCTGGGATGCGAACGAGGCGAAGTAGACGCCCGCGACCGCGAGCACGCCGAGGCCGAGCGTGATGCCGAGCATGACGCCGCCCGTCCGCCAGATGTAGGGGATATCGCCCTTGGCGACGCCGTTGTTGATGATGTCGGCGTTGAGGTTCGGGAGGTACAGGTTCGCAACTGATTGCACGACGACGAGCACGAACACGATCGCGATCTCGCGCGTGTACGGCCGGAGGTACGACCTGAGCAGCTGGATCAGCACGACCGTTTGATCATATCAAATGATTGACCTCAGTCAAGCCATTTGGTAGACTCGAACCGCACTGTGGCTGAAGACGACATCGACGAGATCCACTCGATCATGCGCTTGCTCGGCCGCCAGCACGCCGCGTTCACCGATGACACCGCCCGATTCTTCATGGACGTCGAGCTCACGATGCCGCAGTTCCGGGCCCTGGTGACGATCCGCCGCTGGGGCCGGCAGTCGGGCCGCGAGCTCGCACGCCGGCTGGGAGTGACGCCGGGAACCCTCGTGCCGCTGGTCGACCGGCTGGAGGAGCAGGGCTACGTGCGCCGGGTTCCCGACCTCGAGGATCGCCGCCTGACGTGGCTCGAGCTGACGCCGAAGGCGAACCGGCTGTTCGAGCGCCTGTGGGGCATGGGCGCGGTGCGGATCGCCGGTGCGATCGGCCGGATGCTTCCAAACGAGCGCGCGGACCTGCGCCGGCTGCTCAAGCGGCTGGCGGAGAACCTCGAGCTGGTCAAGACCGCGGTGGAGAAGAAGGCCACGGCCTAGGCGCCGTGGCGGCCCTCGCCCTCGGCAAACCTCTTCGCGCCGTCCATGGGCTCGCCCGATCGCATCGCTCTCATGCCCAGCTGCAGCTCGTCGAGGGCACCTTCCTCGAGGCCCGCGCCCCAGTGGGCGATCACACCGTCACGATCGGCGCGCAGCGCGGCCTGGGGAAAGGCGGCGATCTTTCGCGCCAGCTCCTGCGCCTCGGCCAGCGCGTGGCCCGGCTCGACGACACGGTCGATCAATCCGATTCGCAGCGCCTCGTCTGCCTCGACGGGGCGGCCGGTCAGGACCAGGTCGAGCGCGCGCCCCTGGCCGACCAGACGTGGAAGGCGCACGGTCCCCATGTCGATGAGGGGCACGCCAAAACGGCGGTTGAAGACGCCGAGCACCGCGTCGCGAGCGGCGACCCTCAGGTCACACCACAGGGCGAGCTCGAGGCCGCCAGCGACGGCGTAACCCTCGATCGCCGCGATCACAGGCTTCGCCATCCAGAATCGCGTGGGCCCCATGGGGCCCGGGCCGTCGAGGTCCCCGTAATCCTCGCCCGCTGCCATCGCCTTGAGGTCGAAGCCGGCGCAGAAGGTGCCGCCGGCCCCGGTCAGGACGGCGACCGAGAGACTCGCATCCGCCTCGAAGACGTGATGGAACGCATCGCGCAGGGCGGCCGCGGTCTCGGGGTCGACGGCGTTGCGGACCTCCGGGCGGTCGATGGTGACGGTGAGGACCGCCCCATCCACCTTGGTCCGGACTTTGTTAGATCGCGCCTGGCTCGTGGTCGTCTTCCATGAACGGATACGTATGGCTCGTCGGCGCCACGTACGTCTCCTTGATCACCCGCGGGCTGGTCCAGCGGATGAGGTTCAGGAACGAGCCGGCCTTGTCATTGGTCCCCGACGCGCGTCCGCCGCCGAACGGCTGCAGCCCGACGACCGCGCCCGTCGGCTTGTCGTTGATGTAGAAGTTGCCGGCCGCGTGGACGAGCTTCTCCGACGCCCGGTGGATCGCCTGCCGGTCGCGGGCGAAGATCGAGCCGGTGAGCGCGTACGGGCTCGTCCGGTCGCACAGGTCGAGCGTCTCTTCGAACTTGCCGTCGGCGTATGGGTAGATGGTCAGGATCGGGCCGAACAGCTCCTCCTTCATGAGCTTGAAGTCGGGGTCCGTCGTCTCGATCACCGTCGGCCGCACGAACCATCCGACCTTGTCGTCACCTTTGCCGCCGGCGATGACCTTGGCTTCGCTCGACTTGCGCGCGAAGTCGATCGCCTGCATGTGCGTGTTGTACGCACGCTGGTCGATCACCGCGCCCACGAAGTTGCGGAAGTCGGCTACGTCACCTTGCGGGATCGCGTCGACGAGGTCCACGAGCTCAGAGCGCATCGCCTTCCACATCGACTGCGGGATGTACGCGCGGGACGCGGCCGAGCACTTCTGCCCCTGGTACTCGAAGGCGCCGCGCACGAGCGCGGTGCGCAACGCATCGACGTCGGCGGAGTCATGGGCCACGACGAAGTCCTTGCCGCCCGTCTCGCCGACGAGCCGGGGGTACGTGCGGTAGCGGTCGATGTTCTTACCGACCTCGCGCCACATGCCGTGGAACACCTCGGTCGAGCCGGTGAAATGCACGCCTGCGAGGTCCGGGTGAGACAGCACCTTGGCGCCGATCTCGGAGGCGCTGCCGCTGACCATGTTGATCACGCCTGGCGGCATGCCGGCCTCGAGCAGGATCTCCATCAGGAAGTGGGTCGAGAGCAGCGTCTGCGTCGCCGGCTTGAAGACGACCGTGTTGCCCATCAGCATCGGCGCCGTCGGCAGGTTGGCGGCGATGGCGGTGAAGTTGAACGGGCTGACCGCGAAGACGAAGCCTTCGAGCGGCCGATACTCGATTCGGTTCCAGGCGGTCGCGTCGTTGAGCGGCTGGTTGCGCAGCAGCTGGTCGCCGAAGTACGGGTTGTAGCGCCAGAAGTCGACGCTCTCGCAGGCGGCGTCGATCTCGGCCTGGTGCGCCGTCTTCGACTGGCCGAGCATCGTGGCGGCGTTCACGGTGTCGCGCCATGGACCGGCGAGCAGGCCGGCGGCGCGGAGAAGAACGGCGGCCCGCTCGTGGTATGGCGTCGCCGCCCACGCCTTGCGCGCCGCTAGCGCGGCGTTGATGGCGTCGTCGATGTCCTTGGCGCCGCCGACCGCGTATTCGGCAATCGCCAGCTCGTGCCGGTGCGGGGAGCGGACGTCGGCCCGCGATGCACCCCACCGGCGCTCGCCGCCGATCTGCATGGGCACCTCCGTCTTGGCATCCGTGAGCTCGGCCAGGCGCGCCTTCAGCGACTTGCGATTTGGGTCGCCGGGCGCGTACGAGCGCACGGGCTCATTGACCGGCTTCGGTACCTCGAAATGGCCGTCGGCGGACATCTGCTTCCTCCTCTATGCTGTCGGCGCCTGCCCCGATCATCCCACGTAACCAGCGGCCGTATCGGGACAGATGGCTGTCGGTCAACTTAGCGTCGAGGTTTCGTCCGTCTCCGACCGTGTCCGCCGCACGGTCGCGTTGCTGCGTCGCCGTGGCTACGCGCTGAGCCCCTCGCGGCTGGGCGCGATGTGCGTGGGCGGGCCGCTGGCCGAGCCTGACGTGAGGCGCGCCGTCGCCGTGAATCCAGACCTCGTGCTGGCCGAGGGACTGGTCGTCGAGCGCGTGGCGAGTGACGCCGCCGCCGCGATCCGCGCGCGTGCAGACGGACACGGCACCGACTCGCAGGCCTACGTGGACATGACGCTCGCATTCGTGGGCAGGCTCGTCGCGGTCGCGCCGTTCATCCGCAGCGTCTCCATCGCCGGGTCGCTGGCGAGCGGCGGATTTCGCGCCTCGGACGACGTCGACCTGAACCTGATCGTCGACGACGGCCATCGCCACCTCGCCTACGTGGTCGTGAACCTCCTCGGCCTCGGGCACGCGATCCGTCACCGCGCCAAGCCTGTCGACGACCTGACGCGCCGCCCCCTCGCGCCGCGGCTGATGACCGTTAACCTCGTCCTCGAACGCTCGCAATGCCGGCCGCTCGCGCGGCAGGACGAGGACATGGCGTTCGAGCTGCTCGTGGGCGAGCCCGTGTTCGGCCTCGAGGAGCTGCGCGACGTTATCCTCGCCAACCCCGCGCTGCTCGAGCACTTCCCGCAGCTGGCGACCCGGCCTGCGCCCTTGCTGATCGACACGCGGAGGCGGGCCGGCGCCTGGCTCTACCCGCGCCTGCTCGAGGGGCCGGCGCGCTTGCTCGGTCGCTGGGCGTGGCGCTACATGCAGTGGACGCGCCGGCGCAGGCCAGAGGCGCTGGCCCGCGTCGCCTACGTGCGCGCGACCATGAGGCCCTACACGCTCTTCGACGAAGCTTGATCGCGGCGATCGCCGTCCCCATCCTCGGCCTGACGAGCGTCCTTTTGTTTGCGTTCGGCCTCAACCTTCTCTATCTCACCGTCCGCGCGCTCCGCCATCCGTGCCTTCGTTTCGCGGCGCCGCCCGAGGAGTGGAGCGGGTCCGAGCCGATGGTCTGCGTCCAGGTGCCGATCTACAACGAGCGCTACGTCGCGGAGCGCGTGATTGACTCTGTGTGCGAGCTCGACTGGCCGCGCGACCGCTTCGAGGTCCAGGTCCTCGACGACTCCGACGACGAGACGGTCGAGATCGTCGCCGCGCGCACAGCGCGGTGGCGCGCGAAAGGGGTCGCCATCGCGCACGTGCGCCGTGCGGCCCGCGACGGTTTCAAGGCGGGCGCCCTCGCCTACGGCCTGACGAGGACCGAAGCGCCGTTCATCGCGATCTTCGATGCCGACTTCGTGCCTCCGCGCGACTTCCTTCGCCGCACGATGACCGCGTTCGACGCGCCGCGCACCGCGTTCGCCCAGGCGCGGTGGGGCCACCTCGACGAGACCTACTCGCTGTTCACGCGGCTGCAGGCGATGGCGATCGATTTCCACTTTCTCGTTGAGCAGCCGGTGCGCTCGTCGTCGGGCTTCTTCACCAACTTCACAGGCACCGCGGGCGTCTGGCGGCGGGCGGCGATCGAGGACGCCGGCGGCTGGAGCGCGCGCACGCTGACTGAGGACCTCGACCTCAGCTACCGCGCGCAGCTGCGCGGATGGCGCCCCGCCTACCTCGAGGACATGGTCGTGCCCGAGGAGCTTCCCGTCTCCATCGACGCCTACCGCCGCCAGCAGTCGCGCTGGGCAACAGGCAGCTTCCAGACCGCGCTGCACCTGATCACACCGGTGCTGCGGGGCGACTACGGGCCTGGGGTCAAGGTGCAGGCCATGTTCCACCTCCTCGCCTACGGCGTCGGACCGCTGATGCTCCTCCAGCTCGCGTGCTACCCGCTGCTGCTCGCTGCGGGCGGCGCCGTGAAGCTGCCGTCCTTCGTCGGCCTGACGGCTACGGTCGCGATCTTGGTCGGCATCGCTCCGTGGATCGGCTTCATCGCCGCGCAAACGCGCCGCGGAAGGCGGTGGTGGACCGGGACGCCGGCGCTGCTGTGCCAGCTCGTCGGTGCCGGCATGTCGGTGAACACGCTGTTCGCGCTGGCACGCGCGTTCCGCCCCGGCGGCACCTTTGAGCGCACGCCCAAGCACCGCATCGTCGAGCGTGGGCAGGAGTGGCGCGACCAGGCCTACGTCCGCGTCGGCGACGCGCGCGTCCTGGTGGAGGCGATCGCCGCGCTCGCGTCGGCGGCCATGGTGCCGATCGCCGTCCAGCGCGGCCAGCTGATGATCGCCGTTTACGCCGGCATGTTCGCGCTCGGTTTCGCGTTCGTCGCCGCGCTCAGCGTCGCCGACCTGCTCCAGGTGCTGACGCTTCGCCGCCTTGGCTCCGGCGCGCTCGCCCGGCTGCGCACTGCGGGCCCGGCCGTCGCCCTCCTTGCGGGGGCGGCCGTCCTTTTCCTGGCCGCGACGCGCTTGCGCGAACCCTTCGAGGACGGCTACGGCCACTGGCTGATCGCCGCCAACCTCGCCGCGACCGGCGCCCTGCGCGACCCGCTGTTCGGCATGGAGGACACGTGGCTGCCCGGCTACCAGGTGCTGGCGGCCTCGCTGCTGCATGTGACGGGCCTGTGGCAGCTCAACGCCCTGAAGGTCTTGAGCGCGGTGCTCGCCGCCGGCACCGCCGCGTGCGTCTACCTCCTCGCGCCGAACGCCCGCCAGGGCCGGCTCGCGGTCGGGCTGCTCGTGCTGAACCCGGTGTTCCTCTTCACGTCGGGGTCCGCGGTCGCCGAGCCCCTGCTCACCGCGCTGCTGTCGGGGGCGGCGCTGGCGGCGGTGCGTTCGAAGATGAAGCTCGCCGCGCTGCTCGCGGCCCTCGCGTGCGCGACGTCGACCAAGGCCTGGATCTGGGTCGCGGCCGCCGCCGCCTACGCGCTGTTCGAGGTCGTGCGCGCCCGCTCGCGCGCGCGCACCCTCGCCTGGGCGCTGCCGGCGGCGGGGGTGTTGGTCTTCCTGCAGCTCGGCTTTGCGCCGGCGAGCCACTCGGTCGCGCGCGGCTCGCTCGAGGTCGTGTCGGCGACCGCGCGTGGAAGCCTCCAGCCGGGGGCGCTCGGGCGCGTGCTCGAGCTCGCGGGGACCTACGGCCTGGCGGCGCTGCCGATAGCCGCCTTCATCGTGGTCGCGGCGGCCGTGGCCGCGCGCCGGCAGCCGGTCCCGCTCTGGCGCTACCTCTACGTTCCCGCCGCCGTCTACCTCGCGGCCGTGTTCGCGGTCGTCGCCGCGGGCGCGTACACCGGCAGCCATCGCTACCTCTACCCCGCCCTCCCCGCGGCCGCACTCCTCGCGGCGTCTGCGCTCGACCGCTACGCCTTCTCGGTGCGGCTCGGCTCGCTCGTGGCGGCGGCGATGCTGCCGGTCGCGTTCCTGCCGGTCTTCACCGGGTTCGGCGACGCCAACGCCGGGCTGGTCGCGGCGGGCATCGCGGCGCGGGCGACGCCAGGCGCCGTGCTCACCGACTCACCGGTCGCCGCCTACTACAGCGCCAAGCCGCCGGCGGACATCTTCGGCTCGCGATCCCTCCCGCCCTCGCGCGCCGGCGCCATCGCCTGGCTCCGGGCCCGGGGGGTCACGTCGCTCGTGCTCGAAGACATCAGCTACTACAACTCGACCGCCGTGTTCCCGGAGCTCGCCCGTGGCCAGGCCGCGCCACCTTTCGTCGCCCTCGGCAGCGAGCCCGCGTATGCGGTCGCCGGGGGCAAGCCGGTGTACGCGTTCCTTCTTCCCCCCGCTGTCTCCATGCGCTCCACCGCAGCCGGCAAGACGGCGATGCTCGCCAAGGGGATGACGCTCGGCCCAGCCGGCACCGGCGAGGGAATGGGCTTTGGCGTCCCCATCGTCCAGTACGGCGGCGGATGGATCTACCCACGCACGGCCACCACCGTCACTCTTTCGCCCACGTCCTGGGTGCGAACGTTCCAGCTCGACGAGGCCGGAGGCGACGCGGCCCACCGCTATCGCTTCGTGCCGATCCCTTCGCGCGGCTCCATCGCCGTCACCTACACGGTGCAGCCCGAAGGGATCGCGATCACGGTGGCCGCCGTGAACCTCGCACCCGGTTACTCGCAGGTCGGCATCCTCAACGAGCAATCGGCCGCATTCGACCAGCTCACCTCGGACGCGCCCGCCGGGCTCGGCCGTTGGACGCCGATCGACGGCAACCAGGCGGGCCTGCATGCGGGCTCACTCGGCGTCGCGTGGTCCGTGCCGGCGCTCGCGGGCGCGACCCTGTACGCGGGCCGCGAGCTGGCTCCGCCCGATTTCGACTGGGCGGGTCTCGACTACATGTTCCCCGCGCCGTTCGGCGGCGCGACCTACCGGATCTCCCTCCAGGAGGCGAAGTGATGCAGAGCGCAGACGTCGTCCTCGTCTATCCGCAGCGAGCGCCGAAGCAGGGGCGCCACTGGATCATGCCGTCGCTTGGGCTGATGTACCTCAGCGCGTCGCTGCGCGCCGCCGGCTACACCGTCCGCCACATCGACCACACGTTTCGCGAGCGCCGCGAGGTGCTGGCGGAGATCGAGAGCCTGCGTCCGGCCGTGATCGGCATCTACTGCATGATCACGATGCAGGACGAGGCGCTGTCGCTGGCGCACCAGGTCCGCGGCAAGGCGCTGACGGTGGTCGGCGGCCCGTACCCGTCGGGCGAGCCGGAGACGTTCGTCGACGACTTCGACCTCGTCGCCGTCGGCGAAGGCGAGGAGACGATCGTCTCGATCATGGAGCACCTTGCGGATCGCCGCTGGGAGGAGATCCCCGGCGTCGTGTTCAGGCGCGACGGCGAGATCGTGCACAGCACCGCGAGGCAGCGGACGAAGGACATGTCCCACCTTCCGCTCCCGTACCGCGGCGATGTGCCCAACGCCGAGTACATCGCGTACTGGCGCCGGCACTGGAAGGACGCGACGACACCGCTGATGTCCACGCGCGGGTGCCCATTCCGCTGCGACTTCTGCCACAAGTCGGTGTTCGGCGACCTGTTCAGCGCCCGGCCCACCGAGACCGTCGTGGCCGAGATGCGCGAGATCGCGGAGCTCGGCTACGACCACGTGTGGATGTCGGACGACCTGTTCACGCTCAACTACAAGCGCACGATGGAGCTCGCCCGCGCGATCGAGGAGGCGCACCTGCCGCTCACGTGGGAGTGCCTGAGCAGGGTCACGCACGTCGACCGGCCGCTGTTCGAGCAGATGCAGCGCGCCGGCTGCAAGCGCATCTTCTTCGGCATCGAGTCGGGGGACGAGCGCGTGCTCAAGGAGATGAAGAAGGGCATCACCCCCGCGCAGGCGCGCGCGGCTGTCGAGGCGTGCGTCGGCGCGGGGATCAAGGCCGCCGGGTTCTTCATGGTGGGCTACATCGGCGAGACGACCGACTCTCTCATCCGCAGCATCAACTTTTCGTCGAGCCTGCCGCTCGACTACGTCAGCTACACGATCGCGTACCCGCTGCCGGGGACCGGCTTCTACGACCGCGTGCGCGAGCGCCGGCTGCACGGTGAGTGGCACAAGGTGCGCCACAACCGTCTTCTGTTCAACACCGACTTTTCCGAGCACAAGCTGCGCGCGGCGATCCTCAAGGGCGCGATCCAGCACCGGCTGAACCGGCTCCACATGCGCCCGGCGGCGAGGGCGTTCCAGCTTGCGACCGATCCCGTGCTGCGGGTCATGAAGTAACTACGATCCGCAGCGTGCAGGAGGCATGGCCGAGCCTCGTCCGCGTCGTGGCCGGCCTGTACTGGCTGTACTTCGCGAGCCAGAAGTGGCAGGGCGTGGGCTGGATGAAGCCGCTCATCGAGTCGTCCGCGCGCGCGAACCCGATCCCCGTGCTGCACGAGTTCCTCGTGTCCGTCGTCGCCGCGCACTGGCTCGCCTTCGCCCTCGCGCAGGCGGCCGGCGAAACGCTGGCCGGCGTGCTCCTGGTGGTCGGGCTCGCGGCGCGGTGGGCCGGCGTGCTCGGGCTCCTCCTGGCCGCGAACCTCGCGCTGACCATCGCGTTCGACGTCGGCGACGGCGGCTTTCGCTGGCTCTACTACCTCGCGGTCGTCGTCAACGCGCAGGTCGTCGTCTCGGGGCCTGGGCCCTTTGCGCTCGGCCGCTTCGGCTGGGTCCCGGCCTGGCTGCGCTGAGCGGTTAGCCTATGCGCGATGAGCATTGATGCCGAGGGCTACGGCTTCCCCGAGCACCAGCGGACGCTCTCGCGGCTGATCGACGACATCCGCGTCCTGTCGCCGGCCGGCGTCGAGCGCGCCGCGCAGGGCTGGGACCGGCACGCAGGGATGCACGAGGGCGAGATGCACGCGGCCGAGAAGGCGGCGCTGCACGCGATCGAGCAGTCGGATCGCGGACCGGCGTGGGACGAGGTGCGGCGCAACGTCTTCGGCCTCACCGAGTCGGGCCAGGCGCTCGTCAGCTGGAAGGCCGAGCACGGCGACATCGGGCACAAGGGCGAGCAGGCTGCGTTCATGGCCGCGCTCGGGCTCGTGGCCGGGAACCTGATCCGCAAGCACGAGTTCAACACGCTCGTGCGGCCCATGTCCGAAGCGCTGCCCTGGCTCCTCCCCGAGGAGAACCAGCCGGCTTAGCTTCCCCGGTTAGGACCTGGCTCCGGCCAGCTCCTCGAGGGCCGAGTTCTCAAGCGCCGAGCGGTCGACCCGCTTGCGGCTTTCGATGAGCGCGCCGCCGGCCTCGTTGGCCTTCGAGTCGTTCATCGACAGCACACCCTCGACGACGCCGGCGCGCAGATAGAACACGGTGAACTTGCGCGCGTCGCGGTCGCCGCGCCACACCGCCTCGTCCTCGCCCGACGCGTGGCCGCGGTACTCGAGATTGACGTCGTACTGGTCCGACCAGAAGTAGGGCAACCGGGTGTAAGGCTTGTCGCCGTCGACGATGGACGCCGCGATGGCGCGCCCGTGGTTTTTCGCCACCTCCCAGTGCTCGACGCGGATGGCGCGTCCCAGCACAGGATGAGGGTGCAGAGCGACGTCCCCGCCGACGTAGACGCCATCGCCGGCGCGCAAGGACTCGTCGACCCGGACACCCCCGCCCTCGATCGGCAGACTCAACGCTTTCGGCAGCTCGAGGTTGGGCTCGATGCCGACGGCGACGAGCACGAGGTCGACGTCCTCCCGCTTTCCATCCGACAGCGTCACGCCCGTCACGCGCCCGCCCGCGGCGTGCCACTCGTCGACCTTCGTCCCCGTCCGCAGGTCGGCGCCGTGGTCGCGGTGAATGTCGCCGTAGATCTTGCCGACCTCAGCGCCGAGCGCCCGCTGCAGCGGCACCGGCAGGGCCTCGACGATAAGCACCTCCTTGCCGAGCTGGCGCGCGGACGCCGCGACCTCGGCGCCGATGAAGCCGGCGCCCACCAGGAGCAGCCGGCGCGCGCTCCCGAGCGCCTCCCGGATCCGCGCGCTGTCGCGGAGCGAGCGCAGGGTGAGGACGTTGTCCGCCTCGGGGATGCCGGGCAGCCGCCGGGGCGTGCCGCCGAGGCCGAGGACGAGCACATCGAACGGCACGTCGCCGCCGCCGGCGAGCGTCAGCCTGCGCTCCGACAGCGAGCCACCGGCGACGCGGGTGTCGAGGCGCAGGTCGATCCGCTCCTTGGCGTACTCCGCCTCCTCGCGCAGGAACACCCTGGGCCGCTCGACCTCGCCGCGGAGGAACTCCTTCGACAGGTACGGGCGGTCGTACGGCCGGTCGGCGTCCGCGCTCAGGATCGTGATGTCGCCATCGAAACCCTTCTTGCGAAGCGTGAAGGCGGCGTAGTCGCCAGTCCCTCCGCCCCCGACGATGACGACCCGCTTCGGCATCAGTCCTTTGACGATACGCGGGCGTGGTACAGCCACTCGTGGGGGTCGGGCGCGACTCCGCGCTGGACGTCGACGAGCGCCTGGCGGAGGCGCATCGTCACCTCGCCCGGCTCGCCGTCGCCGATCTGCCACGAGCCGTGCGCCGACTTGACCGCGCCGACCGGCGTGATCACGGCCGCCGTGCCGCACGCGAAGGCTTCGGTCAGCGAACCGTCCTCGCAGCCGGACCGCCATTCGTCGACCGAGATGCGTCCCTCCTCGGTCTCGTAGCCGAGGTCGCGGCCGAGCGTGAGCAGCGAGTCCCTGGTCACGCCGGGCAGTAGCGTGCCGGTGAGCGCCGGCGTCATCACGCGCGCGTGGTCGCCCCGTCCGAAGACGAAGCAGAGGTTCATGCCGCCCATCTCCTCCACCCACCGATGCTCGTGCGCGTCGAGCCAGACGACCTGGTCGCAACCCTGCGCGGCGGCCTCGGCCTGCGCGAGCAGCCCGCCCGCGTAGTTGCCGCCCGTTTTGGCGGCCCCGGTGCCGCCGGGCGCCGCTCGGGTGAAGTCTTCGGAGAGCCAGACCGTCACCGGCTTGACGCCGCGAGGAAAGTACGAGCCGGACGGCGAGGCGATGAGGAGGAAGGTGACGTCGTTCGCCGGATGCACCGAGAGCGAGACCTCGGTGGCCAGCATCAACGGCCGCAGGTACAGGCTGTGCTCCGGCGCCGAAGGGACCCACTCGTGGTCGGCGTCGAGGAGGACGTCGATCGCCTCGAGGAAGACCTCCTCCGGAAGCTCAGGCAAGGCGAGCCGGCGGGCGGAGTTGCGAAAGCGGGTCGCGTGCGCGTCCGCGCGGAAGGCGGCGACGCCGCCGTCAGCCTGCCGGAAGGCTTTGAGGCCCTCGAACACGGCCTGGCTGTAGTGCAGGACGGAGGTCCCGGGATCGAGCGTGAGCGGCGCGTACGGCACCAGCTCGGCGTCATGCCAGCCGCGGTCCGCCTGCCACCTGATTCGGACCATGTGCTGGGTGAAGACGCGGCCGAAACCGGGGTCGGCGAGGATCCGGGCGCGCTCGCCGGCCGGCACGCGATCACCCGCGCGGGTGACCTTGAACCGAAGCGCCGAGGCCTTGGGGCTCACGCCCAAACCTTAGCCCGACGCTGTTGCGACGAGTGGGCGATGAGAGGCCGGGTCTTGCGACCCGGCCTCGCGAGAGGAAGGAAGGGGTTCTGTTTTAGAGGCTGTGGAGCGGCGCCACGGGGATTGGGACCACCACCGGCTCGACAGGGACGGGGATCGGGTCTGCGACCAGCGCGATCGCCGGCTGGCGCACGCCCTTCACGTCCCGGGCCGGCGGCTGGACCTCGACCACCGGGTCGAGCATCTCCCGCAGCTTGAGCTCCAAGAACCTGTCGAAGTCGTTCATATGTAGCAGAAACGCCTCCCACAAGCGGACTACTCGCAGGCGAGCAGATATTTTCTGGGGAGCCGAAAAAGGACCGGTGAGAGGGGAGCTAGGCGGCGCGGCGGGCCGGCTCGGCCGGCTCGTCATCGTCGACGAAGTCGAGCTCCGCGGGCGCGATCGCCAGGCCGGGCGTGCTCAGGTTGTGGGCCAGCTTGACCAGCTTGAGGCGCGTCGGGCCGGGGCCGAGGACGCGAGCCGCCATCACGACCAGCGGCCGGACGATGAAAAGGCTCGCCGAGCCGTTCACGCGGTGGAGGGCGCCTCTCGCAACCATGGCGATTAGAGAACGCCGCGCCTTCTTTGAGTACCGCCGACCGCGTCTTCCCGCGCCGGACGGTCTAAGATGTTTCGGCTGCAAACGCTGTGCGAATGTAAACTGATGTTCAGCGCGAGTTGGCGCGGGGGGAGTCGAGACTGGAAACGGTCGGCGTCGAGAATGCGTACGTAGACGTCCTCGAGGAATCGCTCGCGGCGTCGGCGGAGCTGGCCGGCCTGACGACCGTGGCCGACGTCGCCGACGCGGCCCTGCGCCTCGCCCTGACCCTTTCCAGCTCCACGGTCGCGTTCCTCGCGCTGTCGGACGAAAACGGCGAGAGCAAGCGCGTGTTCTCCAAAGCGGTCGGGCTGGCCTCGCCGCCGGTCGGGGAGGAGATCGACAACATGTTCACGACCGCCCCGACGGTGGTCCCGGCGAAGGGCGTGCGGACTTCGTGCACCCAGAGCCTGGTCGCGGCCGGGCGCGTGCTCGGCATCTTCGGCGTCTCCAGCCTCTCCGGCTACACCGCGGCGCAGGAGCGCTCGTTCGCTCTGTTCGCCAACCACGTCGCCGCCGCGATCGCCGTCGCCCAGCTCCACGACCGGCGCCAGGAGATGGTCGACACGCTGGTCAACCTCCGGGCCGACCTCGACCGGAGCGAGAAGCAGCGCCTGGTCGAGCACGAGCGTGCCCGCAGCGCGGAGCGGGTCGAGCACGCCCACGAGGCGGCGGTCGACGCGCTGCTCGCCGTCTCGCGACACGCGCGAAGCGGCCACGGGCTCACCGACTTCTACCGCCGGCTGACCCGGAGCATCGCCGAGCTCGTCGGGGCGGAGAAGGTCCTTTTCTGGCAGCTCGACGACGACAACGTGCTGACGGCTCTCAAAGGCGCGCACGCGATCGACGACCAGTTCCTCGCCCGGCTGTACCCAGCGCCTTGCGCCATCGATCGCGACGACCTGGCAAGCCGCGTCGTCTTCCACGACCTGATGTTTCGCGCGACGAGCGGGACCGGTGATGGCGAGTTCCAGTACGTGCTCGACGTCCTGGGCGTGAAGGACGCAATGGCCGTCCCGTGGCGCGCCGGCGACGAAAGGCTCGGGCTGGTCGCGGCCTACAACTCGCAGCGGACGGACGGGTTCACAAGAGAGGACGCGTGGGTGCTGCAGAAGGCGGGACTGGCGGCGGGGCTCGTCTGGCAGCTGCGCTACGCCGAGACGGACCTCAAGAAGACTGTCGAGAGGCTGCAGAGGGTGGACGCCGCGCGCCAGATGCTGCTGCGCAACGTCTCCACGGCGGTGGACACGGCGCGCAAGCGCTTCGCCGGGGACCTTCACGACGACGCGCTGCAGAAGCTCACCGCCGCCGAGCTCCAGCTGCAGCGGCTCCACGATCCGAATGGCGAAGCGGCGCCCCACCTGGCCGAGGCGCAGGACCTGCTCGCGCAGACGGAGGAGGCGCTGCGCCGGCTTCTCTTCGAGGTCCGACCGCCGGCACTCGAGGTGCCGGGCGGCTTCGAGGAGACACTCCGCGAGCGGGTGCGGATGCTGAAGTCGGTGACGGGCGCCGAGGTCGAGCTGCTGCTCGAGCTGCCCGAGAACCTCAGCTTCGAGTTCCGCTCCATGCTCTTCCGCCAGGTGACCGAGGCGATGACCAACATCGAGAAGCACGCGGCGGCGACGCAGGTTCGCGTCTCGCTGACGCCCAGGGACGGCGGCATCCACGGCCTGCTGGAGGACAACGGACGCGGCTTCGTCGTCGCCGAGCGCGAACGGCTCCCCGGCCATCTCGGCCTTCTCGCGCTGCACGAGCGCGCCCTGCTCGCCGGCGGCTGGAACAAGGTCACGAGCGAGCCGGGCATGGGCGCGAAAGTCGAGTTCTGGCTGCCGGTCTCGGAGGCTAAGGTTTAGATGTTGAAGACCGGGACGACGCGCGTCTTGATCATCGAGGACCACCAGGTCGTCGCCGAGGGCCTCGCCGCGCTCATCAACGACCAGGACGATATGGAGGTCATCGGCAGCGCGGGGTCCGTCGCCGACTCCGTGGCCAAGGCGGTCGAGCTCAAGCCCGACCTCGTGCTCGTCGACTTCCGGCTGACCGACGGGACCGGCGCCGACGCGGCGACGGCCATCCGGCAGATGCGCCCCGACACCAAGCTGATCTTTCTGACGCGAGAGGACAGCGACGCGGCTCGGATCGCGGCCCTCGAGGCCGGCGCGAGCGGCTTCATCCACAAGTCGCGGGCGGCCCAGGAGGTCGTGGACGCGATCAGGACGGTGGCCGGCGGCGGGAGCCTGTTCACGCCGCGCTCGATCGCGCAGCTCCTGAACACCCGGCGCGAGGTCGAGTCGCAGCTCGAGAGGCTGACGCCGCGCGAGAAAGAGGTGCTGCGGCTGATGGCCGAGGGTACCTCGAGCCGAGAGATCGCGAGCCGGCTGGGCATCAGCTACACGACCGTGCGCACGCACATCCGCAGTCTCGGCAGCAAGCTGGGCGTGCACTCGAAGCTCGAGGCGATCGTCAAGGCGCGCGAGCTCGCCCTGGTCGAGTAGCGGCTAGGCTCCGCTGACCCTGCGCCGGCCTCCGGCGCGGCCGAAGATCCGGATCTGCGGCGCCGGCTTGTCCTCCTGCTGCCAGCGGCGCACGGTCTTGCGCCGGCGCTTGTCCTCGTAAAGGTCCGTGTCGGCGGCCTGGTAGACGGTCTCCCAGTCCTGTCCGTGGCTCCAGGCGGCGATGCCAACGCTGACCTCGACGTGCTCCGGCGCGCGCATGCTCAGCGCCGCGTGGTCGACAGCCCTGCGGAGTCGTGTGGCGACGTCGCGGGCGCGGTCGAGGTCGGTCTCCGGCATCGCCACCGCGAACTCGTCTCCGCCGACCCGCGCGCAGACGTCTGAGGCGCGGACCACACGCTGAAGCTGCTGCGCGACCAGGCGGAGAGCCGCGTCACCGGCGGCGTGACCGAGCCGGTCGTTGATTCGCTTGAGGTTGTCGAGGTCGATCATCATCAGCGACAGCCGCCGTCCGTGCCGCTCGGCGAGCGCGACCTCTCGCTCCATGACGCGCTCGAACTCGCGGCGGTTGGCAAGGCCGGTGAGGTGATCAGTCCGCGCCTCGCTCGCAAACTGGCGCGCGCGGTCGATGGCGATCGCCACCTGGTCTGCGACCGCGGCCATGAAGAGAAGATCGGAGGTGTTGAAGACACGGTCGGACCTCGTGCCGACGGTCATCATGCCGACCGTCCGTCCACGCACCCGCAGTTGCGCGCGCATCGCGTTCCAGTCCTTGCTCGCGATGCGGTCCACCTGCGACTCCGAGCGGCCGCCGGTCGCGGAGGCCAGCGCCTTCACGTGCGGACCGACCTGGCGCGCGAAATCGTCGACCTCGTCGTCGCCCAGGCCGACGGTGTGCGCGACGCGGTACGACGACCGCTCGCGCAGCCACACCGCGCCGGTGCTCAACCTCAGCACCGCGAGCGCCTCGACGAGCGCGACCTCCGCCGTCTCCAGGAGGTCGAGCGACCGGCCCATCGCGCTGACGATCGCGGCGAGGCCGTACATCTCGTTCTCTCGCGCGCGGTGCTGCTCGTCGATGTGGTCGAGGTAGCCGCGCGCGATCGCGGTGGTCAGCCGCTCGGTCACGTCCTCGAGCCGGCTCTGCGCCAGGGCGATGATCTCGTCGTACCGAGGCTTGCCCTGGATGGGCTGGGAGAGAAGCTCGATGGTGGCGCGCCGGTACACCGCGAGCACGTCGATCAGCGACTCGAGCGGGAGCCCTTGCGCAGCGCGCAGCCGGCCGTAGTCGCGCGAGCGCTGCTCGAACTCCGGCCAGGGGACATCGAGATCGGTGCGCAGCGCGGCGAGCAGCATGTCGATGAAACCCGCCGATGTCGTGACGAGGTCTTCACCGGTCTGCTCGCTGAGCGTCACCATCTCCGGCGAGCGCACGCGGACGACCTCGAGAGCTTTGCGTCCGCTCTCGAGCGAGTCCACGCCCAGCCCGCTTGCGAGGGTGGCGAGGACGTCGACCGCGTACGTGCTCGGCGAATCTGCGCCGGGGTTCATCTTCCTTAGAAACGCGTGGGGCGCAATTGCACCCGCTACGCCAATTGAGTGAGGCCAAATCCGCGCATCGGTACGGCGACCGCAAACCCCCTCGTGAGGGACAGTTGGAGCAGCGAGAGAACGGATTAACCAGCTCGCAGATTCATGGGGGGTGAACCAACGAATATGGCAGAGCCGATCTCTGCGTCGGTCCCGGAGGTTCGCGACGCGACCAACAACTACGAAGCCGGGAACGAAGCGGACTTCGAGCGACTCTATCAGGCGTCGTACGGAAAGATCCTCGGCACCCTGACCGCCATGCTGGGCGACCGGGCCGCGGCCGAGGACTGCGCGCAGGACGCTTTCGAGCGCGCATACAAGAAGTGGGCGACGTGGCAGCCGATCGCACCGGCCGAAGCGTGGGTCCACCGAATCGCGATCAACGCCGCCGTCTCGTACCAGCGCAAGATGCGCTTGCGCGAGGTCGGCGAGGTGATCCGCCGGATTGGCCGGCCGGGTCTTGCGCCCGACCCGCAGGAGGTCGTGGAGCACCGCGACCTGGCCACGGCGCTGGGCAAGCTGCCGCCGAAGCAGGCGGCGGCCATCGTGCTCCGGCACTACCACGGCTACACCAACCGGGCGATCGCGCAGGCGCTCGGCATCCCGGAGCGCACCGTGGCGTCACGGCTCGCGGTCGCGAAGGAGCGGCTGCGCGTGATGCTCAAGCACTCATACGGCCCGCAGGCCATGCTCGAAGAGGAGACGACCGTCGCGCCGGAGCGCGGCTTCGCGGTCGCCGACTAGACAGCCGACTAGACAGTAGAGAGAGAGATCCCAGGGCTGGGATGCACAAGGGGCTCGGCCGCGAGGCCGGGCCCCTTTCCTTATCTACCTATATGTGTGTGGCGGGATCGGATGGATCTATGGCTATGCGGCGGGGGTTGAGCGCCGCAGCGCGGTGACGACGAGCCGGCGGACTGCGCTCCATCTACCGCCGGTCCGGGTCATCGCCGCCGACCGCCTCTCGTAGCGCGGGGCGTTCGCGTCGGCGCACTGCTGGCAGCCACACCCCCGGCCGGTGTCGGGGATGCGCTGCCCTTCCTTGTCGAACCTCATGCTCGGCGCCACCGGTTGCCGGCCGCTCTCTGGCCTAGCAGTGGGTGCCCGGCATGTACCAGGCGGTCTGGCCGTGGCACGACATCGTCACCAGGCCGGCCGGCTGTGAGAACCACTCGTCCCTCATGCCCATCGCGTCGAGGGCCTGCTGCATGAACGTGTGCCACATGGGGACGGCGATGTAGTAGCTGTCCGAGCCCTGCGTCATCTTCATGCGCCAGTCGGCGTTGCCGCCCCAGACCGCGACTGCGATGTGCGGCGTGTAGCCGACCGTCCACGCGTCCGAGAAGGAGTCGGAGGTGCCGGTCTTCGCGCCCACGTGGCGGCCCGGCAGGGTGAGCAGCGAGTTGCGGCCGAAGATCATGGCCCTGTTGTTGTCGTTGGACATGATCTGCTCCATGATGAAGGCCACCCTCGGGTCGAGCACGCGCTTGCCCGGGTCGTACTGGTGGACGTAGACCAGCCGGTCACCCTGGACGACCAGGTTGATCGCGAACGGTTCGCGGAGCAGGCCCTGGGTCGCCAGCACGGACGCGCCCGTCGCCATCTGCAGCGGCGTCTCGCCGTAGCCGCCAAGCGTCAGCGAGGGGCCGTACGTGTCGATGGGGTCATCGTTGGTGTAGATCGGGTAGCCGTTCGCGTCGACGCCGTGCGGAACGTAAGGCGGGGCGCCCATGATGCGGGCCATCTCGACCACGCTCGGCACGCCGATGCCGAGCTCGACCTTCACCGCCGGGATGTTGAGCGAGTTGCCCATGCAAACCTGCAGCTGGCACGTGCCGTGGTAGTGGCCGTCGTAGTTCTGCGGCTTCCACATCGCGTTGCCGTCGCGGATCGCGAGCGCGCTGTCCTTGATCGGCGTCGTCATCGTGAACTTCAGGCTCGCGATGGCTGCCGTGTACGTGTAGATCTTCATCGACGAGCCGGGATTGCGTGGCGGCCACACCGCGAGGTTGTACTGGCCGCCGTACGCGTTCGGGTTGGCCGAGCCGACCATGGTGAGGATCGCCCCCGAAGTCGGGTCGATGGCGACGAGCGCGCCCTGGTGGATGTTGCGCCACGCGAGCTTGTTGATGGTGTTCGTGACCGCGGCCTGGCCGATGTTCTGCAGGGTCGGGTTCAGCGTCGTGACGACCCTCAGGCCGCCCGTGTAGGTCGCGTCCGAGCCGAACTGCTGGACAAGCAGGCCGGTGACGTAGCTGACGAACGCCGGGTAGAGGACGGAGTTCGACGGCGTGAACATGTGCGCCGGCGGCGAGATGTCTTCGGCGAAGGCCTGTGCCGCGTCCGCGGCCGTGATCTTGCCGTCGCGGAGCATCGCGTCGAGCACGGTCTTCTGCCGGTTCTTCGCCGATGTCCAGTCGACGAGCGGGTTGTAGATCGTCGGGCCGCGGATGATCCCGGCGAGCATCGACGCCTGCGCGAGGTCGAGGTCCTTCGTCTGCTTGTGGAAGTAGATCTGCGACGCGGCCGCGCTGCCCCAGGCCGTGTTCGCGAAGAACACGCTGTTGAGGTACCACTCGAGGATCTGGTCCTTGGTGTATTTGCGCTCGATCTGGAAGGCCAGCAGCGCCTCCCGCAGCTTGCGGTCGAGGGTGGCGTCGTTGCCGACCAGGCGCAGCTTGACGAGCTGTTGCGTGAGCGTGGACGCGCCTTCCACCGGCGAATGCGAGTGCAGGTCGACGCTGGCCGCCCGGACCACCCCCTGGGGGTCGATGCCGGGCTCGTTGTAGAAGTTGCGGTCCTCGATCGAGATCACCGCCTCCGGCAGCAGCGTGCCCATCGCCGACAGCGGCTCGTAGTAGGCCTGGTACCCGGGCGGGTGCAGGTCCGCAAGCAGCGTCTTGTTGTCGGCGGCGTAGATGAGCGTGTCCTCCGGAACCGCCGAGGTCACGCTGTTCGGGTCGGGCAGCTTGTCGGCGAACGCCACGTAGCCCGGCGACGTGATCAGCAGGCTCGGCACCGCGATGACGACGAGCGCGATCAGGCGCAGCATCCAGCCGGCGGGCCGCGAGATGAGTCCCCGGGTCAGGAACTGCTCGGCGCTGGCGCGCCGGCGGAAGCCGTTCGGCCTACGAGGCCAGTGTGTCCGGGCGTTGCGTCTCTGTGTCATCTTCATCCCCCCTCGACGGTTCGGCCGGAACCACACCCAGGGGCCCGTACCATCCGATTGACTGCGCGCCCAGCAGCGCCTGGATGTCGATCACCTCGGCCGCGCGCATGGCGGCGGGACGCAGGCCGCGCTGGGCCGTGCGCATGACGCCCGAAGCCTTCGCGGCGGCGCCGTTGACCGCCGGCTCTCCGGCGGCGGCGTACCACGAGCGGGCGGCAAACCCGAGATGTGCGGTTGCGTCCCGGACCGATTCCATGCCCGCGCGCGATCCGCTTCGGCCCGCACGCGCGGCGCCTGTGAGACGGCGCAGCTCGCGCGGAAGCATCACGTTGCGAATCCAGGTCGACAGGCCGACCGACCGCGACACCATCGCGGCGCCGAGCACCGCTGTCGCTCCGGCCAGCCGGCGGTTCACGTCCGAGAGGGGGTCGGCGGCGACCGGCTGCTTAGCGGGTGCAGGCGTCGCGACCGGAAGCTCCATCCACTCGCGCAGGCGCACCCGCGGCTGCCACGGCATCGCGGTGCGCATGGAGCGGAGAAGCATCAGGGCGAAGATGTCGGCGCCGGCGAGGATCACCATCCAGCTCGCGACCTCGAACCGGTTGTCCGAGATCCACGACGTGATGCCCGCGAGCAGGAGACCGGCGGTGGTGTTGATCACCTGGTCGACCGCCCACAGGGTGGTCTGGCTCAGGTTGCGCGCGTTCGGGTCGCTGATGCTGGAGACGGCCAGGAAGCACACCGTGAGAAGAGCGATCCAGAGGCCGACCTCGACCGGGCGCGGGATCGCCCGGCGGACCGATGGGATGAACGTGGCCGCGACCATGCCCGTGAAGAGCGCGACCGAGAACTGGAGCATGAGCGGTAGTTCCACGCCATGAGAACGCAGTCACCGGCGCTTCTATTGGCGACCCCAGGCGAAGAGACTTATGGATTTGTAAATCGTCGAGGTTGTTCAGTTTGGCCACGCGGCGCGTTGTCTGGGTAGCGCGGACGCTGACCCGCTCGGCGTCCACGCCTCCTTCCTTGGTGCTCACATGGCTGTGCTCTGGATCATCGTCCTGGCGCTCGTGGCCCTCTCGCTGAGGGCGGGGCTCATCGGCCGGCGCTGGAACATCGCCGAGTCTGACGGTCGCGAACGCTCGGGCGAGGACTGGATGCTCGACACGTGCGCACGCACGTTCATCCTCGTCCTTCTATCCTTGCTCGGCCTCCTCGCGCTCGGCCTGATGTACGGCAACGTGCTCGGAGCGATACCCGCCAGCACCTAGCGAATCTGTAAAAGGCGTCAGTTCGGGCGCGTTTCGGCCCAATTGACAAGCGTTTAGCCGAATTAACCCTGCCGCCGTGGGTGCACTGGCAGGCGGCCAGTAGCTTCGCCCCCGTCATTTTGCGCGCCTGGGGCGCGCCAAACGGGGGTACCAGTTGCACTCACTTCGACAGCTTCTTGCCAATGTTCGCGCGCGTCCGAAGACGCACCTCGCCGTCGTCGTCATCGCCGTCTCCAACCACCTCGGGGCTGTCGCGCTCGCGGCCGCGCCCGCCGTGATCGTGGCCATGCCCTCGTCGGCGGCCCACTCCGTGTGCGGGCCCGACGCCGCCTGCGATATCCGGCCCGCCGCCCAGGCCCCGAACACCAACGTCAGCCTTCCCGACGGCGCCAGGGGCTGCCAGGACTCCGGGCCGGGCGCCGCGTGCTCGAACGCGTCGATGCTCTCGAGCTCGGTCGCCGGCACGGCGATGCCGCCGGCAGGCCAGGCGCCCTGCCCGACCACCACCGGAAAGCCGCTTCCGGCCCCGGTCGCCGCATGCAGCGAGGCCACGCTGACGCCGATCGCACCGGCCGGCACGTCGGCGGCCGACCCAGGGGCGCCACTCGTCACCCCCAGCGTGCCGGTCGCCTCGCTCGGCGGCCAGAGCGTCGACCGGGTGACACTGGCCTCGAGCGCCGACACGCTCGCGACCGGCAAGCCGGCGGTGCTCACCGCCACAGCGAACGCGACCGTGACCGGCAGCAACCTCGCAATCGAGATCTTCGACACGACCGTTGGCAGCGTGGTCGCAGCGTGCGGCCAGGGCAGCCAGTGCTCGGTCTCGTACACCGCCACCTCCGGCATCCACGACTTCGCCGCCTTCGTCACGCAGCCGACGACGACCGTGCCCGACCGGTCGGTCGCGCTTCCGTCGAACCACGTCTCGGTCGGCTGGCTCGCTAGCGGCATCTCTTCCAGCAGCACGCTGGTCGGACAGGGCCAGAACGTGACCATCACGGTGACGTCCTCGGTCGACGTTCAGCCGTCCGGCCGCTGGCTCGAGATCTACGACCTCACCGCGGGCTCGCGCGTCACGTACTGCAGCCGCGGCACGTCCTGCACCACGAAGCTGAAGGAGACCACCGGCGGCACGCACGAGCTCGTCGGCTACGTCAACGGACGGCCGGAGGCGGTCTCGGACCCGATCTACGTCACCTGGCTCTCGGTGAGCCTCTCGGCAACGGCGATCGGCCCCCGCACGGGCGGAACGGTCTACCTCAAGGCGACGGTGAATGCGGACCTGCAGAGCACTCCGTGGGTCGTCGGCATCTACGACCAGCAGGGCCGCCTTGTCGACCATGTCTGCGCGACGGGAACGACCTGCAGCGTGAAGGCGTGGATCAGCGGCGGGGCGAGCCCGCGGTACACCGCGATCGTCGGCGCCTTGCCCCAGACCTCGTCGGGTGTGCTGGGCAACGTGGTCAAAGCGGCGGCATCGACCTCCGCCGCCCCGCTCGTCGACGTCCAGGCCCATTCCGCGGTGGTCGAGCCGACGCGGCTCCTGTGGGGCGTCGACTCCTGCAAGGCGATCACCGGTGACCCGTCAGGTCAGGAGCTGTACTCGTCCGTCGTCTACCACCTCGGCACGCCCCAGTTCTGGGGCCGGTACCTGACCAACACCGTCTGCCCCGGCATCAGCGCGGCGGAGATCGCCCTCGCCGCCCGCCAGCACATGGGCTTCCTGCCGATCTACAACGACTACGACTGCTCCGCCGTCTCGTCCTACGGCACCGGCCACGGCTACGCGGTCGCCGCCGTCGCGGCCGCCCACAACCTCGGCATACCGCAGGGCCGCGTGCTCGCGGTCGACATCGAACCGCCCGGAGACGCCTGCCCGGGCGCCGCGTACGTCGACTCGGCCTTCATCGACGGGTGGTACGAAGGCGTGCACGACGCGGGCTACGTGCCCGTGTTCTACGGCAACGGCACGACCGGCTCCGAGTTCGCCGGCGCATGGTGCACGGCCGTGGCCGCGGTGCCGACGATCGGGACCGGCTCCGACCTGTGGTCGTTCCAGCCGTCCCTTCTCGGCCAGTTCAGCCTCAGCAACTTCCCCGACTACTCGCCGTACGACACGGGCTGCGCCGGAAACATCCTGGCGTGGCAGTACGTCCTCAGCGCAGGAGCCAACCCAGACGTCGACCAGGATGAAGCCATCTCCAGCCTTCCGCTCTGGTACCCGTCCTAGGCAAGACATTCCCGGCTCCCCCAAGCAGTGCCCGGGTGGCCAAAACCGCCCGGGCGTTTTTCATGCATGGAACGCAGGGACAGCGAGATCGAGCGCGACCCGGTGACCGGCCGTGAGGTCGAGCGTCACCGCACGATCAGCGACGAGCCGGCCACGCCGGTCGGACCCGTGGCATCGTCGGAGGTCGTCAGCACCGTCAGCCCGGCGCGGCGGGCGATGGACGTCATCTACCTGATCTTCGGCATCATCGACGGCCTGCTCCTCATCCGCCTGGCGCTCAAGCTCCTCGGCGCGAACACCACCGCGGCGTTCACGCAGTGGGTCTACAACGTCACCGATTTCTTCCTCGCGCCCTTCCACAACCTGCTGCCGACGATCGGAAACCAGCAGTCGCAGCTGGAGATGTCGGTGATCGTCGCCATCCTGGTCTACGCGCTGATCGCCTGGGTGCTGGCGCGGCTGATGGCGATCATCTTCTTCCGCGACGTCACGTATGCGCGGCGAGGGTTCTTCTAAACCGAACGCAGCGAGCCGGCCGCTCTAGCCCGCGCGCATCCCCGGCGCCGCCACGAGGTCGCGGATATCCTGGACCTGCCGCGTGATCCACCTCGCGATGTCGTTCGTCCGCACCACCTCGCGCGCGCCCTCGTTGCGCCGGCGCTTCTCGTCGACACCCATCACGATCGCCTGGTGCATGGCGTTGGCGGTGGCCTCGATGTCGAACGGGTTCACCGACAGCACATGCTGGTGAAGCTCCTCGTGAGCGCCGACGTTCTCTGACAGCACGATCACGCCGTCGGCCCGGTTGACCAGCGCGCCCTCCTTGGCGACGAGATTCAAACCGTCGTAGACGGAGTTGACGAGTAGGACGTCGAAGTTCCGCATCGCCGCCGTCGCCTTGCGCACGCTCTCTCCAAGCTCGAGCCGCACCGGCTGCCACCCCGCGGCGCCGAACTGCTTGTTGATCCGCTGCACGACCTGACGGACCTTGCGCACGTAGTTGCGGTAGACGGCGACGTCCTGGCGCGACGGCTGGAGGAACGCCCAGAACTGGACCCGCCCCTTCAGCTCGGGGTGATGCGCAAGCAGCTTCTCGTAGGCGAGGAAGCCGCGCACGATGTTCTTCGACGGATCCGTGCGGTCGATGCGGACAATGAGGTGCTCGGGCCGCCAGTCGCGCAGCTTCCGCTCCTCCACCATCACGCCGTGCGAGTAGGCGAGCCGCGTCGTGCTCGCGACATCGATCGAGATCGGATACGCACGCGCGTAGACGACGCGGCCGTCGACGAGCACCGCCTTCTCGCGCTCGTCCACGGCGAGGCCGGCATTCTCCTCGCAGGTCATGAGGAAGTTGCGGACGTCGAGCGAGGTCTGGAAGCCGACGATGTCGCTGCCCAGCAGGCCGTGCAGGATGGCGTCCCGGATCTCGCGCGGCAGCACCTTCCAGTACTGCGGCGTCGGCCATGGGATGTGGACGAAGTGCTGGATGATCGCTCCGGGCAGCTGCTCGCGAACCAGCCGCGGGACGAGGTAGAGCTGGTAGTCGTGGACCAGCACGATCGGCCGGCCGGGCAGGCCGTGCGCAACCTCGACGATGCGCCGCGCCATCATCCTGTTGACCTCGACGTAGCCGTTCTTCCACGCGCGGTGGATGCGGCCGTTGATCACCGGCTGGTTCGCCAGGTCCCAGAGGTAGTGCTGGACGAACCAGAGCACCGGGTTTGAGATCACCGAGTAGTACTGCTCGTACTGCTCGGCCGACGGCTTCGCGTAGTGAAGCCGCGTCATACCTCGGAGCAGCGGAGCCTCCCACGTCGTTCCGTTCTTCTCGACCAGGCCACGCTCGAGCTCCGTGCGTGCGCACGCGACCCACTCGGCCCCGGCGACCTCTGCGAAGGTCAGGAGCGCCGTGATCACGCCGCCGGCGCCACGCGTGAACCCGCCCTCCGGGCGCGGCTCGTGCGGCGCCCGGTTGGCGACGATGATCGGTGAGCTGGCGGGCAGCGTCCGGGTGACGTAGCCGCGCAGCGATGTGCCGGGCTTCCGGCGTTCGACGCTGTCCAGGAACGCGGTCTCGGGAGTGCTCATCTGCAGCATCAGGTCGGGGAGGGTTGCGGTGACGGCGAAGGCGGCGGTGGAGACGGCGATGCCTGCGCCGAGGGAGAGGGCGAAGCCGCCGGCGAGCTCGAAGGCGAGGCCGACGGCGATGCCGACGGGCTGCTGCTCGGGGACGCGCTCGGTGACGCTGACGGCGTCGGTGAAGCCGACGTCGTGCAAGCGCCAGGCAGGAACGGGTCCTGGGAGTCGCCGCCGCAGCCGATCTTCACGCCCGAGGGACGCGAGTACCAGTCGCGCATGTTCGACGGGAGGGCGTTGACGAACCGCTTCATGATCGTCAGGCCGACGTTCTCACCGTACGCGCGGATGAGGCCGCCCTTGCCGTTGGCCCCGGTGTTGCCGACCCACACCCCGACGGCGATGTCCGGGTTGTAGGCCATGATCCACGAGTCGGGGATGCCCCCGTTACCGTTGTCGCTGGTGCCGGTCTTGCTCGCCATCTGGCGATCCCAGCCGAAATGCCATGTGTTCTGGTAGTCCTTCAGCACGTCGGACATCACGTAGGCCTGGGCCGGCGTGATCACCTGGTCGTGGTTCGGGTCCGCGTAACGGAAGATCGCACCGCCGCCGGCGTCGTCGACCTCGTTGATCGCGTGCAGGCCCGCCCGCGTGCCTTGGTTCGCGAAGGTCGCGTAGCCCTGCACGTGCTCGTACAGCGTCACGTCGCTGGCGCCGATCGCGGTCGACAGGTACGGCTGGAGCTGGCTCTTGATGCCCATCGCGTGCGCGAGGTTGATGACGTTGTCGATGCCTTCCATCTGACCGACCTCGACGGCCGGGATGTTGCGCGAGTAGAGGATGGCGGTGCGTGCGGGGATATCGCCCATGCCGCGGTTGTCGAAGTCGGCCGGCCGGTAACCGTTGAAGTCGGTCGGGCGATCGTGGAGGATCGTCGACCACGTGATCTTGTGGTCGATCAGGGCTGACTCGTAGACGTACGGCTTGAACGACGAGCCGGGCTGGCGCGGCGAAAGCACGACGTCGAACTGGCCGCCGATCGAGTCGTTGCCGTAGTCCGCCGACCCCACCCACGCGAGGATGTCTCCGTTTCTCGGGTTGGCGGCCAGGAGAGCGGAGTTGTTCACGTTCATGATCGAGAGGTCCTGGACGCCGTTGGCGACGGCGCTCTGGGCGTCCTGCTGGATGCCGAGGTCGAGGGTCGTCCGGACGACGATGCCGCCCTGCTGCACAGCGGCCGAGCCGAACATGGTCTCGAGCTGCTGGAGCACGTAGTCGACGAAGTGCGGCGCCTTGCTCTGGCGCGCCGACGCCTGGATGTGCAGCTCTGAGCGGACGTCCTCCTGCGCCGCCTTGTCGGCGTCCGATTGGGAGAGCGCCTTCGTGTCGGCCATCCCCTTCAGCACGTACGTCTCCCGCTCGTGCGCGAGGTCGAAGTGGAGCACGGGGTCGTAGGCGGTAGGCGCCTGGATGAGCCCCGCGAGGAACGCCGCCTCCGCCGGCGTCAGCGACTTCGCGTCCTTGTCGAAGTACGTCTTCGCCGCCGCGCCGACACCGTAGGCGCCGTGGCCGAAGTACACGCGGTTGAGGTACATCTCGAGGATCTGGTCCTTCGAATAGCGCTGCTCGAGCGCGATCGCCAGGACCACCTCCTGGACCTTGCGCGTCAGCGATCTCTCGGGCGTGAGGAGCTGGATCTTCACGAGCTGCTGCGTGATGGTGCTTCCGCCCTGGTTCACGCCTCCCGAGGCGACGTCGACCCACGCCGCGCGCGCGATCGACGTCGGGTCGACGGCGCCGTGGTTGTAGAAGTTGCGGTCCTCAGCGGCAAGCACGGCCTTGGGCGCGTAGGGACCCATCTGGTCGAGCGAAAGGGTCACGTGGTAGTGGCCGGCCGGGCTCCAGTCCTCGATCAGCTTGCCGTTGCGGTCGAGGACGATCACGTCGCCGGCCGCAAGCACGTTCTGGCTCGGGTCGGGCAGGTCCCTGATCGCCCAGAGCACGTACAGCGTGCTGGCGACGAACACGACGCCGATCGCGGCGGCTATCCACGCCTTCTTCGCCCAGAGCCAGGCGAGCGGACGGGTCCAGGTCACAGACACCCTTCGCGCTCCTCCTCCGAGCGCTCACGTGGGCGGCGAGAAGTCGCCCCGGTCGGTGCAGGTGAGCGCTACTTTGGCATCAACGCCCCCGTACTGACCGGTACCCGGGAAACCGGTTTAGGGCCTTCTCCGGCCAGTTCAGGCCGAGTTCAGGCCGAATTCAGGCCGAGTTCAGGCCGAGTTCAGGCCGAGCTCAGCTGAACTCGACCGCGATGTAGCCGTAGCCGTTGCCGGCCACGACCCAGGCGGTGGCGACGTAGTGATAGGGGCCGAGGATGTTGGCCCGGTGCTCCGGGCTGCCCATGAACATGGTGTTGAGCTGCGCGTCGTTGATGCCCAGCGACCAATCGCCGATGTTCTCGCCGGCGCGGTTGCCGAGACCACACGACAGGTCGACCTGGGGGCCGTTGGTGTGCGACAGGTAACCCTGCGCGGCGATGCGCCGGGCGTTCG
>CAYWTI010000178.1:0-14093 GCA_964461175.1 uncultured Actinomycetes bacterium | reverse complement strand
TGGGACCCGCAGGCGGCGACGGCGACCGCCGCCAGCGCGCAGATGACGACGCGAGCGCTCACGCCAGCGAGCATCTCGTAGCCATTCCAGGGGCTAACCCGGGTGGTTACAGGCGCCGCTTACGATTAGCCGATCAGCACTCGCTGTCGCGGCAGCGCGTCGAAGGAGTTCGCGAGATAGCCCCCACCGGGTCGGCGCTGAGCCACCTCGAGGGCGCGCTCTCCGGGAAGCGCTACGACGCCGGCGCGCTCATCGGCCTCGACCCCGCCGACCATCGCCCCCTGCTCGCGCGCTACGACCTCGCCGCCGCCTCGCGCACGCTCACGCGCGAAGAGGTCCGCGCGCGTCGCGGTGGCCTGTGGAGGTGGGCCGAGCTGCTGCCCGTGTCCGATTCGCGCTTCATCATCTACCTCGGAGAGGGCGACACCGCCCTGCAGCCGGCGCCGCGCGCGGCCTCGTCGTTGGGGCTTGACCACGTTCTCGTCAAGCGCGAGAGCCTGAATCCGACAGGCTCGTTCAAGGCGCGCGGCATGGCCGTCGCGGTGAGCCGCGCCGTCGAGCTCGGGGCGAAGCGGCTGGTCGCGCCTTCGGCGGGGAATGCCGGGGGAGCGCTCGCCGCGTATGCCGCCGCGGCGGGTGTGCGGGCGACGGTGGTGGTACCGGCCGACGCACCCACTATCAACATGGTCGAGGTCGTCGCCACCGGTGCGGACCTGGTACTGCTCGACGGCCTGATCAGCGACTGCGGCCGGCTCGCGACGTTGATCCGCGACCAGCTGGGCGCGTTCGACCTGAGCACGCTGAAGGAGCCGTACCGAGTCGAAGGCAAGAAGACGATGGGTTTCGAGCTCGCCGAGCAGCTCGGATGGCGGCTCCCCGACGCGGTCGTTTATCCCACCGGCGGCGGCACCGGTCTCGTCGGCATGTGGAAGGCGTTCGCCGAGCTCGAGTCGCTCGGCTGGATCGGTCCTGAGCGGCCGCGCATGTACTCGGTGCAGGCGGATGGCTGCGCGCCGATCGTCCGCGCGTTCGAGCGCGGCGAGCGGTTCGCCGAGCCGTGGGCCGGCGCCACCACCGCGGCCGCCGGGCTGCGCGTACCGTCCGCAGTCGGGGACTTTCTCATCCTCGACTGCATCCGCGCCTCGGGGGGCGCCGCCGTCGCAGTTCCCGAGCACGACATCGAGACGATGCGCTCGCGCCTCGGACGCATGGACCTCGGCTACCCGAGCCTGGAGACGGCGGCTGCGTTCGCCGGCCTGGCGCGGCTGGTCGAGGAGAAGCTGGTCGGCCGGGGCGACACCGTCGTCGTTTTCGACACCGGCGCGGGCTTCAAGTCCGAGCCGCCGGCGTTCATCGCGCCCGCGACCGTGCCCAACGACGCCGACCTGTGGAAGGAGAAGGTCGTCCCGGCGCTGCGCTAAGCGGCGTCGCGGCGCAGTGCGGCGACGACCCAGAGAAAGCCCGCCTTGTTGTGGACCTCGCGCATACCTTCTCTCTCCGACGTGGCGACGATCTGCCTCGGCGGGTGCAGGAAGATGTGGAACTCGCGCCGCGTGAGCGCGAGCATTCCGTTGAAGAGGCCGAGGCCGGCCGCGGTCCACCAGCTGCGCTTGGGGAAGCTGAGGACCAGGAAGCGGCGCGCGTGCGCGGCCGCCGCGCCGGTGAGCTTCGGCATATCGGGGTAGCAGCAGATGACGCGGTTGAGGACGACTATGTCCGCGGCATCCACCTCCGCCGCGGTGGCCGCGAAGTCCATGACCTTGCGCTCGACACGCGATGTCAGGCCGTTTTCCTCGAGCAGCGTCGCGGCGACCTCTTCGTACGTCGGTGTCAGCTCGACGCTCACGGCGCGGGCGGCGCCGGCCTTGAGCAGCTCTATCTGGATGGCACCGATGCCGCCGCCGACCTCGAGCACGCTCATGCCCTCGACGCCCTGCGTCTTCAGGTAGTCGACGATTCGGAGCGAGGTCGCGTCGAGGCCGCTGCGGCGGTAGCGCTTAGCCTCGGCCTGGGCGCTCCGCTCGCTGAACACCCGGCGGTAGCCCTTGGCGGAGCAGCACGGCCCGGAGGACGTCAGATCCAACCTCTGCGCTTGAAGAAGTAGAGCTGGATCAGCACCGCGATGCCCATTGTCCCAAGGCCGAACGCAAACGCGATGTACGGGCTCTCGAGGACGTTGACGAGGTAGGAGAAGTTCATGCCGTAGAAACCGGTGAGAAAGCTCAGGGGCAGGAACAGGCTAGCGATCACGGTCAACGCCTTTGTCGTCTGGTTGAGGCGGTTCGACACCGTCGACAGGTAGACGTCCATCGCGCCGGTGAGCAGGTCGCGCAGCGAGTCGACGGTTTCGTACTGGCGGACGATGTGGTCGTAGACGTCACGGTAGTAAAGCGTCATGTCCGACTGCCGCACGTGGATGCCGTGCGTGATGAGCGCCTGGAACACGTCGCGCTGGGCGCCGAAGAAACGCCGCAGCTCGGTGACGGTGTGCTTGAGGTGGTAGATGCGGCCCAGCTGCTCCTGCGTCGCCTTCACCGTGATCTCGTCCTCGAGCTCGTCGACCTCGTCGTCGAGCTTGTCGAGGACCGGGAAGGACGCGTCGACGAGGGCGTCGATCGCCATGTAGGTCAGGAACGCCGGCCTGCCCTTGGTCAGCTCCGGGCTCTTGCGGATCCGCTCCTGCAGCTCCTTGAGCTGCGGCGACGGCTCCTGGTGGACGGTGATCAGGTAGTGCTCGCCGACGAACAGGTGCTGTTCGCGCATCGCCACGTCGTGCTTGTCCCAGACCGCGACGAAGATGACGGTGAAGTTGTACTCGGGGTACTCATCGACCTTCGGTCGCTGGTTCTGGTGCCGGATGTCCTCGATGGTCAGCGGGTGGAACTTGAACGTCCGCTCGAGCAGGTCGTAGTCCTCCTGGTCGGGCGCCTCGATGTCGAGCCAGAAGCCGTCCTCGTGCGCGGCGTCGAAGCACTTGGTGATGTTCTCGATGTGCGTCGCCGGGGTGTCCCCGGCCGTCGTGAGCAGCGTTCGCAATGCGATGCACAAGTGTGGCGGAACGGCGCCCGAGCGCATCCATTGCTGCCACGATTGGCCGGTTGGACCCTCAGGACCGCCTCGCGCCCCGCTGGTCGCCCGACGGCTTCTGGTGGTGGGACGGCGCGCGCTGGGTGCCGGCCGCGCAGGCGCCGATGCCTCCGCCGCCCTCGTTCGCGCCCTACGGCCAGCCGCCGCCGTTCGAGCTCAAGCCGTCGCCCGGCCTGCGCCCGTTTCTAATCGTCGTGCTGGCGATCGACGCCGTGCTCACCGCGCTGCTGGCGCTGTTCGGGACGATCGGCGAGGTGCAGAACCTGAGCGACGGCAACGACGACGCCGGCGGCATCGTCCTGTGGATCGTTTTCGTCGTCCTGTTCGTGCTCGCGGCCGCCGGCCTGGCCGGTGTCATCCTGCGCACCGCATGGGCGCGCTGGGTCGCGATCGCCGCCGGCGTCGCGGCGTGTCTCACGTGTCTTGGGTTGGTGCTCGGGATTCCGATCGTCGTCGCGGCCGCGCGGGCGCCGATCCGGAAGCCGGCGCCTACTTCACCGTAGAGACGGCCGCGCCGACCCCGAGCGCGAAGTAGGTCGTGGCCGCGAAGCGACCTGCTCGCCGCTGGGCGCGCGGGCTGGCCAGGAACCGTGCGCCAAGCGCCGACCACGCGAGCACATACGCCATGTCGACGGCGATCGCGATCGCGATGTAGACCACGCCGAGCGCCGCGACCTGCGCGGCGAGAGGTCGAGAGGGGTCGAGGAACTGGGGCAGGAACGCAACGAAGAACACCGCGACCTTCGGGTTGAGCACCTGCGTGACGACGCCCTGCGCGAAGATCCGTCCCAGCGCCGCGCGCGCGGGCGCCGGGGGCGCCTCGGCGTGGCGCCATCGCTGGACGCCGAGGAACACGAGGTACGCGGCGCCGGCCCATCGGAGCACGCCGAGAGCGGCGGCCGAAGTCGCCAGCAGGGCGGCAAGGCCGGTCGCCGTCGCGGCGAGCCACACCACCTCGCCGGACTCGATGCCGAACATCGAGGCGAAGCCGGCGGCGCGGCCCTGCGAGAGCGTGCGGGCGGCGACGTACAGCACGCCGGGACCGGGCGACACGGTCAGCGCGAACGTCGCGAGCGCAAACAGTGCGAGCGTGGTGGCGGTCGGCATCAGCGCGCGATCTCCATCGCGGCGTCAGTCTAGGGATCTTCGCCAGAGACGAAAAAGGCCGGCCCGCGGGCCGGCCTTGCAGTTACGAGGTCGGGTCAGGGAGCGGTCCGCATCGGTTCGCGGCGGACCATGTGCACGATCGCGACGAGCACGATCGCGCCGATCAGGGCAACGATGAACGAGATGATCAGGCCCGTCGGCTGAGTGCCGAAGATCAGCGAGAAGACGAAGCCGCCGACGAACGAGCCCACGATGCCGAGGACGATGTCCCAGATCACACCGTAGCCGTGCCCGCTCATGATCTTGCCGGCGAGCCAGCCGACGATGGCCCCCATGATCAGAAACCCGATCAGATGCATGTCCGAACCTCCAAAGGTAGGTGTTGTCTGACCGCATCCACGGCGGCCCCAATCTGTTAACCCGGCCCGGGGCGCGACTACCTGACCGTGGCGTCCGTGCCTGCGGTCTCGGAGGCGAGGTCGGCCGCCGCGACGTGGCACGCCGCCTCGTGGCGCGGCCGCAGCTCGCGGAGGCGGGGCGTGACGCGGGCGCACTCGGCGATCGCGACCGGACAGCGAGCCCGGAAGCGGCAACCCTCACCCGGGTCGATCACCCGCGGCGGCTCATGCGCCTCGGCTCGCGCGGGGACGGTGATCGGGGCGCGGGGGTCGGGCACCGCCGACAGCAGCAGCTGGGTGTAGGGGTGCTTGGGATGCCGGAGCACGTCTTCCACGGGCCCGCTCTCCGCGACCTGGCCGGCGTACAGCACGACCATCCGGTCCGCCACGTAGCGGGCGCTCGCGATGTCGTGCGTGATGTAGAGGAAGGAGATCCGCTCTCGCTTCCTCAACGAAGCCATCAGGTTGAGGACGCCGATCCGCACCGAGACGTCGAGCATCGAGACCGGCTCGTCGGCGAGGATCAGCTCGGGCCGGCACGCCAGCGCCTGCGCGAAACCGACCCGCTGGCGCTGCCCGCCGCTGAGCTGGTACGGAAACTTGTCCAGGAAGTCGCGGGCCGGAACCAACCCGACCGCCTCGAGCAGCCGCTCGGCCTCCTCCTCGCGGCCCCGGCGGCTGAGGTCGCGGCGGTGGAGCTTGAGCGCGCGCATGATGCCGTGGGAGGCGCGGTAGACCGGGCTCAGCGAGCCGTACGGGTCCTGGAAGACCATCGGCACGCGGCCGCGGTAGGCGAGGAGGTCGCGGCGGGAGCGGATCGTGCTGAGCGAGCGGCCGCGGTGCAGGATCTCGCCCGCGGTCGGCCGGTACACCATCGCCACCAGGCGCGCGATCGTGCTCTTGCCGCTGCCGCTCTCGCCGACCAGGGCGACGATCTCGTCCTCGTGGATGGTGAGGTCGACGCCGTCGACGGCGTGGAGGTAGCGCCCGGAGAGGAATCCGCCGAGGCGGAAGTGCTTCGTCAGGCTCACGGTGCGGACGAGCTCGGCAGCCTCGGGCCGCGTCGGCAGATCGATCATTCGAGGCGGAAGCACCGCGCCAGCACCCCATCGCGGAGGTAGAGCTCGGGCTCCTCTGTGTGGCAGCGGTCGAAGACGAGCGGGCAGCGCGGATGGAAGCGACAGCCCGCCGGCGGCCGGGCAAGGTCGGGAGGGCTGCCGGGTATTCCTGCAAGCGGCTGCAGCTCACCGATGATCGACGGGAACGAGCGCATGAGCCCGACCGTGTAAGGGTGCTGCGGCGAGGAGAAGACGGTGCGAGTGTCGCCGACCTCCATGACCTGGCCCGCGTACATCACGGCGAGGCGGTCCGAGAAGTGGCTGACCAGGGACATATCGTGGGTGACGAAGATCGTCGCGAAGCCGATCTCGCGCTGGAGCTGCTTGATCTTCAGCATCAGCGAGCGCTGGGCGACGACGTCGAGCGCGGACGTCGGCTCGTCCATGATCACCAGCTCGGGCGTGAAGACGAGCGCCATCGCGATCATCGCCCTCTGCCGCATGCCGCCGCTCAGCTGGTGGGGATAGCTGCCCAGGTGGACGGGGTCGATACCGACAAGGCTCAGGAGCTCCGCGGACCGCGCGGCCACCTGGCGGCGCGACATGTGCACGTGCGCGTCGAGCGCGTCCTTCAGCTGCTCGCCCACGGTGAGCACCGGGTTCAGCGCGTTCATCGCGCTCTGCATCACGACCGAGAGATGACGCCATCGAACATGGCGCAGGTCGGAGTCGGTCATCGAGACCATGTCCTGGCCCGCGAACGTGACCTCGCCCGAGGCGATCACCGCCGGCGGCGTGAGGAGCCTTGCGATCGCGTACAGCAGCGTCGACTTGCCGCAGCCCGACTCGCCGACGATGCCGAGGAACTCGCCCGTGGCAAGAGAAAGGGACACGCGGTCGACAGCGCGGACGGCGCCGCGTTCGGTCATGTAGTCGACGCAGAGGTCTTTGACCTCGAGAAGCGTCCGGGTCGCGATCATCGCTTCTTCGCCCGCACCGGCCGCAGCGCCGGGTTGCTGAGCTCGTCGAACGCGTAGTTGATCAGCGCGAACGCGGCGCCAAGCGCGGCGATGCACAGGCCCGGCGCGAGCACCCACCAGGGCGAGCCCGCGAGCAGCGCGCCATTGGCCTGGGCCCAGTAGAGCATCGTGCCCCAGCTCAGAGAGTTCGGATCGCCGAGGCCGATGAACTGGAGGCCGGCCGCCGCGAGCACCGCGTACAGCGCCGCGCCGAAGAAGATGGCGACGATCAGCGAGGTCATGTTCGGCAGGACCTCGAAGACGATGATGTACAGCCTTCGCTCGCCCCGTACCCGCGCGGCCTCGAGAAACTCGCGGTTGCGCAGCGACAGCGCCTGCGACCGAAGCTGGCGCGCTCCGTAGGACCAGCCCGTGACGACGATCACGCCGATCAGCACGATGAGGCCGCGGTTGTTGAGGTAGGTGCCCATGATGATCATCAGCGGCAGCGTCGGCAGGACCAGGAACACGTCCGTGAAGAGGTTGAGGAAGTGATCCCACAACCCGCCCATGTACGCGGCCGTCACGCCGACGATCACCGAGACCACCGTCGCGCCGAGACCTGCCCCGAGCGCGATCACCAGCGACTCGCGCGCGCTCCAGACCAGCTGCGAGAAGATGTCCTGCCCCGTGCCCGTCGTCCCGAGCAGGTGCGTTCGCGACGGCTGCAGCATCTGCGTGAACTGCAGCGCGTGCGGATCGTACGGAGCGATGACCGGCGCGAGGATCGCGACCACGACGAAAAACCCGAACAGACCGAGCCCGGCGGCTGCCTTGCGGTTCCGGACCAGGCCCGAGGCGGCGGCCGGCAGGGCCCCGCGCCGGCCGTGGGCGGCCGGCTGCGCCACGGGCTGGTCGGTGACGACGCGGATCGCCACGCTACTGCTCCCTCGTGCGCGGGTCCAGGATCGCCGTCAGCAGGTCCGCGGCCAGCACCGCGAGGAGGACGGCGAGCGTGATCATCAGGAACAGCGTCTGCATCAGCGCGAAGTCCTCGCTGTGCACCGCCTGCAGGAGGGTGAACCCGAGGCCGGGATAGTTGAAGACGATCTCGACCAAGATGGCGCCGCTGATCACGAATCCCAGCGACATTGCGAAGCCGGTCAGGTTGGGAAGGATCGCGTTCCGGCCCGCGTAGTTGAGCATGATCCGGGCCGGCGACAGCCCCTTTGCGCGCGCCATCTTCACGTAGTCCTCCGCGAGCGTGTTGATCATCGTGTTGCGCATGGTCAGGATCCAGCCTCCGATCGAGGTGATCACGATCGTCAGCGCGGGAAGGAGTCCATGCCACACCACCTGGCCGGCGAACGACCACGAGAGGTTGATCGAGTCGGTGAGGTCGTAGGCGAAGCCCAGCGGAAACCATCCGAGCGTCAGGGCGAACACCAGCAGCACGAGCAGGCCGAGCCAGAAGTAGGGGAAGGCGGAGATGACGATGAAGACCGGCGGCAGCACGGCGTCGAACACACCGCCGCGCCGCCAGGCGCTCAGCATGCCGAGCAGCGTGCCCAGGACGAACGCGATGACCGTCGCCATGCCGACCAGGCCGACGGTCCACGGCAGGCCCTGCTTGATCACGTCGCCGACCGGCGTGGGGAAGAACGTGACCGAGACGCCGAAGTTGCCGCTCAGCGTGTCGCGCAGGTAGTCGAAGTACTGCTGCCAGACGCTCTCGGTCGGATGCAGGCCGAAGGCGACCTCGATCGCCTTGATCGTCTGCGGGCTCACCCGGCCGTGGTAGCGCACGAGCATCGCCTCGGCCGGATTGCCGGGCATCACCCGAGGCAGGATGAAGTTGATGGTGAGCGTCGCCCAGAGGGTGATGGCGAAGAACTCGAGCCGGCGAACGAGATAGCTCATTCGGGATGGTGGCGGCCGGCCGCGCGTGCGGCCGGCCGGGTGCGACTAGCTCGTCTTGTAGACATGCAGGAGGGTGACCTCCCAGTCAGGTAGGTTCCACGGCGCCGGCGCCGCATACGGATTGTCCTTCGTTGGCCAACCCCCGAAGTCCTTGGTCGAGTACTGGTACCAGGCGACGCCTTCCGTGACGGGGACCACCGGAACGTCCTCCAGCATGATCGCCTCGACCTGCTTGATGAGGTCGTGCTGCTTGGCCTGGTCCGTCGTGGCGCCGAACTGGTCGAACAGCGCGTCGACCGCGGAGTTCTTGTAGCGCCCGTAATCGCCTGCGGCGGTCTGTCCGATGTCGGCGGTGGTCGCGCTGTCGAGCGTGTTGCGAAGCTCGTAGTACGGGTTTGGTCCAGGCGAGGTGTTCAGCGCGCCGTACGCGAGCTGGAAGTTGCCGTTGAACAGCTTGTCGAAGTAGGCCTGTGAGTCCAGGTTCGAGGGCTTGATCTCGATCCCGATCTGCTTGAGGTTGTCCTGGATTACCTGCACCGACGCGACCCAGTCGGTGTAGCCGGCGATGTTGATGATCGAGAACGAAAGCCGCTTGCCAGAGGCGTCCTTGTAGATGCCGTCGCTTCCCTTGGTGAAGCCGGCGCCCTGGAGGAGGCTCGTCGCCTTGGCGGTGTCGAGCTTGTAGCCGTACTTGTTCGCCTGCGCCTTGTCGATCCAGCTGTCGAAGGTGGGCGAGAGGACGCCGGTCTGGTTGCCGGGTGGCTCATAGCCGAACTCCCCCTTCTGCGACACGGAGGCGCGGTCGATGCCGTACGCGATGGCCTGCCGCACGACCTTGTTGTCGAGAGGCGCGACAGTGGTGTTGAACCAGACGTTGATGTTCTGGATTGGCGGGAACCAGTAGTGGTTGTTCTTCGGGTCCTTGGCCACGTAGTAGGTGTCGATGTTGGGGATGAACTGCCCGCCCCACTGCGCCTGCCCGGCGGCGAGGAACGCGTTGGCGGGGTCGTTGTCCAGGAACGCGGGGTAGTTGACCGTGTCGACGTACGGCAGGCCCCTCTGCCAGTAGCTCGGGTTCCGCTTGTAGCCGATGTTCTGCGGGGTGCAGCTGTTCATCGTGAACGGGCCCGTACCGACGGGGTCCTTGACGACCTGGGTCGCCGGGTCGCTGAACGCGGACCAGATGTGCTGTGGCACGATCGCGGTCTGGCCGGCGATCTGGTAGAAGTTCGGCACCGCGGCCTGCTGGAAGGTCATTACGACCTTGTCGCTGCCTTCCTTGGTCACACCGGCGAGCACCGCCCAATCCGACTGGAGGTCGGCTTCCGGGTGCTGCTTGAGCAGGTTGAAGGTGAAGACGACGTCGTCGGCCGAGAAGTCCTGGCCGTCGGTCCATTTCACGCCCGTGCGGATGGTGAAGGTGAGCGTCTTGCTGTCGGAGCTCCACTGGTAGGCGCTCGCGAGCCATGGCGTCTTCTGGTCGTTGAGGAGGTTGTCATAGACGAGCGGCTCGTAGAGGATGCCGAAAGACTGCCCGTTGACCGATCCGTTGTACGGGTTGAAGTCGCACTGCCAGTTGGCGCCGCTCTCGTTGTCGATGGTGAGCACGCCACCGACGCTCTTCTGTGTTGCCGTGCCGCCGTTGCCGCCGCCACCACCGCAACCGGTGAGCGCAAGCAGCACCGCCGCGCCGATGCCGAACCACCGCGATAACCTCATGCCCGATCCTCCTCCAAGTAATTCGCGCTCACGCCGACGCCGCCTGTGCGGGCCTCATCGGTGAGCGCGCGAAGACCCGATCTCGTGCCACCTCGAGCGCCGTGGCGATCGCGCCGCGAAGCACGGCATCCTCGCCGAGAGCCGAAACCGCCACCCGCGGGCGGAAGGGAAGCAGCTGGCGGAGCTCGCGCTCGATGGGCTCGACCAGCAGGTCGCCGTTGCGGCCGATGCCGCCGCCGAGGACGACAAGCTCGGGATCGATCACAGGCGTGACGTTGGCGATGGCCAGGCTGAGCAGCAGCGCCTCCGCGTGCACGACCTTCAAAGCGGTGGCGTTACCCCGGCGCGCGGCGGCGAAGATGCGCTCGGGCGTGAGGGGCGGCCGCATGCCGAGCCGGCGCGCGTTGTGCACGATGCCTGTCGCCGCGGCGGCCTCCTCGAGCGCGCCGCGACGGCGGTTGGCGCCGTCGTGTGGATCGCCCGACCCGATGGGCAGGTAGCCGACCTCGCCCGCCGCGCCGTGCGCGCCCCGATAGATCTGACCATCGATCACGAGCGCCATGCCGATGCCTGTTCCCACAGAAAGAAGGACGAAGCTCTGGACGTGCCGTCCGAGGCCTTCGGTCCGCTCCGCGAGAGCGGCGAGGTTGACGTCGTTCTCGAAGCTGACGTTCGTGCCCAGCTCCTCGCGCACCGCCTGGACGAGACCGGTGCGGCCCCAGCCAGGCAGCTGGGGGGCGAGCGCGACGTAGCCGTGCACGGGGTCGAAGACTCCGGGGCTGCCAAGCGTCGCGTGCGTCACCTCCGACCACGCGACCCCGGCGTCGGCGGCGAGCTTGCGAGCGATGGCGCCGACCTGGCCGATGAGGGTCTTGGCGCTGGCGACGCGCGCGTGCTCGTCGCTGCGGGCGACGATGTTGCCGGCGATGTCCGCAATGCCGGCCCGAACCCACTTGCGGCCGATGTCCACGCCGACCACCCACCCGGCCGAGGGGTTCAGCTCGTACAGCAGCGCGCTCGGGCCGCGGTCGCCACGTGACCGGCCGACCTCGCGCACGAGGCTGGCGTGGAGGAGGCCACTGAGCGCCAGCGACACCGTCGGCTTGGAAAGACCGCTGACCCTCGCGACCTGCGCGCGCGAAAGCGGCCCCTGGTGATGGATCAGGTCCAGGACCGTGCGCTCGTTGATGGCGCGCAGCAGGCTCGGCGTGCCGACGGTGATCGGAGCGCCACGCAAGCCGCCGCGGTGGGTTCGGCTGCTGAGGGCTGGGTTCGTATCCATAGTTAGGAAGAATTCCTTACGGTGACCTTAGCCCGGACCTGGGCGGCCGTCAAGAAGCACCGTCAGCGCCGGGCGAAGAAGCGCGGCAGGTGAGCCTGGTTCGCGTCGAGGATGGCGTCGAGGAGCGGGCGGGCGACGTTGTAACGCGCCACGAGCGGGTTCGCGAGCAGAGCCTTGAGCGCGGCGTCGCGGTCCCCGTCGACGGCGGCCTTCACGGTCAGCCGCTCGTACGCCTTGACCTGCTGGACGAGCCCGAGCATCTCGGGGGCGAGCGGTGTAAGCGCGTCCGCCCTGGCGCCGTCGCGGTCGACGCGCGCGGGGATTTCGACCACCGCGTCGTCAGGGAGCTCGGGCAGGGCGCCGTCGTTGCGCACGTCGACCACCTGCACATCGCCTGTACCCGCGTGCAGCGAAGCGATGAGCTGTGCGGCGGCCTCGCTGTAGTAGGCGCCGCCCCTCTTCTCGAGCAGCGCGGGCTTCTCGGCCAGTTTCGGATCGCGGTACATCTCGAGCAGTCCCCGTTCGATCGCCATCACCTCCTCGGCGCGCGAGCGCTTCGCGCCCGACACCTGCTCGCGCAGCACCTCGTCGGTCGAGTAGTAGTAGCGCAGGTAGTAGGACGGGACGGCGCGCAGCAGGTGGATCAGCCCCACCGGCATGCCGATCTCGCTCGCGATCTCGTCGGCGCTGCTATCGATCAATTCCGGAAGCCGATCCACGCCGTCGACGAGAACGGCGCGCTCCCAGGTGAGGTGGTTGAGACCCACGTGGTCGAGCTGCACGCGCTCGGGTGGCACGTCGAGCATGTGCGCGAACCGGCGCTGGAACCCCATCGCCGAGTTGCAGAGGCCGATGGCGCGATGACCGTGGTCGAGGAGCGCCTGCATCACGATCCCGACCGGGTTCGTGAAGTCGACGAGCCACGCGCCGGGGGCACCCCTCTTCTCCGTCGCCTCGGCGATGTCGAGCACGACCGGCACCGTGCGCAGCGCTTTGGCGAAGCCTCCGGGGCCCGTCGTCTCCTGCCCGATGCACCCGAACTCGAGCGGCAGCGTCTCGTCGACGAGCCTGGCCGCCTGGCCGCCGACGCGGAGCTGGACGATGACGAAGCTCGCGCCGTCGAGTGCCCTGTCGCGGTCCTTGGTGACGACGAGCCGGCCGGGCCACTCATGCCTCTCGAGGATCCGGCGCGCCAGGCCTCCGACTATCTCGAGGCGCTCGCCGTCGATGTCGTGGAGCACGAGCTCATCGACGGGCAGGCGATCGCGGCGGACGTGAAACCCTTCGATGAGCTCAGGGGTGTAGGTGCTGCCGCCCCCGATGACGGCGATCTTGACGCCCAATGCGCGGCATCCTACGCGAGAATAGGCACGAATTGTTAGGGAAGTTTCCTGTTAAGACCGTGCTGGCCGTCGATGGAGGTGCCTCCAAGGTCGACGTCGCCCTCGTCGACGTAGAGGGCAACGTGCTCCGCACGGTGCGCCGCCGAGGCAGGTTCAACTTCGGCCTTGGGTCGAACGGCTCGATGGACGGGCTGGCGGGCGCCATCCGCGCGGCGCAGGCCTCGTTGCCCTCGCCGCCCGCGCTTGGCGTCTTCTGCCTCGCGGGCGCGGACATAGCCATCGACGACCGGCGGATCGCGTCGGAGGTGGGGGCGCGCAGGTGGGTCCGGAGGACCGTCGTCCGCAACGACACCTTCGCGGTGCTGCGCGCCGGTACGGACCGCAAGTGGGGCGTGGCGATCGTGTGCGGCACGGGCATGAACTGCGCGGGCGTGGGTCCGGACGGATCCTCGGTGCGGTTCCCGTCATTTGGCGAGCTCTCCGGCGACCGGGCGCATGGCGGTGGGTGGCTCGGGCGGACTGCGCTGGGAGCCGCCATCAGGGCCCGCGATGGGCGTGGACCGCGGACGCTGCTCGAACGGCTCGTGCCCGCACACTTCGGCATGAGCCGGCCGACGGCGGTGATGGAGGCCGTGTACGTGGGCCGCCTGAGCGATGAGAGGCTGAGCGAGCTCGCGCCCGTCGTCTTTCGCGCCGCGGCCGATAAAGACGCCGTCGCTCTCGCGATGCTCGAGGAGGTGAGCGAGGAGATCGTGGTCACCGCCAAGGCAGCCATCCGGCGCCTGCACCTCGCCGGGCGCGACGTGCACGTGGTCCTCGGCGGAGGCATCCTGCGCGCGGCCGGCGACGGCATGATCGCGCGCATCACCGACGGCATCAAGGAGCTGGCGCCCAGGGCCGCCGTCCTGCGTCTCGACGCTCCCCCGGTGCTCGGCGCCGCGCTCATCGGCCTGGACATGTTGCGGGCGCCGGCGCAGGCGCACCGCCACCTGCGCGAAGCGTTCGCCCGCTCGCGCGCCGGACACCGCCGCACGGGCTAGTCCGGCCGCCGCCGAAAAGTGGTATTGACCAGTTGCCCAGGTTGTGCTTTACTGCGCCCGTGCCACGGCGCAGAGGGCAATACCACTTGTGAGCAAGCAGGAAGAGACGCGCGACCGCATCCTCGACCTGGTCGAGCTGCTGCAGGTCGGCGAGCCCATCCCGGCCGAACGCCAGCTCGC
>CAYWTI010000177.1:0-6351 GCA_964461175.1 uncultured Actinomycetes bacterium | reverse complement strand
CCCAACGCCGGTCGTGTTTTAGACCCCAAGGCTCGACCGCGCTTTGCCCGAGGTCGCAACCGCGCAGAGACTTCACCGGATAGACGTGAATCGACCGCAGAACGCTCGCCATCGGAAGAGTATCGACGGAGCTCCGGTGCTCTTGTACTGCGGCTTCCCAGGCGGCGTCGAGGCGTTTACGCGCCAATCCTGCCGGAACGGTTCTCCGGTGTGTTTCGAAGCCAACGCGACCTTGACTACCTCGCCTGGATCTCGATGCCCTCCACCCTCAGCCACGTCGCTGCGACGGCGCACCCCGCTTTGATGGCCTACCGGGGGTTACAGAAGCGCGTAGTCGGCGCAGCGGTGCGCGTTTAGTTCGGTGCACACGATGTCGCAGCCCGATGTCCCCGACGGACACTTTGTTCTCCGACCCCCCGAATGGCGCGAGGCGCTTCGAGCCGAGCTCATCGCCCTAGGTTTCGAGCAGGACGCGGCCGGTGTGGTCGCCCGGCGCGTGATCGAAGCGCTCGTCCGCTCCTATCTCGGCGGCGGCATCCAGCCGTCCGTCACCCGGCCCCTCGACGAAGCCGCCTGACCTCCGAACCCGCTCGGTTACACTCGAATTCGAATATGGGCGTCTCCCAGATCAAGATGCCCCAGCTCGGCGAGTCCGTGACCGAGGGCACCGTCGACAAGTGGCTCAAGCGCGAGGGCGATATGGTCAAGCGCGACGAGCCTCTGGTCGAGGTCGTCACCGACAAGGTCAACGCCGAGATCCCCTCGCCGTTCGAGGGCAAGCTGGTCAAGATCGCCGTCAGCGAGGGCGAGACCGTGCGCGTCGGCGCGGTGATCGCGCAGATCGAGACGGGCGCGCCATCGGCGGCAGCATCCGCCGGGCAGGCTAAGGAAGACAAGCAAGCGGCGGTCGCGCACACCGAGGTGCCGCCGCCGCCGTCGGGCGGCGCCGCGCCCCAGCCGCAGCCGATGCGGCCTGCAACGGACGGCGGCGATCACGCACGCCTCTCCCCCGCCGTGCGCAAGCTCGCGGCCGAGCACGGCATCGACCCGACGACGCTCCAGGGCTCGGGTATGGGCGGACGCGTGACGCGAGACGATGTCCTCGCCGCTGTCGGCGGCGACAAGGCGACCGCCGCGCCCGCGCCGGCGCGCCAGGTGCCATCCGCGCCGGTCCCGGCGGCGCCTCCCGTGCGCGTCGACGGCAAGCGCGAGGAGCTGGTGAAGCTCAACGTGATGCGTCGCTCCATCGCCGAGCACATGGTGCGCAGCCTCCAGACCTCCCCCCACGCGTGGACGCTCCAGGAGGTCGACGTCACCAACCTCGTCCGCTACCGCGAGGCGGAGAAGGACAGCTTCAAGGCGCGACACGGCGCTGCGCTGACCTACCTGCCTTTCGTCGCCCAGATCGTGTGCGAGGCGCTGAAGGAGTTTCCGTGGCTCAACTCGTCCTGGAGCGACGAGGGCGTGATCCTCAAGCGCTACGTCAACCTCGGCATCGCGGTCTCCATCCCCGACGGCCTCATCGTCCCCGTCGTCAAGGACGCCGACCGCCTCGGATTCACCGACCTGGTCAAGGTAATCAACGACCTGGTCGAGCGCGCCCGCAGCAAGCAGCTGAAGCCTGAGGACGTGCAGGGCGGCTCGTTCACACTGAACAACACCGGCGCCACCGGCTCGGTCGCCAGCCAGCCGATCATCAACCAGCCGCAGGCGGCGATCCTCACCACCGAGTCGATCGTCAAGCGCCCGGTCGTCATCGACGACGCGATCGCGATCCGCCACATGATGAACATGTGCCTCAGCTTCGACCACCGGATCATCGACGGCATGATGGCCGGGCAGTTTCTCGCCGCGGTGAAGCAGCGGCTCGAGCAGTGGACGGCCGGTAGCATTCGGCTGTGAGCACGACGGTCCCCGAGTGGATCCGCATCCGGGTCACCGAGGGCGACAACTTCAAGGAGCTGAAGACGATCGTCGGCGGCCGCCGCCTGCACACCGTGTGCGAGGAGGCGCGCTGCCCGAACATCTTCGACTGCTGGAACAGGCGGACGGCGACCTTCATGATCCTCGGCGACGTCTGCACCCGCGCCTGCCGGTTCTGCGCGGTCACGTCGGGCCGGCCCACGGAGCTTGACCTCGGCGAGCCGCTGCGCGTCGCCGAGTCGGTCGCCGAGCTCGGCCTGAAACACGCGGTCATCACGTCTGTCGACCGCGACGACCTGCGTGACGGCGGCGCGGGCACCTTCGCCCGCACCATCCGGGCGATCCGGCGGCGCAGCCCGGGCACGACGATCGAGGTCCTGACGCCCGACTTCCAGGGCGACTTCGACTCCGTGCGCACGGTCGTCGAGGCCGGCCCCGACATCTTCAACCACAACACCGAGACGGTCCCGCGGCTTTACGCGCGGATCCGGCCCAAGGCCGTCTACGCCAACAGCCTGGCGCTGCTCCGCCACGTCAAGGCGCTGGCGCCCGGGATGGTCACGAAGTCGGGCCTGATGGTCGGGCTTGGCGAGACCGAGGACGAGCTCCTCGAAGTCTTCCGCAATATGCGCGCGCACGACATCGACGTGCTCACCGTCGGCCAGTACCTCCGGCCGTCGAAGAAGCACGCGGAGGTGGTGCGCTACTACCGCCCGGAGGAGTTCGCCCGCCTCAAGGAGCAGGCGCAGGCGATGGGCTTCGGCCACGTCGAGGCCGGCCCCCTCGTGCGCTCCTCATACCACGCAGATGAGCAAGTCCCGGCCGCGCGTAAGAGCCTGCTGGCTGGGTAGCGTCCCGTACGGCGACGCCTGGGACCTCCAGGCCCGCCTGGTCGCGGAGCTGCGCGCCGGCGAAGGCGCGGACTGCCTTCTCCTCCTGGAGCATCCGCACGTCTTCACGATGGGCAAGGCGGCGGTCGCCGGTCACCTGCTGTGGGACGAGGCGGAGCGGGCTCGGCGCGCGGTCGAGGTCGTGTGGTCAGACCGTGGCGGGGAGGCGACATACCACGGCCCGGGCCAGCTTGTCGGCTACCCGGTCGTGGACCTCGCCCACCTCGGGCTGACGATCCCGGCCTACATCGAGCTGCTCGAGCGCTCGCTGATCGACTACCTGGCCGAGCTGGGCGTCGCCTCCGAGCCCGGCGCGGCCGGCCTGACCGGGGTCTGGCGGGATGGCCAGAAGCTCGCCGCCATCGGCATCAAGCTCAACCGCTCGGTCGTCAGCCACGGCTTCGCCCTGAACCTGACCACAGACCTGGGCTACTTCGACGGCATCGTCCCGTGCGGCCACGCCGAGCTGCGGCCGACCTCGGTGGAGGCCGTCACAGGCCGCCGGATCGAGACGGCGGAAGCGGCCGCCGGCTACGCCCGGAACTTCGCCCGCCGGTTCGGTGTAGACCTCGATTGGGTGGCGGCGGAGGCCGTCGCCAGGACCGGAGGGTCCGTCGTCGCCCACTAGCCGGGAATACGGCGCGTTACCAAACGGGTATTCATAGCGTGTGGTTTAGGCAGATGCGGGTGGAGGGGGTACTGGGTTTGCCCTCGCTCGTTATCGGGTAAGGGATATGAGCATGGCAAGCAACCGCAAGCAGACGGTGGAGAAGGCGAAGGTCGAGCTGGTTCGGCTCGACAGCGTCAACATGGACGAAGACGACGAGATCCTGCCGGACTTCGAGGCCGAGGTCGACGACGGCCGGCGCGTCTGGGTGACCGCCGTCCTCGAGCGCACGGCCGTGATCGAACCGGCTCCGGGTGAGCCGAAGGTGCTGATCAACCGCCGGCGCCTGTTCGTCAACCCGCGGCATCTGCGCGTGCGCCACCTAGCCAGCAAGGAAGCGGCGCGGCGCGGTCGCGAGGCAGCCCGGCAGCTTCGGCTCCAGGAGCAGCAGAGCTCCGCGGCGTAAGCCGGCACCGTCCCGCTTACCGTTCGTAAGTCGGTCCGAGACCCTCTGGTAACATTCGCTGCTGCCGAACCGCTCGGCGCCTGCCTATTTCCGCGGCGCCGTCAGCCGCCAAGCCCGAGGGAAGCACGCTTTATGAGCAAGACCGTTGATCTCGTCTCGCTGTCCAGCATCGTCCCGCCCCCCAACCACGAAGTCAGCGGCGGCTTCAATGCGATCGTCGATGGCAAGCAGGTCCGCGTCCGCGCCGTGCTGGAGAGGACGGTGGTGATCGAGCACCAGGAAGGCGGCGAGCGAAGCGTGGTCCGCAAGGACAACTGCATGGTCAAGCCCTCGGCGGTCGCGTTCGTGCTGGGCAACCCCAACAACGGCGTCGGCCCGCGTCAGTGGCGGCGCCTGCCCGGCAAGCCGCCGGCCCCGGGCACCAACGGCGCCAACGGTGCGAGCGCGCCGACAGGAGCCACCCCCGCGAAGTAGGGAGGCGCGCCTCCCTCCTCCTGCCCCCTCCTCAGTCGATGTACTTCTGCGCGACCAGGGTGAGGAAGGGGTGAAAGTCCTTCGACAGGGCGACATCCTCGAAGGCCTTCCGCGCCTCCGGGAACCGGCTCTTCTTCCAACCGTCATCGCCGAGCCGCTCACGCAGCTTTGACATCTCGTCGTCGGCGATCTCACGAACGAGGTCGGCGTCGACGGTGGGTCCCTCGCTGAGTCGCGCGGCGTTGCGCACCCACTGCCAGATCTGCGAGCGCGAGATCTCGGCGGTCGCCACGTCTTCCATCAGGTTGTTGATCGCCGCCGCGCCGGTGCCGCGCATCCACGACTCGATGTACTGGATGCCGACGCTGACGTTCATGCGCAGCCCGTTCTCGGTGATGGTGCCGCCGGGCACCTTGACGTCGATCAGCTGACCCGCCGCGACCGACACCTCGGGCCGCTGGCGCTCGAGCTGGTTCGGCCGCTCGCCGAGGACGCGGTCGAACGACTCGGTCGCGGTCGGCACGAGGTCGGGGTGAGCAACCCACGTGCCGTCGAACCCGTCGTTGGCCTCGCGGTCCTTGTCCTCCTTGACTCTGGCGAGCGCAACCCGGTTCACCTCCGCATCGCGCCGGGACGGGATGAAGGCGGCCATGCCGCCCATCGCATGCGCACCGCGCTTGTGGCACGTCTTGACCAGCAGCTCGGTGTAGGCGCGCATGAACGGCACGGTCATGGTCACCTGCGCGCGGTCCGGGAGGACGAAGTCAGGCCGATCCCGAAACTTCTTGATCACGCTGAAGATGTAGTCCCACCGGCCGGCGTTCAGCCCGCTCGAGTGTTCCCGGAGCTCGTACAGGATCTCCTCCATCTCGAACGCGGCGAGGATCGTCTCGATGAGGACCGTCGCGCGGATCGTGCCGCGGGGCAGCCCGAGCTCGTCCTGGGCCATGTTGAAGACGTCGTTCCACAGCCTCGCCTCGAGGTGGCTCTCGAGCTTCGGCAGGTAGAAGTACGGTCCGCTTCCCTTCTCAAGCAGCCGCCTCGCGTTGTGGAAGAAGTACATGCCGAAGTCGAAGAGGCTGCCCGACACCGGCTTCCCGTCGACCTCGACATGGCGCTCGTCGAGGTGCCAGCCGCGAGGGCGGACGAGCAGCGTCGCCACCTTCTCGTTGAGCTTGTAGTCCTTGCCTTCGGGGCTCTTGAAGTCGATGCGGCGTTCGATGGCGTCGGTGAGGTTGACGTGGCCCTCGACCATGTTCGACCAGGTCGGCGAGTTGGCATCCTCGAAATCGGCCATGAAGACCCGAGCGCCGGAGTTGAGGGCGTTGATGAGCATCTTTCTGTCCGTAGGGCCGGTGATCTCGACCCTTCGGTCCTGGAGATCCTTCGGCGCCCTGGCAACCTTCCACTCCGACTCGCGCACCGAGCTGGTCGTGGTCAGGAACTGCGGCGTCTCCCCCGCCTCGATCCGGGCCTGGCGCTCATCGCGGAGGCGCAGCAGGTCCTGCCTTCGACCCCCGAACTCGCGCTGCAGCCTGGCGACGAAAGCGAGCGCGTCGCGCGTGAGCACCTCACCCGCGCGGCCCTCCACCTTGCCCTTGACCTCGACTCGCTCGGTGGTGGCCATCGCAAATCAATCTACATGAGGGTCATGTTCCAGCGAGGCGCGCCACCACCGGTGCAAGTGCGTCGGCTGCGTCTCCTGGCACCACGACGTGCGAGATGCCGAAACGTTCGCGCCGCCGCACGATGTCCTCGGCGACCTGGTCGGTCGTGCCGAGAATGAAGTGAGGGATCTCGAGCACATCGGAAGGCTCGACGCCGGTCGCCGGGGCCAGCATCGCTGCGACCTCGTCGCGATCGTCGGTGACCTGGGCCATGAAGGTCCAGACGCCCAGTTCGATCGCTTCGAAACGGTCGCCGGCGGCGTCCCTGATCCAGCGCAGCTTCTCGTCCGTTGCCGCGGCGAGGCCGGTGCGGGCGACACGGCG
>CAYWTI010000176.1:0-6493 GCA_964461175.1 uncultured Actinomycetes bacterium | reverse complement strand
TTCGCGGCAGTCCATGCACCAGTCCTCGGGGTCGTCCGGATGGCAGCCGAAATGGCAGCCCTCGACCACCTTCTGCTCGGGCAGGAGCCGCGCCAGCGCGCGCACGGCGGTCGATTTGCCGGTGCCCTTCTCGCCGCGGATGAGGACCCCGCCGATGGTCGGGTTGATGGCGTTCAGGACGAGCGCCAGCTTCATATCGTCCTGGCCGACGATCGCGGTGAACGGGTAGGAGTAGCGGTCGTGCGCCATCGCGAGCTAGATAGTACCGGCGCTCAGTCGCAGGTCACCTTGGTCGGGTCGACGTCGAACGTCCAGCCGTAGTACAGGTGCGCAAGGCGATAGGCGCTCAGCTCCTGCGCCCGGCTCGCGCCGTTGTGCGCGATGTCGTCGCACATCGCGGCCGGCGCCTGGGCCGGGCTGGGGTTGGCGCCGAGCCCGAGGATGCTGGCGCTGATCGTCGAGTAGTAGGTCCACGCCTGCACGTTGAGGGCGCCGGTGCTGCAGGTCAGCGGAGTCGCGTTGCCGTCCGCGGTCCGGACGATCGCCTTGGAGCAGAGCTGCGCGGCGGGCGGATCCGTCGCCGGAGGCAGAACCTGCGATGGCACCGGTACCTCACCGCCCGACGGGATCGCGGACGCTGACGCGGTCGCGATGCCCGCCGTCGGCGTCGACGAGGGACTCGGCTCGGCGGGCGCCTGGGAGGAGCACGCGCACAGCAGCGCCGCGAGCGCGCTAGCGGCTGCGGCCCAGCTCCCTCTCCACCGCCGTGGCGATCTCGTCTCGGGAAAGGTCATAGAGCCCGTAATAGTGCGCCCCCATGCGCTCGGCGAGGTCCGCGCAAGCGTTGATCGCGTACGTTTGGTACATCGGAGCCACCCGCGCCAGGTGCTGCACCGAGGGCAGGTGGCTGTAGTCGCGCGCTGAGTCGATGACCAGCGCGTCGATGTTCTCGGCCTCGATCAAGGCGGCAACCTTCTGCGCTTCGACCAACGGCTCCTCTTTGAACATCGAGATGTTGCCCCGGCCGTCGCTAATGAGCACGAGCAGCGGGCGGACCGTGGGGTCGCGCAGGAGCTCGGTCTTGACGACCTTGTAGCCCGCCATCAACCCGTGGGTCAGCGGCGTCGTGCCGCCGACCGAGAGGCGCTCGAGGCGCCGGCGCGCCAGGGAGACGCTCGAGGTCGGGCGCAGCACGACCTCGGCGGTCCGGTTCTTGAAGATGACCACCGCCACGCGGTCGCGGCGGACGTAGGCGTCCTGCAGGAGCGACAGGATCGCACCCTTGGTCGCCGCCATCCGCTGCTCGGCGTCCATGGAGGCCGATGCGTCGACGACGAAGACGATGAGGTTGCCGATCTTGCGCTCGCGCACCTTCTGGCGCAGGTCGGGACGCTCGAGGATCAGGCGCTCGCCGTGCCGGCGGCCGCGCTCCTTCTGCATCGGCGCGGCCGCGCGCACGGTGGCGTCGATCGCGAGGTCGCTGACTTTCTCCTTCGGCTCGGCGCGAACGTAGCGGCCGCGCCGGTCCGGGGTCTGCGACGCCGCCCGCTTGCCGCCCTGCTTGCGCACCCGCCGCTGGCGCGGCAGGTCGATCCGGCGCAGGTTGAAGGTCTGCAGCGCGTCCGGCGCCGACTCGCTCCCGCTCGAGCCGCCTGTCGTGACGCCGGTGTCGGCGCCGGCCGACTGCTGGCCGGTCTCAGATGCGCTTGCGCTCTCGTCCGCCGTGGCGTCGGAGCTCGCGTCGGTCTCGGACGCCTGGGGCTGCCCGCCCTCGGGGTCGGACTCCTGCTTACCCTCCTGCTCCTCGCCCTGCTCGGGAGAGGTTCGCTCATCGGAGTCGCGGCGAACGGGCTGGCGGGCGCGATGCGCGAGCGCAAGCGTCGCGGCGTCGTAGATGTCCTCGCGCGATGGCGACGCGTGCCGCCGGTACGCCGCCAGCGCCCGCGCGGCGTGGTCGATGACGACGTCGGCACGGTGGCCGAGGACCTCCGCCTCGACGCAGATCGACGAGATGAGGCGGGCGTGGCCGCGGCTCATGCGCACGTCCTTGACGCGCCCGATCGCCTCGGCAAGGGCGCGCGAGAGGTTGGCGTCCGCGGCTGCGAACTCGGCCGTGAACTCGCGGTCGCCACGCTTGAACGCCGCGTCGCGCTCGGCGATGAGCACACGCTCGTCGGGGTCGCGGATCCCCTCCACGTCGACGCACAGGCCGAAGCGGTCGAGCAGCTGGGGCCGCAGCTCGCCCTCCTCGGGGTTCATCGTGCCGACGAGGATGAAGCGCGACGGGTGGCTGAAAGAGACGCCCTCGCGCTCGATCACGTTGACGCCCATGGCCGCGGCGTCGAGGAGCACGTCGACGATGTGGTCGTCGAGGAGGTTGACCTCGTCGACGTACAGGATGTTGCGGTTGGCCTCCGCCAGCACGCCGGGCTCGAATCGCCGCTTGCCGGTGCGCAGCGCGGCCTCGATGTCGATGGTGCCGACCACGCGGTCCTCGGAGGCGTTGATCGGCAGCTCGACCACGCGCATCCGCCGCCTGTGGTGGGGTAGCGAGCCGGCCGCCTTCAGCCTGACGCGGCAGTCCACGCACAGCGCGTCGAGGTCGCCCGGGTCGCAGCCGAAGTGGCAGCCTTCGACGACTTCGTGCTCTGGCAGGAGGCCGGCGAGGGCGCGCACGGCGGTCGACTTGCCCGTCCCCTTCTCGCCGCGGATGAGCACGCCGCCGATCGTGGGCACGACGGCGTTGAGGATGAGGGCGAGCTTCATCGACTCCTGGCCGACGATCGCCGTGAACGGGAACGAGTGGCGATCGAGCGTGACGCTCATCTACGACAGGATAGGAGCGAGTTCCTCCCTTATCCGATCCAGGTCGGCGTCTTTACGCGCCCATGCGGCGAGCTCGGGGTTGGCGGCGAGGGCCTCGCGAAGGAGCGGGATCGCCTCGTCCGCCCTGCCCAGCCTGGCGTACACGCAGGCCAGGTTGTAGCGCGAGTCGGCGAGCTTTTCCGGCGTGTTGAAGAACCGAGCCTCCACATCGGCGCCCCAACGCGCGATCTCCATGGCCCGCTCCTCGTCGCCGGCGTCGAGCAGGCAGGACCAGACGTGCGTCCCGCTGTGGCCGATGGTGCCCGGGACGAGCTCCCAGAGCTCTGCTTCCGGCCCGCGCGGCTGCGGTTTCTTCAGGTCCTCCTCGGTCGAGTCGGCGATCGCCCTGCGCAGCGCCGCCCACGACTCACGGGCCTCGCGAATGACCTGCGCGGCCGGCCGGTCCCTGACCTGCGCGTAGACGATCGCGTTCTGCTTCTCGCCCTGGTCCACGGTCGGCGGCGGGAGCGCGCCCCCGGTACGGACCGCGTCCAGGGTCTGGACGTTGCGCGAGCGCCACCAGGACACGTGGGCGAGGTGATCCTTGACCGTCCAGCGGCCGTCGGGGTCCGCGGGAGCGTCGACCACCAGCGCCTCGAGCTCGGCCTCGCGCTCGCGACCTTCGTCGACAGCACGGAGGAGCTCGTCCTTCACGACGCCTGGGCTGGAACCAGCTCCTTGACCATGTCCTGCTCCTGCATGAGCTCCTTGGTCGTGTCGCGGATCCGCTTCCAACCGTCGTCGTCGTGATGCAGGTCGGGCACGACCTCCCAGCGCTCACCGTCGGAGCGGACGGGGAACCCAAACTGCAGGCCCTCGGGCACGCCGTACTCGCCGTGGCTGACGACGGCGAGCGAGTGCCAGTCACCCCAAGGTGTCGGCGTGCGCACGCTGACGACGGAGTCGATGACCGCGTTCGCGGCGGACGCCGCCGACGAAGCGCCCCGCGCCTCGATCACCGCCGCGCCGCGCTTCTGGATCGTCTCCACCAGCTTGCCCTTCAGCCAGCCGTGATCCTTGATGACATCCTCCACCGGCAGGCCCGCGATGCGTGCGTTGTGGGCGTCCGGGTACTGCGTGGTCGAGTGGTTGCCCCAGATGGCGACGTTCGAGATCGCCGCGACCGGCACCTTCGCCTTGTGCGCGATCTGCGACCGCGTGCGGTTCTCGTCGAGCCGCATCATCGCGAACCACCGCTCTGCAGGGATCTCGGGCGCGTTCATGCGCGCGATGTAGCAGTTGGTGTTGCAGGGGTTGCCGACGACGAGGATGCGAACATCGCTCGAGGCCGTCTTCGCGATCGCCTTGCCCTGTGGCGCGAAGATGCCGCCGTTGACCGCAAGCAGGTCCGAGCGCTCCATGCCCTGCTTCCGCGGCGCCGCGCCGACGAGCAGCACCCAGTTCGCGCCCTCGAACGCTTCCTCCGCCTTGCTCGTGAGCTCCATGCCGGCGAGCAGAGGAAAAGCGCAGTCGTCGAGCTCCATGGCGACGCCTTCCAGCGCCTTCATCGCGGGCTCGATCTCGAGCATGCGCAGGACGACCGGCTGGTCGGCGCCGAACATATCGCCGTGCGCGATGCGGAAAAGGAGCGAGTAGCCGATCTGGCCGGCCGCCCCGGTGATCGTGACCTGGATGGGCACGCGCCCCCCGCTCATATCACCGAAATCCTAGTCGGCCGCTACGGTCCTCCGCTCAGCCCGTACGGAACGTAGGAGTCGGGGCCGGTCTGCACCCACACCCCCATCGTGCAGACGGTCGTGTAGTGGGCGATTCTCTCTTCCGGCGTCATCACGTTCGCAAGCACCGGCAAGCCGGAAGGCGCGGTGTCGATCCGGGACAGACCTTGCTCTCCGTTCTCGGCGAGGAAGGCGTCCACCTGTGCACGCGACATCGCGACAGGCGTGTCGCTCGGGTAGTAGCGCCGGCCGCAGTAATCCACGCGGGGCGGCGCACCGCTCGTCGAGATGGTCCCGAAAACGACGAGGTTGTGCACGGCGGTAGCGCCGGCGGCCACCAGCACCGCGGCGATCGCGACGACCACGATCGCCCTCGTCTTGTTCATCGCGAGTTCGCTAGGGGCGAAGAGTTGTGGGGGCGACGGCGAAGATCGCGACGGTGACCATTCCTGAAGCGAGTAGAACGACGATTCTTGCGACGCGGCGCCCCATGCAGGTACAACGGCGCAGCGCGTCGCTGGGTTACCGGAAGCCTTCGCCCTCCGGCTCGAATAGGTCGTCCTCGGCCAGGCGCCGGGCGAAGCACAGGAAACCCGTGTGGGCGACCATGCGGTGTGAGGGCCGCATGCTGCGGCCGCGAACGGTCCAGCCGCGCTGCAGCACCTCGAACGCCTCGAGCATGCCGAAGCCACGCAGCTCTCGCATGCAGTCGAAAAAGCGCTGGACCTGGCTGACGTTCGGGCAGTGGGCGAACACGATCCCGCCCGGACGAAGCGCCGCCTTGGCGCCGGGCGCCGCCAGCCACGGCTCGGCGAGATCTAGCAGCACCCGGTCGACGTCGCGCTCTTCGACGCCCTGGTAGACGTCGCCCAGCTTCAGCGTCAGGTTCGGCGGCAGCTCGCCCAGGGTCTCGACGATGCCGCGTCGGGCCGCTTCGAGGAACTCCTCGCGGACCTCGTAGCTGGTGACGTGGCCGGCGGGTCCAACCGCGCGCAGGGCAGCGAGCGTGAGCGCCCCTGTCCCGGTCCCGGCCTCGAGCACGCTGGCGCCGGGATGGAGGTCGGCGCCGACCAGGATCGCGCCGAGGTCTTTCGGGTAGATCGGCTGCGTCTGCCGCCGCCTGCCCGTCACCTGCTCCGCGAACGTTGGGCGGACGGCCAGCAGGCGCGCGCCCATCTGCGTCGTCACCACGACGCCCTCCGGCCGGCCGATGAGCTCGTCGTGCGGGATGAGGCCGGAATGGATGGAATGGCGCTCGCCGCGGCGGAGGCGGACCTTGTGGCGGCGTCCGACCTTGTCCACGAGGAGAATGACCTCGCCCTCGGCGAGCGGTCCTGTGCTCAACGCGCCGGCTTGCGGGCGCGGATCAGCGCGTGCCAGTAAGCGTGCCAGAGGCGGCCGTCGCGACGCTCGGGGTGGAGCTGCTTTCGGGCCTCCCCGCTCGCCGCTTCGATCAACGCCGCGAGCTCGGCGGACAGCCCGCGGTCGACCGCCATGTTCCCCATCCACTCTTCGTAGTTCCAGTCGAGCTCGCGTGCCTCGGCGTGCTCGATCTCGAACCCGGCATCGCGGAGGCTGTCGACCCACTCTTCGAGCGTCATCGACATCACGTGCGACGGGTCGCGACGCATCTCGACGTCGTGGAGCACGTCGCGTGCCGGCAGCGGGGGCGCGCAGTCGATGAAGACAGCCTCGCGGCCGCGGCGGACAACCCGAAACGCCTCGTGCATGAAGAGGTGGACGTCGGCGAAGTGGTGCGGAGCCGCGCGCACCGTGTACAGGTCGAACGTCTCGTCGGCGAAGGGAAGCTGATGCGCGTCGCCGATGACCCAGTCGATGTTGGCGAGCGAACGCTCCGATGCGATGCGTCTGGCCTGGTCGAGCATCTCCCGCGTAAGGTCGAGGCCGACGACCCGCCGCACGTGCGGCGCCAGCGCAAAGGCGGTGTTGCC
>CAYWTI010000175.1:0-6316 GCA_964461175.1 uncultured Actinomycetes bacterium | reverse complement strand
CGAGGCAAAGCCGAGACGCTCGGTGTCCGCGCAGATGCGGCGCCAGCGGTCCCAGCCGAGACCCTCCTGGCCTTCGATCATGACGCCGAGCTGGGTCATCGCCCGAAATCGTAGGCGGTGTCAGGCCTCGGGCTGAGCCTGCGCGAGCTCGCGTTCAATCGCCTCGCGGGTTGCTCCCATGTCCTTCATGACGTGCGCGGCGATTCCCTTGCCCTCGACCGCCATCGCGAGCAGCACATGTCCCGTGGTGACGCGGGCGTCTCCGGCGCTCTGGCACAGCTTGAATGCCAGCTCGACGACGATCTTGACGCGTGAGGTGGGGATGACAACCGGCACCTTCGTCTGCTTGTGCTCCTTGATCAGCTTCTGCACCGCCGGCCTGACGTTTTCGTCGCTCAATCCGAGGTTGGCGAGGATCTGCGTCGCCTGCGATTGGGGGTCGGTGAGCGCGGCCAGCAGGATGTGCTCGGTGCCGATGTAGGCGAACCCGGCCTTCTGGGCCTCGGCCTGCGACGAGGTGAGCAGCTTCTGCGCCGACTCGCTGAAAGCCTCGAACGGGTACATGCCCGGGGCCGGACGCTTCGCCGCCGCCAGCTCGACGGCGCGCCGGATGGTCGACCACCGCGGAGCCGGCGCCGCGAGAGCCTGGAGGTTCGCCGCGGCCGCGCCCGGCGTGTGCCGTTCCATCCACTCGAGGCACGCGGCGACGACGATGGAGTTGACCGGCATGCCGGTCCGGGCCGACGCCTGGTCGAGGCGGGCGTAAACCTCGTCCGAGAAGCGCACGGTCGTCGCCTTCGACATTGATATCAATTAGATGTCAATATGACATCGCCGTCAAGCCCACTCATCGCGGAAGTTTCGGATGCGCTCCTTCGGGATGCCCGCCCGCCGCGCCATCCACAGTGCCATTGGCACGTACGCGAACTCGTTCGGTGCGTGGGCGTCGGAGCTGACGACGAAGTCGCAGCCGAGGTCGCGCGCCATGCGCGCCATCTCCGGCGACAGGTCCATGCGCGCGGGGTCGCAGTCGATCTCCACCGCCACGCCTCGCTTCGCCGCCTCTTTGAATACCGCTTCGAAGTCGTAGCTCGCGCCCTCGCGCGACCCCGGTCGCCGGCCGGTGGGATGCCCGATCACGTCCACGTGCGGGTTGGAGACGGCGCGCATCATCCGCTGCGTCATTGCCGCTGGCTCCTGGCGCAGCTTGACGTGCGGCGAGGCGATGACGACGTCCAGGATCTCGAGCACCGCGTCGGGGAGGTCGAGGGCGCCGTCCTCGAGGATGTCGACTTCTATGCCCTGCAGCAGGGTGACGCCGTCGACCTGCTTTGAGACCGCGGCCATCTCGCGCGACTGCTCGAGCAGCCGCTCTGCACCGAGGCCGTGGACGACCGTGATGCGGGGCGAATGGTCGGTGATGCCGAGGTAGCGGTAGCCGAGCGCCTTTGCGCCCTCCGCCATCTCGAGCATGGTCGCGCGCCCGTCGCTCCACGTCGTGTGCGAGTGCACGTCGCCGCGGTAGTCGCCAAAGTCGAGCGCCGTCTCGTCCGGCTGCGCCGGCTGCTGCATCAGCTCGCGCAGGCGGTTGAGGTAGCGGCTCTCGCCGGTGTCGACGAGGTCCGCGAGCACCCTGGCGATGCCGGCGCCGACGCCTTCGATCGAGGTCAGCGTTTCGGCGCTGTGCATCTTCTCGATGTCCGGTCGCTGCAGGGCGAGCGCCCAGGCGGCCGCCGAGAACGCCTTGGCGCGAAATCGCTCCTTCTCCTGCTGCCGGAGGAGGTAGCCGATCTCGGACAGCGCCTGGGCGGCGGCGAGCGCATCCACCACCGACAATTGTCCTGACCATGGCTGCGTCGAAACCTAAGCCCGAGGACCCGATCGCCGACCTCGTCGACTCGCTGCTTTCGGAGCTTGGCGAGAACCCGCGCCGCCAGGGCCTCAAAGCGACGCCTGATCGCGTCGCCCGGGCGCTGCGCGAGCTGACCGATGGCTACGGCGTCAAGCCCGAGGAGGTCGTCGCCGGCGCGGTCTTCGACCAGGACTACGACGAGATGGTCGTGGTCAAGGACATCCCCTTCTACAGCCTGTGCGAGCACCACATGCTGCCGTTCTTCGGCCAGGTGCACGTCGGCTACCTGCCGAAGGGTCGCGTCGTCGGGCTGAGCAAGATCCCGAGGCTCGTCGAGGTCTTCTCGCACCGCCTCCAGATCCAGGAGCAGATGACGAGGCAGGTCGCCGAGGCGCTCAACACGACGCTTGCGCCGCGCGGGGTCGGGGTGGTGGTCGAGGCGCGCCACCTCTGCATGGAGATGCGCGGCGTGGAGACCCCCGGCGGCCGGATGCTGACGTCCTGCATGCTCGGGACGTTCCGCCGTGATCCGCGGACGCGCGCCGAGTTCCTGGAGCTGGTCCGCGGCCGCGCCTAGGCTCGATCGAGCGCGGATACATAACGCAACTTTTATGGGTTAGATTGGATAAAGCACCCTTTATGTTTCTCCAGAGCCCTCGGAACGAGCTGCCGGACCACTTTGTCGCGCTCGCCAACCCAACCCGGCTGCGCATGCTCGAGCACCTCGCTCGTGCCGGTGAGCTGACCGTCAACGAGCTCGCGGAGCACCTGCATATGAGCCAGCCACGCATCTCCTGGCACCTGCGCACCCTTCGGGTCGGCGGCGTGATCCGGACCCGGCGCGATGGCCGGCTCGTCTACTGCTCGCTCGACGTCGACAACATCAGGCACTGCCGCGAGCGTCTCGACGAGATGCTTGGGCTGTCGGATTTTCCGGAGCGAAGGGTGGGTGAGGAGATCGGGGCGTGAGCGCCGCCACAGGCGCGGCCGCGGCGCCTCCGCGGCGAAAACGACCGCAGCTGCTCGCAGGTGGCTACCGCCTGGGCGCGGCCGCGCTTCGGGTGCTGCCGCCCTCCGTCCGCGAATCGGTCGCCGCCCCCGGCGGCTCGGCGTGGTTCTGGCTGAGCGCAAGCCAGCGGCACGCCGCGCTCGACAACTACGCCGCCGCGATTGGGCGTGACCGCACGGATCCGGAGGTCGCGCGCGTCGCAAGGCGTGCCTTCCAGAACTACGGCCGCATGCTGATGGACTTCCTGCTTCTCGGCAGCCTGTCCGCCGAGGAGCTGACCGCTCGCGTAACGATCGACGGGCTCGCTCACCTCGAGGCCGGCCTCGCTCGCGGGCGCGGCGTGATCATGGCCGTGCCGCACATGGGCTCGTGGGACGTGGCCGGCTCCTACGCCGGCGCGGTCGGATACCCGATCTCGGCCGTTGCGGAGCGCTTCCCGGGCAGCTTGAATGACGCAGTCGTGCGCACGCGCCAGAGCTACGGTCTCGAGGTCATCACCCTCGGCCGCTCCGCGGTGCGCGGGATCACAGACGCGTTGCGGGCCAACCGCATCGTCGCGCTGCTGTGCGACCTGGAGCAGGGCCCGGGGGTCGCGGTGCGCTTCTTCGGCCGGCCCGCGGTGGTGCCGGGCGGGCCCGCGGCGTTCGCGCTGAAGACCGGGGCCGCGCTCCTGCCGGCGTGCCAGTACGCGGTCGGTCAGGGCCGGCATCACATCCACCTCGACCCACCGCTGCCGGTCGGCGAGGGCGACACGAAAGAAGGGCTGATGCAGCGCGTCGTCGATCGTTTCGAGGACTTCATCAAGGAGCGACCTGAGCAGTGGTACGCGTTTCGGCCGATGTTCGGCCGCTGAGGGATGGGCGAGTGGACGTGGCGGGCGTTCAAGGTCGTCCAGTCGTTCGTCGAGCGCCTACCCCGCCCGTGGGCCTACGCCCTGGCCGTGGTCGCCGCGCGGCTGGCGTGGTGGTTCTCGCCACTCGCGCGCCCGAGGCTCGAATACAACCTCAAGGTCGCATGCCCCGAGCTGGAGAGAGACGAGAAGGAGCTTCGCCGCCTCTCGTGGCTCAACTTCCGCAACCACGCCAAGGCGTACGCCGACCTGATGCGCCTGCCGAGCGCAAGGGTGGAGGCGATGCGCCCGCTGCTCAATGTCAAGGGTTTGGAGCACCTCGAGGAGGCAAAGACCTCGGGCAGGGGCGTTCTGGTGGTCTCCTGCCACATGGGCTCGTACGAGGTGGTGGCCGCGATCTGGTCGGCGACGCTGGCGCCGGTGAGCTTCTTCGCCGAGGAGCTCGAGCCTCGCGCGCTGTTCGAGTGGTACCGCGACACGCGCGCGCGGCTCGGCATCAGTGTGCTGACGCTCGACCACGGCGGCATTCGCAAGGTGTTGGAGGCGCTGCGCGAGCAGGAGATGGTGATCACCGCGATCGACCGCGACATCACCGGCACGGGTCACGTGATGCCGTTCTTCGGGCGGCTGGCCCCGATCCCGCTCGGCCCGGCCGCGATCGCCCTGCGGCTCGGCACGCCGCTGTTCCCGGTGTGCGTGTACCGGCTGCCCGACGATACGTACATGGCCGAGGGCGCACCCCTCGTGTACGCGAAGTCCACCGGCGACGTGCGGGGCGACCAGGTGCGCGCGACCGAGCAGGTGCTGCGCCACATCGAGCGCTTCATCCGCGAACATCCCGAGCAGTGGCACGTGCCGCATCGGATCTGGGCGGGGTCGCCCTGAAATGAAGAGATCGGCCCTGAGATGAAGATCGGCCTCGTCTCCCCGTACGACTTCGCGACCGCAGGGGGCGTGAACGACCACGTCCGCCACCTCGCGGTGGAGCTGCAGAAGCTCGGTCACGAGACGCGCATCTTCGGGCCGTCGAGCCGCGCCGACGTCGGCGTCGACGCCGCGCGCTTCTACCGCATCGGCACGCCGATCGCCATCCCGGTGAACGCGTCGGTGGCCAGGATCACGCTCAGCTTCCACCTGGCCGACCGCGTGGCGGCGATCGTCGCCGACGAGCGGTTCGACGTCCTGCACTTCCATGAGCCACTGATGCCGGCGCTGCCGATGACCATGCTGCGCATCTCGACGACCGCGAACGTCGGCACGTTCCACGCGTTCGCGCGATCGAACGTCGGCTACTACTACGGCCGGCCGCTGCTCCAGCCGTACCTCGAGCACCTGCACCGCGCGATCGCCGTCAGCGAGCCGGCGCGCGACTTCGTGACCCGGTACTTTCCGGACTACCCGATGCGCGTGATTCCGAACGGCATCGACGTCACGGTGTACAAGCCGGGGCTGCCGCCGATCCGCCATCTCCGCGACGACAACGTCAACATCCTCTTCGTCGGCCGTTTGGAGAAGCGCAAAGGTCTCGGCGACCTCCTGCGCGCCTACCGCGCCGTGAGCGGCCGCCTACCGCAGACAAGGCTGATCATCGTCGGCGACGGGCCGCTGCGCGGCAGGGTCGAGTCGTACATCTCCCGGCACCATCTCCACAACGTCATCCTCGCCGGATTCGTGCCCGACACCGTCAAGCCGCGCTACTACGGCAGCGCCGACATCTTCTGCGCCCCGGCGACGGGAGCCGAGAGCTTCGGCATCGTGCTCCTCGAAGCGCTCGCGTCCGGCCTCCCGGTGGTCGCCACGGAGATTCCGGGCTACATGTCCGTGCTCGAGCCCGGCCGCGACAGCATCACGGTGCCGCCGAAGAACTGGCGCGAGCTGGCCGCGTCGCTGGTCATCCTGGCCCGCGACGCCGAGCTGCGCCGGCGACTAGGCGATTACGCGCTGACCAAGGCGCGGCGTTACTCGTGGCCGTACGTGGCGTCAGAGGTCGTCGAGGTCTATCAAGAGGCCCGCAAGGCGATGGCTCGCAAGCCCGCGCGGGCGATGGAGGTGCGCGTTGTTCACGACGCGGTTTGAGGCCTGGGTCCGGCGACACGCCGAGGCGCTGATCTCGGCCCTCGGACGCTCGCCGCTCACGCCCAACCAGGTGACCGTCGTGGGCGTCGTGCTCACGTTCATCGCCGCGGGCCTGATCGCGTTCGGCCACCTGCGGTGGGCCGGCGTGGTGCTGATCCTGGCCGGGACCTGCGACATTGTCGACGGGGCCCTGGCCCGGTCCACGAACGCCTCCTACCCCTACGGCGCTTTCCTCGACTCGACGCTCGATCGCTACGCCGAAGGCGCGGTGTACCTCGGTCTCGCCGCGTACTTCATCACCATCAAGCCGCCGCTGCAGGAGTGGCTGATCCTGGCGACGCTGGCGGCGCTTGCCGGCTCCTTCCTCGTCAGCTACGTGCGGGCGCGGGCCCAGAGCCTCGGCTTTGCCTGCAAGTCGGGGCTTTTCCAGAGGCCCGAACGAGTCGTGGCGACGTTGATCGGCCTCCTGTTCGGAGGGTGGATCCTCTACGGCATCGTCTTCCTGCTCGCTGTGGTGACGAATATCACG
>CAYWTI010000174.1:0-4537 GCA_964461175.1 uncultured Actinomycetes bacterium | reverse complement strand
ACCGCGATGCTCTTCATCATCTTCGACGTCGAGGCCGTCTTCTTCTACCCGTGGGCCGTGCTGCTCAGGCAGCTCAAGTGGTTCGGGGTGATCGAGATGCTCGTCTTCATCGGCATCCTGCTCGTCGCCCTTGCGCACATCTGGAGAAAGGGAGGGCTCGATTGGGACTAGAGGCGCTCGCCGAGTCGCTCGGACAGAACGTTCTCACCACGACCCTCGGCAAGCTCATCGGCTGGGGTCGCGGGAACTCGGTGTGGCCGCTGCAGTTCGGGCTCGCCTGCTGCGCCATCGAGATGATCCACACCGCCACAGCCGGTGTCGACATCGCGCGCTTCGGGTCCGAGGCGATGCGCGCGTCGCCGCGGCAGGCGGACATGATGATCGTCTCGGGCCGGGTCTCCCAGAAGATGGCGCCGATCCTGCGCACGATCTACGACCAGATGCCGGAGCCGAAGTGGGTCATCTCCATGGGCGCGTGCGCGTCCACGGGCGGCGTCTTCAACAACTACGCGCTGCTGCAGGGCGTGGACAAGGTCGTCCCCGTCGACGTCTACGTGCCGGGCTGCCCTCCCCGCCCCGAGGACCTGCTGAACGCGCTGATGATCCTGCAGGAGCGGATCAAGGCCCAGGGGATCACGCCGCGCCAGTGATCTCGGATGCGCTCGTGATCGAACGTGGCGTCAGCGCAGGCGACGCGTGGATCACCGTCGCGCGCGACAAGGTGCACGAGGCCCTGGCGGGTCTGCGCGACGACGGTTTCCGGCTGCTCCTCTTCCTCACCGCCGTCGACCACCTCGCCGACAGCTCGCGGCCGCAGTGGCCCGCGCGGTTCGAGGTCGTCTACCAGCTACGCAACCTCGACTCCAAGGAGGAGGTGCGCGTCCGCGCCTTCGTCGACGGCGATCCGCCGCGCATCGATTCCGTCAGCGACTTGTTTGGGCCGGCCAACTGGGACGAGCGCGAGACGTTCGACATGTTCGGTATCGAGTTCACCGGCCACCCCGACCTGACCCGCATCCTCATGCCGGACGATTGGGTCGGGCACCCTCTGCGGCGCGACTATCCGGTCGGCGGCGAGGTGGTCGAGTTCTCGGAAGAGCACGAGACGTGGCAGACGGCGCCACCCAAGGCGTGAGGCGATGACCGACACCATCGCCCAGGGCGTCACCATCACCCGCGAGACGGCGGGCGGCGCGTTCGGCGGCGAGATCCTCACCGTGAACTTCGGTCCGCACCACCCGTCGACGCACGGCGTGCTCCGCCTCATCGTCGACCTCGACGGCGAGCAGGTGCGCCGGCTCAAGCCTGTGATCGGCTACCTCCACACCGGGATCGAGAAGCAGGCCGAGGCGCTGCGCTGGCAGCAGGCCGTGGTGGTCACCGACCGCCACGATTACCTCTCCCCACTCTTCAACAACCTGTCGTACGCGCTGGCGGTCGAGAAACTGCTCGGCGTCGAGGTGCCCGCGCGCGCGTCGGCGCTTCGCGTGATCATGTGCGAGCTCTGCCGCCTTTCGTCGCACCTCGTGTGGCTGGGCACGAGCGGGATCGAGCTCGGCGCCTCGACGATGCTCATGTACTGCTTCCGGGAGCGAGACACCATCCTCGGCCTGAACGAGGAGATCTCCGGCTTTCGGATGCACACGTCCTACATCCGCCCCGGCGGCGTGATGGCGGACGCGACCCCGCGGTTCCTCGACATGCTCGACCGCTTCATCGTCGCGATGCCCAAGAACATCGACGAGTACGAGGACCTGCTGACCATGAACCCGATCTTCCGGTCGCGCACGATCGGCATCGGCCGTCTGCCGGCCGAGGACGCGAAGGTGCTGGGGGCGACGGGCCCGATGCTTCGCGGCTCCGGCGTCGCGTGGGACCTGCGCAGGTCGATGCCTTACTCCGGGTACGAGCAGTACGACTTCGAGGTCGCGACCTCTGACATGTGCGACTGCTACGGCCGCTACCTCGTGCGAATGAAAGAGATGCGCGAGTCGGTCAAGATCCTCCGCCAGGCGCTGGACAGGCTGCCCGACGGCCCGGTGAACATCGACGACCGCAAGGTCCTGCCGCCGCCGCGCGAGGAGCTCGAGACCTCGATGGAGGCGGTCATCCACCACTTCAAGCTCTTCACCGAGGGCTACTCGGTGCCCGCGGGCGACGCCTACGCCGCGGTCGAGTCGGGACGCGGCGAGAACGGCACCTACATCGTCAGCGACGGCACCCACAAGCCGCGGCGGGTCAAGTTCCGCTCCGCCTCCTTCAACAACCTCCAGCCCCTCGAGCGGATGGCGATGAACCAGGGAGTGGCCGACCTCGTCGCGACCATCGGCACAGCGGACACCGTGCTCGGGGACGTGGACCGGTAGATGGGCGCCCTGTCCGAGCATGTCGTCGAGGAGATCCGCGCACTGCCTCCGCTGTTCCCCGAGATCCGCTCGGCGGTGATGCCGGCCCTGGATCTCGCGCAGGAGGAGCTTGGCTACCTCACGCCCGAGGCGATGAGCGAGGTCGCGGCGCTGCTCGACCTCGACCCTGGCTACGTGGAGGGCGTCGCCACGTTCTACACGCTCTTCCACACAGAGCCGGTCGGCAAGCACCGCATGTACCTCTGCACCAACATCTCCTGCAAGCTGCGCGGCGCTGACGAGCTGCTGGAGCACGCGATGAACGCGGTTGGGGTCAAGGACTTTGAGCAGGTCAGCGCCGACGGTCTCTTCTCCGTCGAGGCGGTCGAGTGCCTGGGTGCGTGTGAGTACGCGCCGATGATGCGGCTCGACCACAGCTACCACTACGACCTGACCCCCGGGAAGATCGACGCCCTGATCGCAGAGCGCCGGAACGGCCACGCGGCGCGCCAGGCGGCGTCGTCGGTGGCAGCACCACCCGCCGCGCGCAAGCGGGCGGCGGCACCTCGCAAGAAGAAGACGGCCGATGGTTGAGATGCGCGGCACCACGCAAGGCCCGGTCCTCACCCGCTGGTTCGGGACCGAGAACCTGCACACGCTCGACGTCTACGAAGGGCTCGGCGGCTACGCGGCCATGCGCAAGGCGCTGACGGCGATGAACCACGACCAGATCGTCCAGGAGATCAAGGACTCGGGCCTTCGCGGCCGGGGCGGCGCCGACTTCTCGACCGGCGTGAAGTGGTCGCTGATGCCGAAGGAATCGCCGGTGCCGATGTACCTCGTCGTCAACGCCGACGAGTCCGAGCCCGGCTCGGCCAAGGACCGCTACCTGATGGAGAACTCGCCGCACATGCTGCTCGAGGGCATCGGCATCGCGGCGTTCGCGATCCGCAGCCACCAGGCGTGGATCTACATCCGGGGCGAGTACGACGTCCCCTACGCCCGCCTGACCGAAGCGATCGCCGAGATCCGAGCCAAGGGCTACCTCGGCGACGACCCGTTCGGCAGCGGCTGGCCGCTCGACATCCAGATCTTCCGCGGCCACGGCGCATACATCTGCGGCGAGGAGGGCGCGCTGCTCGAGTCGCTCGAGGGCAAGCGCGCGCAGCCGCGCGCCTGGAAGCCGCCCTACCCGGCGCAGAAGGGCGCTTGGGGCCGGCCGACGACCGTGAACAACGTCGAGACCATCAGCACGGTGCCGTGGATCATCGAGAACGGCGCCGCCGCCTACGCCAGGCTCGGCACCGAGAAGGCGCACGGCACGCGCATGTTCACGGTCAGCGGCCACGTCCGCCGGCCCGGCAACTACGAGATGGAGATCGGCAAGTCGTATCGCGACCTCATCGAGGGCCTTGCAGGCGGCGCGCTTCCTGGCCACACGATCAAGGCGTGGTGGCCGGGTGGCTCCTCGTCTCCGGTCATGCCCGGCGACCTGCTCGACACCACCACCGACCTCGACGGCGTCAAGGACCCGGCGAACCTGAAGAACCATCCCCAGCCGCCGCTCAACGCGGGCGGCCGCGCCTTCGCCACCATGGGCGGGTCGGGCGGCGTGATCGTGATGGACGAGTCGTTCTGCGCCGTCAAAGCGGCGCACCGGCTGCTCCAGTTCTACGCGCACGAGTCGTGCGGCAAGTGCACGCCCTGCCGCGTGGGCGGGAACTGGGCGGTGCGCGCCTACGAGCGCATCCTGTCCGATGAGGGCAGCGCCCAGGACATCGCGATCCTCGACCGCGTGCAGGAGGGCCTCCAGGCGGGGCGCTGCCTGTGCGGCCTCGGCGACGCGGCGGGGTGGGTGATCGCGTCGAGCCTCACGCACTTTCGCGACGAGTACGAGGAGCACGCGCTGCACAACGTCTGCAGCGCCGAGAAGGCGGCCGCCCATGCCTGACGTCACCCTCACCATCGACGGCCGCCAGGTCACCGTCCCGGCCGGCACACTGGTCGTCGAGGCAGCGAAGAAGATCGGAATCGAGATCCCGGTCTTCTGCTACCACCACAAGCTGAACTACGTCGGCGCGTGCCGGCTGTGCGTGGTCGAGATCACGCCCGGCCCGCCGATCGCCCGCATCGCCTGCGGCACGCCGGTCTCTGACGGGATGGTCGTGAAGACGCAGTCGTCGATGGCCGTG
>CAYWTI010000173.1:0-2932 GCA_964461175.1 uncultured Actinomycetes bacterium | reverse complement strand
GACGAAATCGAAGATCTGGTCGCGGCTGCCCGAGAACTCGACGGTGGTGCCTTCGGGCCCTTCGCCGATGACCTTGGCGCCGTGCTGGAGCAGGCGCGCGAGCTCGGATGACGCGACGGTGGCGACGACCAGCTCGCGCGTGTGCAGGTCGTCGTCGGTGAGGTCCTCGACCTCGAGGACCTCGATCACGCGCTCGAGCTGCTTGCGCACCTGGTCGGCCTCGGCGTGGCCGTGGTCGATCTCTAGCGTGACGCGCGAGCGCCCGGCGTGCCTGGTCGGGCCGACCGAGATCCCGCGCACGTGGAATCCGCGGCGCCGAATGGCGCCGGCGAGCTTGGTCAGCGTGTTCGGCCCGTCCTCGACCACGACGGAGAGGACGCGGACCTTGTCGCGCGAGGCCGCGGCCTGCGGGCGTTCTAGGGTGTCAGGCATTCTCGGGGTGCTCCCAGAACTCGTTCAGCGACTTGCCGAGGGGCACGATCGGGTAGACGTTCGCCTCGGGGTCGATGCGGAAGTCGATCAGGAAAGGTCCGGGCGTGCGCTCGGCGGCGTCAAACGCCGGAGCGATGTCCTCGAAGCGCTCGACGCGCCGCGCGGGAAGCCCGTACGCCTCGCTGAGCTTGACGAAGTCCGGCACGTGCGTGAGGTCGACCTGCGAGCGCACGCCGCCGTAGAAGTCGTCCTGGAACTGGCGGACCATGCCGAGCGAGAAGTTGTTGAGAAGCACGATCTTCACGTCGAGCCGGTGCTCGACCGCGACCGACAGCTCCTGCGCCGTCATCACGAACCCGCCCTCGCCGGCGACGCACCACACGGGCGTCTCGGGCCGCGCGAACTTGGCGCCGATGGCGGCGGGGAGGGCGAAGCCCATCGTCCCCGCGCCACCCGAGTTGATGAACAGGCCCGGACGGTCGTAGTTCCACCACAGCGCCGCCCAGATCTGGTTCTGGCCGACGTCGGCGACGACGATCGCCTGGCTGTCGGCCCGCCGGTACATGTCGACGAGCACGTCCTGCGGCTGCAGGCGGCCGTTCGAGCGCTTGTAGCGGAGCGGGTGCTCCTCGCGCCAGCGGTCGATCTGCTGCAGCCACTCGGCGCGGCCCTCGTCGACCTTGCCGACGTGCGGCCGCATGGCGGCGAGCGCGTTCCTGGCGTCGGCGACGAGCTCGATGTGCGGGCGCACGTTCTTGCCCATCTCCGAGCCGTCGATGTCGATGTGGATGAAGGTCTTGACCTTCGGCGCGAAGTCGGCCAGGCGCGCGGTGACGCGGTCGTCCACGCGCATGCCCACCATCATCAGGAGGTCTGCGTTCTGGACCGCCTTGAGGTTCCAGCCGGTGCCCATGAAGCCGGTCATGTGCAGGGACAGCGGGTGCTTGACCGGGAAGGCGCCGATGCCCAGCAGCGTCGTGCCGACCGGCGCCGCGGCGGTCTCGGCCAGGTCCTGCAGCTCGCGCTCGGCGTGGCTCAGGAGGACGCCGTGGCCGGCCAGGATCACCGGGCGCTCCGCCTCGGCGAGGGCGTGGGCGGCCGCCTGGGCGAGGTGGAGATCGACGTGGCCGTTCAGCCGGTAGCCGGGGATGTCGAGCCGGTCGGGCGCGACCTGCGGCGCCTCGGCCTGCTGCACGTCCTTGCAGATGTCGATCAGCACGGGCCCGGGCCGGCCGGTGGTGGCGATGTGGAACGCCTCGTGGATGACGCGCGGCAGCTGCTCGATCCGCGTCACGAGGTAGCTGTGCTTGGTCACCGAGGAGGTGGCGCCGATCACGTCCGACTCCTGGAAGGCGTCGCGGCCGACCTGGGTGCTGTTGACCTGGCCCGTTATGGCGACCATCGGCACCGAGTCCATGTAGGCAGTGCAGAGGCCGGTGACGAGGTTCAGCGCCCCGGGGCCCGAAGTGGCGAAGACGACTCCCGGCCGCCCGCACGCGCGGGCGTACCCGTCGGCCATGTGGGCGGCGCCCTGCTCGTGGCGGACAAGGATGTGCTTCAGCCGCGGGTACTCGTGGAGGTGCTGGTAGATCGGCAGGTTGGCGCCGCCGGGGTAGCCGAAGATGTGCTCGACACCTTCGCGCTCCAGCGCTTCCAGCACCATCTGGGCTCCGGTCATCTTGTTGGGCGGGCTCCTTGTCTCTGAAATGAAGAAAGCCCCCGCCTCTCGGTCGGGGGCTTTTGCGATCTGTCTGGTGGTCTGTCTAGCTCGCGCGTGCCCCCGTGGAAATGCCAATAAGGCCAAGAAGTACGAGGCCGAGCACAGCGGCGGACATGAGGTTGTGGATGTTAACGAGCCGGCGTGGCTTAGGGATTGTTGCCGGCCCACAAATTTCTCCCCGCCTGCGACCGTAATCTTGTCGGCCCGATGCCTAAGACCACGCCCAGGACCCTCGCTCAGAAGCTCTGGGACGCCCACGTCGTCCGCTCGGCCGAGGGCGAGCCGGACCTCCTCTTCGTGGACCTGCACCTCGTCCACGAGGTCACGTCGCCGCAGGCGTTCGAGGGCCTGCGCATGGCCGGCCGGCACGTGCGCCGGCCCGACCTGACGGTGGCGACCATGGACCACAACGTGCCCACGAGGGGCGGCGTGCGCTCGGCGGACGAGCTGTCGCGCAAGCAGATGGAGGTGCTCGAGGAGAACTGCCGGGCCGAGGGGATCCCCCTCCACCGCATCGGCAGCCGCCGCCAGGGCATCGTCCACGTCATCGGGCCCGAGCTCGGGCTGACCCAGCCCGGGATGCTGATCGTGTGCGGCGACTCGCACACCTCGACGCACGGGGCGTTCGGCGCGCTCGCGTTCGGGATCGGGACCTCGGAGGTCGAGATCGTGCTCGCGACCCAGTGCCTGCCGCAGCGCCGGCAGGGCGACCTGGCGGTGAACGTGACGGGCTCGCTGCCCCTGGGCGTGACGGCCAAGGACATCGTCCTGGGCCTGATC
>CAYWTI010000172.1:0-5804 GCA_964461175.1 uncultured Actinomycetes bacterium | reverse complement strand
GCTCGGGCACCTCGGCCCGGACATCCTGGCGGACGAGTGGTCCGTCGAACAGGTCGTCGCGGGCGCGCGACGCCACGAGACGCAGGCGATCGGCGAGGTTCTGCTCGACCAGCGCGTCACCGCCGGGATCGGCAACGTCTACCGCTGCGAAGCCCTGTGGCACGAGCGCATCAACCCGTGGACGCCGTGCTCCGATCTCGATGACGAGCGGCTGCGCGCCGTCTTCGAGACTGCCCGCGAGGCCATGCGCTCGAACCTCGGCCCGAGCTGGCAGCGCCGCTTCCCCGGGTACGGCAAAGGCGCCGTCCACGGCCGGGGCGGCCGGCCCTGTCCACGCTGCGGAACGCCGATCAAAGTGCGCGCGCAGGGGGAGCACGCCAGGCTCACCTACTGGTGCCCGGCGTGCCAGCCCGGAACTCCCGCCCGCGTGCCCCCGAGGCGCTGAACGTTGACGTAGCGTCAAATGGCCACAGCCCAGGGCGTCGCACAGCACGCCAAGAACACGACCCGCAAGACCGCTGAGAACCCGGCGCTCGAGCTTCTCGAACGTGCCGGCTACGTCGTCAGGGGCGTCCTGTACGCCGCGATGGGCGTATTTGCGCTCGGCCTCGCGCTTGGCGTCGGAGGCACCGCGACCGATCAGTCAGGAAGCCTGGTCATCCTGACCGGCGGCCCCGCGGGCAAGGTCATGCTCTTTGCCGTCGTCGCCGGGCTGGGCGCCTACGCGTTGTGGGGTTTCGTGCGGGCGATCTTCGACCCGCTCCATCGCGGCAAGGACGCCTCCGGCATCGCAGAGCGGCTCGGCTTCGTGTGGAGCGGCATCGCCTACAGCGCGATCGCCCTTTTCGCGCTCCACCTGATCGTCGGCAGCGGCAGCGCGAAGCACCACGACGGCACGCAGGAGGCGATCGCGAGGGTGCTGACCCTGCCCGCGGGGCGCCTGGTCGCCATCGGCATCGGCGTGGTCGCGATCGGCGTCGGACTCGGCCAGTTCGTCGACGCGTACCGCGCGATCTTCAAGAAGGACCTCAAGCGCGGCGAGATGGGGGAGGCGGAGAAGAAGATCGTCGATGCGCTGGGCCGCCTCGGCTACTTCTCGCGCGGCGTCACGTTCACCCTCGTCGGCTGGTTCATCGTCCAGGGCGGAATGACCAACGATTCATCGAAGGTGCACGGCTTCGGGGGCGCCTTCCTCTTCCTGCTGGTACAGCCCTTCGGCCGCGTGCTGTGCGCCGTGGTTGCCCTGGGATTCGTGGCGCTCGGCCTGCACTCGTTCGCCTGCGCGCGGTGGATTCGCCTGCTGGGGAGCGCAAGCTGAGAAAGCCGACCAGGCTCCTTGTCATCAGCCGCAACGCCGGCTCGATGAACGCCGACGTGGAGCTGAAGCTGCGCACAGCGTTCGCCGACCACCTCATCGTGGACTTCGACCCCGACCGCGATTTGGGTGAGCTCGTCTCGGACCGCGCGCGCATCGTCGTCGCCGGCGGCGACGGCACGGTCGAGTTCATCGTCCGCAAGTTCGCCGACACCAAGCACCCGATCGGCATCGTCCCGCTCGGCACGTTCAACAACCTGGCGCGAGCGCTCCAACTGCCCTTGAAGCTCGACGCGGCGATCGACATCGCGCGAGACGGCCACATGCGCGCGATCACTCTCGGCCGCGTCAACGACCACATCTTCGTCGAGGCGTGCGCGGTCGGCCTGTTCGGCGAGACCATCGCCATGGGCGACTCGGCCAAGGACATGGAGTTCGGCAAGCTCGCGGCGGGTTTGAAGGAGATGATCGGCGCGCGCCGGTTCAAGTACGAGCTGAACGGCGACATCCGCGGCAGCGGCTCGGGGATGTCGCTGGTCTTCAGCAACACCGCGTCGGTGGGCAGCCAGATCAAAATCGCCGACGGCACGCCGACCGACCCTTACCTGGAGTTCTCGGTGCACGTCGGACGGACACGCGGCGACATCGTCAGCCGCGCGATCAAGTCCGCCGTGCATTTCGACGACGGTGCCGACCAGGTTTTCCGGTTCAAGCGCCTCGAGATCACGACGACGCCGCGGGTGCGCGTGTACGCCGACAACTTCCAGGTCGGCCGCACGCCCGCCACCGTCACGGCCGAGGTCAGCGCCCTCAAGGTGATGATGCCGTGAGCGGGCAGCCGCAGAACCAACCGCAGAATCAGCCGCAGAAGGCCGCGAAGGAGGTCCTGGCCGGCGACCCTCGCGCCAGCGCGCGCGCCTGGCTGTGGCCCATCGTCGTCGCCGTCGCGATCGTCTTCGCGCTCGACACGTACCTCGTCGCCACGCGACCGCTCCTGCCCTTCGACGTGCCGGTCGCGCAGTTCGTGCAGTCGTTTCCGTGGGGGCCGGTCACGTACGTGTTCGATCTCATCAACGTCATCGCCGGCACGTGGCAGATCATCGTCGGCGCGATCGCGATCCTCGCGATGGCCTTCTACGAGCGCCGCGCCGGGTGGCTGATGCTGATCGGCAGCGTCTCGAGCCTCCTCGACAACCTGATCAAGCAGTCGATGGCGCGGCAGCGTCCGAGCGCCAACCTTGTCCACATCCTCACGCCCGCGCCCGGCTACAGCTACCCCAGCGGCCACGCGGTGTTCTTCACGTGGCTCGCATTCATGCTCGCGTTCGCGTTCGCTCCGCACGTTCGCGCGTCGCGGCGGTGGATGCTGTGGACGGGCGCCGCGCTCGTGATCGTTCTCGCGTGCCTCGCGCGCGTGTGGGCCGGCGACCACTGGCCGAGCGACGTCGCGGGCGGCTTCCTGCTCGGGCTTGGATGGTCGGCGTTCGTGGTGTGGCTGCCGGAGCGCTGGCTGCCTTCGCCGAGCTGGCGCTGGATCAGCGAGCGCGGACGTCGAAACGCTTCGCGAGGTCCGCGGGCAGCGTGAGCGCGGGGTCGAGCTCGCGCAGCAGGCCGCCCTGCTGCAGCGCGCGAACGACGAGGCTCGAGCAGATCTCGTGATGCCGGCGCACCATGCGCACCGGCAGGCCGGTGACGAGGTAGATCGACGCCCCGGCCATGTCGAGGAACCCGAACGCCTGCCCGATCTGGCTCTCGGCGTAGGCGCTCACGCGTTCGCGTGCGGCGTCATCGAGCTCAGCACCCAGACGGACGAGGTGGTACTCGCCGTCCCGGTATTTCGAGATCGGGCTGCGCACGACCCCGCGCGTCTCCGCCTCGACGACCGCGCGTCCCTCGACGACCACCGCGGCGTGACTCCAGTGCGCGTACACGGAGTCCGGGCCGCGGAAGCGCCGTTTCTCGGCCTGGCTGATGAGCGCGGCGATGATGTGCCGGCGGTGTGCGAGGATGAAATCGCCGGGCGTGAGCTCGCCGGCCTCGTCGCCCGGACCGTAGCGTTCGACCTTCGCCATCCCGCTGTGGTAACGCCCGGCTCGTGAATCGTTGGCTGCTCGCGGCCGGGGTCGTGCTCGGCCTCGCCGCCATCGCCGTCTCGGCCTATGTGGCCGGACACCACTTCATCCCCCAGGAGGTCGGGCTCGAGGACGACGTCCAGGCGACGAACTGGGGCCCCCTCGCCCTGACCTTCCCCGTCTTCACGTGGATCGGCGACGCCAAGGGGCTTTTCATCGAGGTCGCGATCTTCGTCCTCATCCTCGTCGTCAACCGCACGGCATGGCTTTTCGCCGCCGCCGCGACCCTCACCGGAGCCTGGTACGAGGCCGTCAGCCACCTCATCCTCAGGCCGCGGCCGACGACGGCGCAGGTCCTGCACGTGTACGAGCACCCGGGCGCGTCGAGCTACCCGAGCGGCCACTCCATGTTCATCGTCACCGTGACGGTGGTGCTGATGCTGTGCATCGGCTACCGCTACCTGCCGCGGGCGCTCTACCCCGTCGGTTGGGCGCTCGTCGTCCTCATCGTCGCGGCCAACGGCATCGCCCGCGTGTACGAGGGGGCGCACTGGCCGACAGATGTGGTCGGTGGCGTGCTCATCGCGTCCGCCTGGCTCGTGCTGCTGGCCTCGGTCCGCGTGGTCGGCTCGCGGATCAGGCCCAGCCTCTAGCGTCGACAGGCTCCCAGCGCGCGTCGCCGCCGCCGGCGACGACCAGCAGGGCGGGGTGGAGATTCACCGTCGTGCACGCGTGTGCGGGGATGACGGCGACGCGGTCGCCGACCCGAAGGTCGATCGCGTCTTCGGAGATGAGGACGCCGTGCTCCTCGCTCATGCGGTCGAGCGTCAATTCCGGCTGCCCGACCACGATGCCGTAGCCCTGCAGCCGGCCGACCCGCAGGTCGGCGGACAGCGCCTTCGACCCCGCGTCGATGACCGCGCGGCGCGGGTCAGGGCGCGAGACGCACGTCGCCACCACGACCAGCGCGCAGTCCTCCAGCGTCGCGGCGCCGAGCGTGACCAGGTTGGAGTCGCCGTACACGTACGTGCCCGGCCGCATCTCCGTGATCCCGCGCGCAACTTCGACGTGGTGCGCGGTCGGCGTCGATCCGATGGAAAGCTCGCGCACCTCGATCCCTCCGTCGCGCAGGAGCGCGGCGGTCTCGACCAGCCCGTGCGACTCGTCCTGCGCGGCGGCGAGCAGCTCGCCGTCGTCGTGCGCGCGGTAGGACTGCCCGCCGTGCGTCATGAGTCCCCGAAAACGCCGCGCGCCGATGACCTCCAGCAGGCGGCGGACCGCGGCGACCGTCGGCTCGCCCGGCGCCGTGCCCAGCCGGTGCAGGCCGGTGTCCACCTCCCACAGGACCTCGACCGCCTCCGGCAGCGTCGCCGCGAGCTCGACCGTGTCGATGGCGACGGCGAGACGATCGACCCGCGTCGCAAGCTCGTGCAGGCGGCGCAGCTTGGGCTCGCCCACCGGCGGGTGGGCGATTAGGATGTCGCGCACGCCCGCGGCGGCAAAGACCTCCGCCTCGTGCATCGTGGCCGCGGTCACGCCGACCGCCCCGTGCGCGACCTGGCGCAGGGCGACGAAGGCGGACTTGTGCGTCTTGGCGTGAGGGCGCAGGCGAAGGCCGTGCTCGGTGGCTTTGCGCTGCATCCGGGCGAGGTTGCGCTCGCGCACCTCCTCGTCGACGACGGCGACGGGGGTGATGTGCCCCTCGGATGCCGAGATCAGGCGGGCGCCATCGAGCGGCACCCGCCCATTGTCGGCGTTAACGGGTCCGGGCGGCCTCCGGCTGCTTGTCGGCGGTGGCGGCCGTCTCGTCGGCGGCCTCGACGATCTCGCCTTCGATGTTGATTGCGATCTCGTCGCTCACGACGAACTTGCCGTCGAGTACCGGGTTGAAGTTCATGCCGAAGTCCTTGCGGTTGATCTTCGTCTCGGCGGCGTAGCCGATGCGGTGTCCCATCCGGGGGTCGTTGAACTCGCCGTAGCGGACGACGTTGAACGTCGAGGGCTTGGTCGTGCCCTTGATCGTCAGGTCGCCGGTGACCTTGAACTTGTCGCTGCCGGCCTCCTCGACCTTCGTGCTCTTGAAGCTCATCGTCGGGTACTTGTCGACCTCGAGGAAGTTGGAGGAGAGCAGGTCCTTGTCGCGCTGCGCGTTGTGGGTGCGGATGCTCGCGACGTTGATCGTCGCCTCGAACTTCGAGCGGTCCGGCGCGGCGGGGTAGATCTCGCCGCTCGCGTTCACCTCGTTGAAGTGGCCTCGCACGGTCATCATGCCCAGATGCTTGGCCGAGAACTCGACCTGGGTGTGGTACGGATCGAACTTCCAGTCGCCCATTGATTACCTCCTTGGCGGGTCGGCGACCGCTTGGATGCGTATCGCCATCATGGAACTCCAAACTGATTGGAGAATCCATTTATTT
>CAYWTI010000171.1:0-6365 GCA_964461175.1 uncultured Actinomycetes bacterium | reverse complement strand
CTCGAGAAGAAGGGAGTCGTCGTCCGGGTGCGCAACCCGGCCGACCGGCGGTCGTACTCGCTCAAACTCACGCCGCACGGTCGAGCCTTCCAGAAGCGGGCCGCGCGGGTCTTCGACGAGGCCGCGGCCGAGGTGTTCTCGCCACTCAAGCCGGGCGAGCAAGAGCAGCTGATCGACATGCTCGGTCGGATGATAGCTTCGGTAGATCGTCAGCTTAAGGGATCGTCAGCCTAAGGGAATAACGGCACCGCATCCGGACTTCTGGTTGGCGTGAGTCGATCGGAAGCTCAGGAGGTGTCGCCGATGAAACAGTCCCGTCAAATCACGCTCGGCTCCCGCGGTCGCCGAGCCATCCGCTTCGTCGCCCGGTTCGTGAATCCGTTGACGCTCGCCGTCGCGGGAAGGTCGTGGATGCCGGTCGTCGGAGTGCTTCGCCACCGCGGCCGCAAGTCCGGACGCGAATACGCGACGCCGCTTGGTATGCGGCCGCAGGGCGACGGGTTCGTCATGCCGCTGACTTTTAGCGACAACGCCGCCTGGTACCGCAATGTCCGGGCGTCGGGCTCGGCGGTCGTCAGGTACCGGGGTCGTGACTTCGCGCTGGCGGAGCCGCAAGTCGTCGACTACGCGGCCGCGGCGCGCGCCTTTCCTCGCTATGAGCGGCTGCAGTTTCGGCTCATCGGAATCAACGAGTACCTGCGCATGCGCATCTCCGATGCGCCGGCGCGCAGCTGACCAAGAAGGACGGAATCGAGATGTCAAGGAATCGCAGCCTCATGCCCGCGCTGCTTGTGATCGCGTTCGCGCAGCTGATGGTGGTGCTCGACACGACGATCGTGAACGTCGCTCTGCCCTCGGTCCAGCGCGCCCTCCACTTCAACGCCACCGATCTCGAGTGGGTGGTCAACGGATATTCGCTCGCGTTCGGCGGCCTGCTCTTGCTCGGAGGGCGTGCCGGCGACCTCTTCGGACGGCGTCGGATGTTCATCTCGGGTGTGCTGCTCTTTGCCGCGGGGTCGTTCGCCGGCGGACTGGCCGCGAGCTCGACGTGGCTGATCGCCGCGCGTGTAGTCCAGGGCGCCGGCGGCGCAATCGTCGCGCCGACCGCACTCTCACTGATTGCAGACACGTTCGCCGAAGGCGCGGAGCGGAACCGCGCTCTGGGCATCTACGCCGGCGCGGCGGGGAGCGGGGGAGCCGTCGGCCTCGTCCTGGGCGGCGTGATCGTCAACTACCTCTCGTGGCGGTGGGTGCTGTTCGTCAACGTACCGATCGCCCTCGCCCTCGCCTTCGCCGCGCCACGCGTGCTCGCCGCAAGCAGCCCGCGCTCCGGCCGGCTCGACCTGCCCGGCGCCCTGACCGTGACGGCGGGCATGACCTCACTCGTGTACGGACTCTCGCGCGCGGCGACGCACGGCTGGTCGGACCAACTGACCATCGCGGGGATCGGTCTCGGCGTCGCGGCGATCGTGTTGTTCGTGGTCATCGAGGCCCGCAGCCGCCAGCCGCTGATGCCGCTGCGGCTGTTCGCCAACCGGAACCGCACCGGCGCCTACGCGCTGCGCATGGTGGCCGGCTCGATGACGCTCGCCGTCCTCTTCTTCCTCGGGCAGATACTGCAGAACGTGCGGGGCTACAGCCCGCTCGAAGCAGGCTTCGCGTTTCTCCCACTCGGGATCGGAGTCGTCGTCACGGCGCAGCTCACCTCGCGTTTCATCGGCCGGACCGGTGCACGTCTGCCGATCGCGGCCGGCGCCCTCCTCCTCGCCGGGGGCCTGTTCTGGCTGTCGTGGATGTCGGATCAGACGCCTTACTTCCCCCATGTATTCGTGCCGCTGGCCGTCCTCTCCGTCGGGTTCGGGCTGATCTTTCTGCCGACGACCCTTATCGCGGTCTCCGGCGCGGCACCAAACGAGAGGGGACTCGCGTCCGCGGTCTTGAACGTCAGCCAGCAGCTGGGTGGCTCGATCGGTCTCGCGGTGCTGGGGACGATCGCGGCCAACGTGACCAGGAGTCAGCTGATGGGCGTACGGCCGACTCCCGCGCTCGTCAGAGTGGCGGTGACGGAGGGTTTCACGACCACATTCGAGGTCGGGATCCTGATCGCGCTTGCAGGCTTCCTCGTCGCCGTCACGACCATCCGAGCGCTGGCTCGAAGGCCCGTTGCCGAAGCGCTTCCCGAAGCGGCCTGAGAACAGATGGCACCCTGCATGAGCGCGGGTGGGTATCTCCTAAGGTAGGGTCGCTCCCCTCCCCCTGGCGCGCCACTCAGAGGAGATGTCCTGACCACGACGCAGTCCACCACCGCCAACGCGACGCCAGCGCTCCGGGTCACCGGCCTTCGGGTCGCGTACGGGGCGCTGGTCGCCGTCGATGGCGTCGACCTCGAAGTCAACGAGGGCGAGATCTTCGGCCTGCTCGGCCCCAACGGCGCGGGCAAGACCAGCGCCCTGAGCGCGATCGAAGGCCTGCTTCGTCCGGCCGCGGGCAGCATCGTGATCGGCGACGTCGACGCCCGCGCCCACCCGCTCCAGGCCAAAGCGCGAATGGGAGTCCAGCTGCAGGCGACGAGCTTTCAATCCACCCTCACGCTGGTCGAGATCGTGCGCCTGTACGCCGGCCTCTACGGCGTCACCCTCACATCGGCGCGGATACACGAGCTGCTCGGAGAGATCAACCTGCAGGGCGAGGCGTCCAAGCGCTTTCGCGAGCTGTCAGGCGGACAGCAGCAACGATTCTCGCTTCTGATCGCGACCATCCACGATCCGGCGCTCGTCCTGCTCGACGAGCCCACCGCCGGGCTCGACCCGCAGGCGAGGCGCCAGCTATGGGACCGGATCGAGCGCTTCCGCAAGGAGGGACGCAGCATCCTGCTCACGACCCATTCCATGGAGGAGGCGCAGTCGGTCTGCGATCGCGTCGCGATCATGGATCACGGCAAGATCCTGACCGTCGGCACGCCAGCCGCTCTCATCGCGGCCCATCGCGACGACCCCGAGGTGCGCCGCGAGGCGCGCGGTGAGGTCACCCTGGAGGACGTCTTCATCGCGTTGACGGGACGCGAGCTGCGTGACTGAGGAAGTAAGGGCTCCTGAGCGGCGCATGGCGGCCGTCCCCGACTGGCCGTCGTCGCTGAGGGTACTGCTGCGCGCGGATGCCACCGCCCAGGTGCGCGCCCCGCTGTCTTTGGTGTTCACGTTTGCCCTTCCTCTGATCCTCCTGGTCGCAAGCGGGCTGGGCAAGAATTCGACCGTACTGGTCGGTCCGGAGTTCCGCCTCAGCCTCGCGCTGACCGTGGGATTGGTTTCGATTGGGACCGTCGGCTACTCGCTGTCGATCGCCCGCGACCGCGACATCGGCGTCTTTCAGCGTCTACGGGTGACGCCCACCCCGACGTGGGCCATCATGCTGAGCCGCTGGATCGTGCAGCTCGGTGCGGTCCTCGTCATGGACATCGTCGTTCTGATCGTCGCCGCCGTCTTTCTCGGCATCACCCTGTCGCCTCAGGCCTACGCGCTCTCGGTCCTCGTCACGCTGCTCGGGTCTGCCGTCTTCCTGAGCATCGGCCAGGCGATCGTCGGCCTGATCGCGTCCGCCGACACGCTCCAGGCCGCCGGCCGTCTCCTTTATGTGCCCCTGATCGCGCTGAGCCTCTTCGGCAATACGGACAGGCTCGGAACCGCGGTCGAGATGGTGTCCCGCTGGTCTCCCGGCGGCTGCCTGGAGACTTTGCTCTCGGTCACCATGGGGGCGACGGCGTGGGGCGGCCAGGCGTGGGGTGCGCTGTTTGCAAGCCTCGGCTATGCAATCGTCTTCGCGGTGATCGGCATTCGCTGGTTCCGCTGGGTGTCGCACTAGCAGCGGTCAGAGTGGGCGCACCGACCCGCAGCGCGCCCACCCCACTCGCGGCGTCAGACCGCCGCCCTCTCCGGCTTCAACGGTGCCCCTGTCTCGAGCAGCGTCTTGAGACCGCTGAGCACGAGCGGCCATCCGCCGGCCACGTTGTCATACACCTTGCTCCCGGCCGCGAAGTCGTCGTGGATCGCGGTCAGCTTGGTGATGCCGTCGGCCTCCTCGAGCTCGTACGTCACCCGGCTTGGCGTCTCGGCCATCAGCTCGTCGTCGTAGAGCACCTTCCACGTGTGGACGAGCCGCGCCGGCGGCGTGAACTCGACGACCTCGCCGTCGACGAGCCCCCGGCCGGAGCCGTGCTCCGTCCAGTGCAGGCGAGCGCCCGGCTTCCACGTGCTGTGCGGCTCGCTGCCGAAGAAGTACTTATGGGTGAACGCCGGCTTGGTGATGGCATCCCAGACCCTCTCGCGAGGCGCCCGGATGAACACGGTGTAGACCTGCGCGGGTCGGGTGTCGACTGACTTCATCGCTTCTTCCTCCAGGTCGATCTTCAACTCTGAAAGCGCGGCCGCCCGCGCTGCGCGGTACTTGCCGATCCACCGGTCGTGGATCAGGCGGATGGGAACTGCGTTCAGGTAGTGGAGCTTGGTGCGGCCGGCGCGGCGCGTGGTCACGAGCTGTGCCTCCTCGAGGACGCGCAGGTGCTTCATGACCCCGAAGCGGGTCATGCCCGGCAGGCTGTCGGCGAGCTCGGTGAGCGTCTGGCCATCACGCTCGAAGAGCCGGTCCAGCAGCTTGCGCCGGTTGCGGTCCGCCAGCGCCCTGAAGACAGGTTCCACGGCCGCGATGATAGGTGACTATTTGGTCACATGTCAAGAGGTCGGGGGCGGGATGTTCGCTGGAGCCACCTCCGCGAACGAGTCGACGAAGGGCTCCATCTCAGCCTTCGTCACGCCATGGATGGACGGGCTGTAGCCGATCACGATGCGCGTCGGAGACCGGTCGAAAAGCGTTGACGAGTAGCTGGCGAACACGGCCACACCGCGCGCCGTCGTGAACCACGGCGCGCAATGTTCCTGCAGCTGAATCTCGGGGCTCAGGATCCCGCAGTGCGCGGCCGACAGCGGGACAACGTCGCGGAACTCGTCCACCGTGAACTCGAACGCCTGGTTGCCGACGGCGATGCGGGCGAAGTGCAGGTAGAGATACGGGTGCATCGGGTCGGACGGGTTGTCCAGGATCTTCCGGTCGAGCGCGAAGTTCTGCAAGGGTGCCGTCGGCAGGTACGTCTTGAAATCCACCCGGGTCGCCGCCGTGTCGAGGAGGTACTGCGTGTTATCGCGGGCCTTCTGGTTGCGACGCACCGCCTCCTCCGGCGTCACGGGGTTCAGGGCATCGACCATCATCTCGAGGTCGGCGAGCGACGGCACGTTGCCGGTCGCGCCCTTCACATTCAGGACCGTCGTCGCGAGCTCCACGTAGACGTCGGCGAGGTCCGGCGGGTAACCGTTGAGGCCGCCGGCCGGGCTCGCGTAGATGCGGTGACCGCGGGGGCTCGTGGCCAGGTAGGAGCAGTTCCACGTGTACTGGGGGTACTGGGTGCTGCACTTGCCGCTGTCAGGGTTGAACGCCACCGCCTTCCACTCGTCGATCACCAGTCCGCTGTACTCGACGCTGAACGACTTCTTGTCGTAGTCGAGGCCGCCGTTCCGCATGACGTAGCGGCCGACGGTGATGTCGGTCTCGAAGACCTGGAAGTCGATCGCCTTCAGGTCGATGAGGAGTTGGGCGTCCAAGGCGGCGAGCTGCGCCGGCGTCAGCGTCGGTTGTGGCCCCGAAGGGGAGGGCCGCGCGCTGCCGCCGACGCCGCCGGCGGAGCCGCATGCGCCGACCAGGACGACAGCCACGGCCCATGCGGCGATCCGGCGTGCGGACATCGCCGCAGGATTATGGGCTCGGGCTCACACGCTGAAAGCGCGTTAGGCGATCGCGCGGCCGAACTGGCGCGCGCCGATGACCACGGCGACCGCGCTCAGCACGGCGAGGATGACCACGCCCTTCGCGACAGACCCCGTGCCGATGTTGCCGAGGAAGATGTCCCGGGCGGCGTCGACCGCGTACAGCAGCGGGTTGACGTGCGCAATCTTCTGCAGCCAGTCCGGCGCGATGCTCATGGGCAGCAGCACACCGGAGAGAAGAAGGATCGGCAGCGCGGCGGTGAACACGATCGGCGCGTAGCTGTCCTCGCTCTTGACCGCCAGCGCGACGGCGTACGCGATCGAGGCCGTCAGCAGCCCGATGAGCCCGATCAGCGCCAGCACCACCACGATCCCGATGGGGTTGATCGACAGCCCGAAGGGCAGCGCGATCAGGATCAGGATCAGCGACTGGACGACGATCGAGAGCATGTCGCGCAGCGCGCGTCCAAACAGCAGCGCGACGCGGCTCACCGGCGTGACGCGCAGCCGTTCGATCACGCCCGCGCGCAGCTCCGAGATCAGGCTGAAGCCCAC
>CAYWTI010000170.1:0-14016 GCA_964461175.1 uncultured Actinomycetes bacterium | reverse complement strand
CTTTGACGCGCTGAAGCTGTCGCTGGCGTCGCCCGACACGATCATGTCGTGGTCGCACGGCGAGGTGACGAAGCCCGAGACCATCAACTACCGCACGCTCCGACCGGAGCGTGACGGCCTGTTCTGCGAGCGCATCTTCGGTCCGACCCGGGACTGGGAATGCCACTGCGGCAAGTACAAGCGCTACCGCTACAAGGGCATCATCTGCGACAAGTGCGGCGTCGAGGTGACGCGGTCCAAGGTGCGCCGCGAGCGCATGGGCCACATCAAGCTCGCGTCGCCGGTCAGCCACGTCTGGTACTTCAAGGGCATCCCGAGCCGCATGGGCCTGCTGCTCGACATGTCCCCGCGCAACCTCGAGAAGATCCTCTACTTCGCCAACTACATCGTCACCGACGTCCACGAAGAGGTCCGCCAGGACATGCTCGCCGTCCTCAACATGGACCGGGACGAGCGTGCGGTCCGGCTGCGCGCCGACATCGACGCGAAGGCGCGTGAGATCCGCCAGGACCACGACGCCAAGGCCAAGAAGCTGAAGGGTGAGGTCGAGGCCGAGGTCTCGCGGCTCGAGGAAGAGCTGCAGGAAGCGGTCGACGAGCTGACCACGCAGGGCAAGAAGGCGACCGAGCACATCAAGGCCGGCATCGGCACCAAGTCGCGGCGCCAGATGACGGTCGGCCTCAACGGGGACGAAGAGGTCGTGATCGAGAAGGGCGACCTGATGTCGCGCGATATGTCGAAGGCCGTCCTCGCCAAGGTGCAGGAGAAGATCGAGAAGCTCGAGGCCAACACCAAGGCCGCGCAGAAGCGCGCCAAGGAGAGGCTCGACGCCGACAAGAAGGCCCTCGAGGTGCAGATCGACGCGTCGACGAAGACCGACCGCGAGGAGATCCAGGGCCAGCTCGAGGCCCTGCAGCAGGAGATCGAGGCCACGCGCACGGACCTCGAGGCGCTGCACCCGAAGCAGATCCTCACCGACACCCAGTACCGCGACTTCCAGGAGCGGTTCGGCCGCGCGTTCCGCGCGGGAATCGGCGCCGAGGCGATCCGCGACCTGCTGTCGCGCATCGACCTGAACGCCGAGATGTACCGCCTGCGCGAGGAGTCGCGCTCCTCGTCCGGACAGCGCAAGCAGAAGGCGATCAAGCGCCTTAAGGTCGTCGAGGACTTCCGCAAGTCGAACGCCAGCCCGACGTGGATGGTGCTCGAGGTCCTGCCGGTGATTCCGCCGGAGCTGCGCCCGATGGTCCAGCTCGACGGCGGCCGCTTCGCCACGTCGGACCTCAACGACCTGTACCGCCGTGTGATCAACCGCAACAACCGCCTGAAGAGGCTGCTCGAGCTCGGAGCGCCGGAGATCATCGTCCGCAACGAGAAGCGCATGCTCCAGGAGGCGGTCGACGCGCTGATCGACAACGGCCGCCGCGGCCGCGCCATCACAGGCACGGGCAACCGCAAGCTGAAGTCGCTCAGCGACATGCTCAAGGGCAAGCAGGGCCGGTTCCGCCAGAACCTGCTCGGTAAGCGCGTGGACTACTCGGGCCGCTCCGTCATCGTGGTCGGCCCGGAGCTGAAGCTCCACGAGTGCGGCCTGCCCAAGAAGATGGCGCTCGAGCTGTTCAAGCCGTTCGTGATGCGCGAGCTCGTCAACAAGGGCTACACGACCAACATCAAGTCGGCCAAGCGCATGGTCGAGCGCAGCCGCACCGAGGTCTGGGACGTCCTGGACGAGGTCATCCGCGACCACCCGGTGCTGCTCAACCGCGCCCCGACCCTGCACCGCCTGGGCATCCAGGCGTTCATGCCGGTCCTCGTCGAGGGCTCGGCCATACAGATCCACCCGCTCGTTTGCGCGGCGTTCAACGCCGACTTCGACGGTGACCAGATGGCCGTCCACGTGCCGCTGTTCAGCGGCGCCATCGCCGAGGCGAAGAACCTGATGATGTCCTCGCAGAACATCCTGTCCGCGGCCGACGGCCACCCGGTCGTCGCACCGACGCAGGACGTCGTGCTCGGCTGCTACTGGCTCACCGCCACGCGCACCGACCCGCCGGCGGCCGATCAGCTAACGAAGCTGCGGGTGTTCAGCACCCAGAACGAGGTTCTCCTCGCGCTGGAGAGCAAGGTCGTGAAGCTGCAGGAGTGGATCCGGGTCAAGGTCGGCGACGAGCTGCTCGTCACGACGCCCGGCCGCGTCGTCTTCAACCAGCCCCTCCCGGTCGGTCGCAAGCCGGTCGACGAGGAGCACATGGAGCCTTTGCCCTTCCAGAACGCGCACTTCGACCGCAAGCTGCTGCGCGTCCTCGTGGCCGAGCTCTACCGCCTGTACGGCAGCGAGGTCACCTCGAGCGTGGTCAACGACATCAAGCGGCTCGGGTTCCGGTACGCGACCCAGGCCGGAATCACCGTCTCGGCGATGGACATCCCGCACCCGGACGAGAAATGGCAGCTCATCCGCAGCACCGAGAAGGAGGTCGCGGACGTCGAGCGGATGTACCGCCGCGGCGTCATGACCGAGGACGAGCGCTACCGCAAGGTCATCGAGCTCTGGCAGCGCGCCTACGAGGCGGTCGGCGGCCAGACCGAGAAGAGCTTCGACAAGTTCAGCCCGATCTGGATGATGATGAGCTCGGGCGCTCGCGGCAACATCCAGCAGCTGCGCCAGCTGGCGGGCATGCGTGGCCTGATGGCCGACCCGACGGGCCGGATCATCGACCTGCCGATCCAGGCGAACTTCACCGAGGGCCTCACCGTCCTCGAGTATTTCATCTCCACCCACGGCACGCGCAAGGGTCTCGCCGACACCGCGCTCCGCACCGCCGACTCCGGCTACCTGACGCGGCGTCTCGTCGACGTCGCCCAGGACGTGATCGTGCGCGAGGAGGACTGCGGAACCACGAACGGGATCTGGATCCGCGACATCACGCCCGAGCGGGCGAAGAACGAGCCCATCCAGGAGAAGATCGCGGGCCGGGTCGCGGCGGAGGACGTCTCCGTCGGCGGCAAGGTGCTCGTGCCGGCCGGGCAGTCGATCTCCGACGAGGCGGCGCGCCAGATCATCTCCGCGGGCGTGTCAGTGAAAGTGCGCTCGATCCTCGTGTGCGAGGCGCGCGAGGGTGTCTGCCGCACGTGTTACGGCCGCAACCTGGCCACCGGCAAGATCGTCGAGATCGGCGAGGCGGTGGGCGTCATCGCCGCGCAGTCGATCGGTGAGCCCGGCACCCAGCTGACGATGCGTACGTTCCACACCGGCGGTGTCGCCGGCGTCGACATCACACAGGGTCTGCCCCGCGTGGAGGAGCTGTTCGAGGCTCGCATCCCTAAGGGCAAGGCCATCATCTCCGAGATCGACGGCGAGCTCGAGATCATTCGCCAGGAAGGCGCGCGCAAGGTGCGCGTGACGTCCAAGGAGGAGTTCGAGGTCAGCTACCCGATCGAGTCCAAGATGGAGTCGCTGGTCAAGTCCGGCGACGACGTCATGGAGGGCCAGGAGCTGGCTCGGGACGCGAAGGGCAACGGCGTGCGCACGCGGCACGCCGGCAAGATCGCCGTCTCGCCCAAGGAGATCACGGTCCGGACGGTGGACGAGGAGGTTCGGGAGTACGCGATCCCGCACCAGGTCCGCATCCGGCCGGAGCTCGACCGCCGCGACGGTCAGAAGGTGACGATCAAGGCGGGGCAGCAGATCACCGAAGGGTCGATCTCACCCCAGGAGCTGCTCCACATCCTCGGCAAGGAGGCGGTGCAGACCTTCCTCGTCGACGAGGTCCAGAAGGTCTATCGCTCCCAGGGCGTCGACATCAACGACAAGCACATCGAGGTGATCGTCCGGCAGATGATGCGGAAGGTCCGCATCGACTCGGCCGGCGACACCGGCCTGCTCCCCGGCGAGATCGTCTCCCAGTGGGAGTACGAGGAGGCCAACGCGCGGGCGCTGGCGGAAGGCGGCGAGCCCGCCACCGCGCAGACCGTGCTGCTCGGCCTGATCAAGGCGGCGCTGAACACGACCTCATGGCTCTCGGCCGCATCCTTCCAGGAGACGACGCGCGTCCTCACAGAGGCCGCGATCTCCGGCAAGGTGGACCGGCTCAGGGGCCTGAAGGAGAACGTGATCATCGGCAAGCTGATCCCGGCCGGGACCGGGCTCGACTACTACAAGAAGCAGCGTGAGCAGGCGGCGCGGATCCTCGAGGAGGAGCCGATCGACCTGGAGACGCTGTCGGTCTAGAAAAGCTGCCCGAATTGGGCTAAAGTCACGTTTACGTGCACAAGGGGGCGCCCGCCAGGGTGGCCTCCTTTTGCGTTATGAGAGGAAACCTGACGGTTTCCTCTCATCGGCGCCGTGGGCAAAGCCCACCCGACCTTCGGTCGGGCAAGCGGCGCCTGCTCTCCTTCCCGCTGTAGGTCTTTTTAAGATGATGGTCGTGACTCTAAGCCGAAGGCTCGTGTGCGCCGTCGCGGTGATCGTGCTCACGTGCACGGCTTGCGACACGAGCATCACGGCGGGGCCGAAGCTCGCCGCCGACCAGGTGCTGCGCGTGGCGATCGAGGACCAGCCGGCGTCGCTCGATCCCGGCCAGACGCAGTACACGTACGAGACCGCCGTGCTGCGCGCGGTCTCCGAGCCGCTGCTGCGACCGAGGCCGGACCTCAGCGGCGTCGACCCCGCGGCCGCCGCGAGCTACGAGGTCAACAGCGCGGGCACGGCGTACGTCTTCCACCTCCGCCCGAACGCGAAGTGGTGGGACGGCGCGCCGGTGAAGGCGCAGGACTTCGTCTACGCGTGGCAGCGGCTCGTGGACCCGCGCCTGGCCGCGCCCGACGAGTCGCTGTTCGCCGACGCGATCCAGAACGGCGACAAGGTCGCGCTCATGGACCCGCAGCGTGACAAGGCGACGATCGACGCCGCCCTGGGCACCCTGGGACTCAAGGCGGTCGACAACCTGACCTTCGAGGTGCAGCTGGCGCAGCCCGATCCCGGGTTCGTGTGGCTGGCGGCGCTGCCCGCGGCCGCGCCCATCCGCAAAGACGTCGTCGACAAGAACGGCGACAGGTGGGCGACCGACCCGCAGACCTACCTCACCAACGGTCCCTTCAAGGTCATCGAGATGGCGAAGAACGACCACATCCGCGTCGAGCGCAACCCTTACTACTGGGGCGGGCGGCCGCTGCTCACGCGCATCGACTTCGACATCGTCAACGACGGCGCGCAGGCCCTGGACAAATACAGGAGCGGCGGTCTCGACGTGGCCAATGTGCAGCTCGCGCAGGCGGCGTCCGTCGCGGGGGACGGCACGCTGAAGCATCAGCTCGTGAAGACGCCCAACCTGACCGTCTTCTGGATCGTCTTCCGGGTCGATTCGCCGCCGCTCGACAACACGCGCCTGCGGCAGGCGATCGCGCAGGCGATCGACCGCAACGCCTTCGTCAAGGACATCCTCCAGGGCGAGGGATCGCCGGCCACCACATTCATCCCGCAGGGTATGCACGGCTACGCGTCCAACCTGGCGACGCAGAGGTTCGACGTCGCGCAGGCGCGCGCGTCGCTCGCGGCCTCGGGCCTCTCCGGGAAGAAGCTCTCGCTCACCTACTCCTACGACCAGACCCTCGCGTCGGCGAAGGCGACCGCGACCTTCGTCGCCGGCCAGCTGAAGCAGAACCTGGGCATCGACGTCAACCTGCAACCGCTGGATCCCAACACCCTCTCCTCGCGCGTCGACTCGGGCCAGTTCCAGATGACCGGGCCGCGAGGGTGGACCGCCGACTACCCGGACCCGGCCGACTGGTACGACATCTTCCTGACCACGAGCGGCTCGAACATCGCCTTCTGGCAGAGCGGGCAGTACGACAACTTCGTCAGCGCGGCGCGCACCGACACCAACGCGTCGCGTCGCGACCAGGAGTACCTGCAGGCGCAGTCGATGCTGGTCAACGAAGCGCCCGTCGCCTTTCTCGCCCAGACCGACAGCTGGGACCTGGTCCAGCCCTACGTCCGCGGCATCGTCACGTCGCCGGTCGACGAGTGGCCGGGGGCGACCCGGCCCGCCGGAATCTCGATCGCGCCGCACTGACGAACGATAGTTCGGCCGACTTATCCCGCTAGGCAACTTGACACTTGTGACTCGGTCACAACAGAATTGGCTCTGGCCGAAGAGGCTGTGAGTAAGACCTGCCGCCGGCGCACTCTCGCCCCGCAAGCTCGGGAAGAAGGCTGCAGGATCCATCTGAGAGGTAAGACGCGTATGCAAATCGGTGGTTGGATTCGAGCGGTGTCGCTCGCGACCGGGGCGGTTTTCCTCGCCGCATGTGGAGGGAACTCCGGCACCCCGAGCGCGAACCTCGCCCCGGCCGACAAACAGATCCTGCGCGCGAACAACGGGGTGGAGCCGAACAGCTTCGACCCGACGCAGCAGACCTACACGTACGAGCGCGCCGTCGGCGTCCAGACTTACGACAGCCTCTTCCGCGCCAAGGCGGACGGCAGCGATGTCGAGCCGATGGGCGCGACGAGCATGGACGTTTCTTCCGACGGTCTCACCTACACGTTCCACCTCCGCCAGAACGAGAAGTGGAGCGACGGCAAGCCGGTCGTGGCCGCCGACTGGGTCTACGGCTGGAAGCACCTTCTGAACCCGGCGCTGGCCGCCGGCTACGTCGACCCGTTCTTCGACGGCACGGTCAAGGGCGCGAGCGGTTACGGCAGCGTTGACACGAGCAGCGCGAGCGCCGTCGACGCGTTCCTGAACGGCCTCGGGCTGTCGGCTCCTGACGACCACACGTTCGTCATCCAGCTCGACCACCCGGCCGCTTACTTCAAGTGGGTCACCACCCTGTGGATGGGCGTGGCCCTCCGCAAGGACATCGTCGAGCAGGCCGCGGGCGGCAGCTTCGCTTCGACCGACGCCACCAAGGCAGAGGCCTGGGCGAACAACGCCTCCACGATCGTCGGCGACGGGCCGTACATGATCAAGGAGATCGCCCCGAAGGACCACGTCACGCTGGTCCCGAACCCGAACTACTGGGCCGCCAAGCCCCACATCCAGCAGATCGTCTACTACGAGATCTCCGACGCCAACACCGCCTACTCGCAGTACCAGACCGGCGCGCTGGACATCATCGGCGTCCCGCTCGCGGACGTCACCGTCGTCCGCAGCGACCCGAAGCTCAGCAAGGAATCCAAGCTGATCCCGACCCTGAGCCAGTTCTGGATCTCGTTCAACACGACGAAGGCGCCGCTCGACGACAAGAATGTGCGCATGGCGCTCGCCAAGTCGATCGACCGTGACAAGCTCGTCAACGACATCGAGCACGGCAACGGCAAGCCGCTCGCGACCTTCATCCCGAAGGGCATGACCGGCTACGACGAGTCCGACCAGGCGCAGAAGTTCGACCCCGCGGCGGCCAAGCAGCTGCTGGCACAGTCCGGCAAGCAGTCCCAGGTCGAGGGCCTCAAGCTGCTCACCCGCAACACGACCGCATCCAAGACGCTGAACCAGTTCCTGGCCGACCAGTGGAAGACCAACCTGGGCGTCAACATCCAGCTCGACGTCATCGACAGCAAGACGGTCACCCAGGACATCCGGCACGGCAAGTACGACATCTACGGTCTCGACGGCTGGATCGGCGACTACCCGGACCAGCAGGACTGGATGGACATCTTCATCACCGGCGCGTGCCACAACCTGAACTGGGGATGTCTCTCCGACCCGTCGTACGACCAGCTCGTGAACCAGGCCGACGCGGAGTCCGACAAGACCAAGCGCCTTGACCTCTACGCTCAGGCGCAGAAGAAGCTCGTCGACAACGCCGTCGTCGCCTTCATGTACCAGCCGTACGAGTACGACCTGATCAAGCCCTACGTCCAGGGCCTTACGATCACCACCACCGACGACCAGAACCTACCCGGTGACGAGCGGTACAACACCGCCTACATCACCCAACACTGAGCTGAGGATTAGCTGAATTGGCAGTAACAGTAGGGCGTCCCGCACGGGGCGCCCTACTGCCTCCGCAGCTGCGCGCGATCTCCGGCACCAGGAGCGGCGCGCTGGCCATCTTCATCGCGCGCCGGATCCTCTGGATGGTGCCGATCCTGTTCTTCGTCATCCTGATCACGTTCACGCTCATGCACCTTGCGCCCGGAAGCCCCTGGGACAAGGCCGGTGGGCGACAGCTTTCCGACACCGTCGTCAAGAACCTGAACATCCGCTACGGCCTCGACAAGCCGGTGCCGCAGCAGTTCCTGCTCTATCTCTGGAACGTCATGCATTTCGACTTCGGGCTCTCGTATCAGTACCAGGGCAAGACCGTGTCGACCCTGCTGCTCGAGAGCTGGGGGTACACGGCGACGATCGGCATACTCGCCTTCCTCTTGATCATCCCGGTCGGCGTCGGGCTCGGGGTGGTCGCCGCGCTTCGCCAGAACACGCGCGTCGACTACATCACCATGGGCTTTGCGACCATCGCCGCCTCGTTCCCGAACTTCGTCATCGGCGCGCTGATGGTCGTCCTGTTCTCGGTGCTCGCCTACCGGGCCACCGGCGGCAACTTCTATCTGCCGGCCGCCGGCTTCGCCGTCGACGACTCGCTGATCATGCCCGTGATCACCCTCGCCCTCCTGCCGATCGCCTACACCGCGCGGCTCACGCGAGCCAGCACGCTGGAGACGATCCGCCAGGACTACGTCCGCACAGCCTGGGCCAAAGGCCTGCAGGAGCGCCTCGTGGTCATCCGCCACGTGCTCAAGAACTCGCTGATCCCGGTCGTGACGACGCTCGGACCGACGTTTGCGTTTCTCGTCACGGGATCGGTCATCGTCGAGACGGTCTTCGCGATCCCGGGCATCGGTCGCGCTTTCGTCGTCGCGATCGAGTCACGTGACTACCCGATGATCCTCGGGACCACGATCCTGTTCTCGCTCGTGGTCGCCATCGCCAACCTCGTCGTCGACGTCGCCTACGTCTTCATCGATCCCCGCGTGAGGCTGACCTGATGGCGATCCAGGCCACCGCGGTCGACCAGCTGGTCGATTGGGAGGTCCCCGAGCAACAGATCGGCCTGTGGAGCGATGCTCTCCAGCGTTTCCGCCGCAACCGCGTCGCCGTCATCGGCGCGGTCCTGATCGTCCTGCTCGTGATCATCGCGTTGACCTGCCCGCTGCTCGTGCAGCTGCACCTGATCAAGGACCCGCTGCAGCAGAACGTCGACTACATCGAATCCGCGCCCGGGCAGAACGGTTTCATCTTCGGCTCGGACGAGCTCGGCCGTGACACGTTTTCGCGCCTGCTGTTCGGCAGCCGCGTGTCGCTCTCCGTCGGCATCTTCGTCCAGTGCATCATCCTTCCGATCGGACTCGCGATCGGTTTGGCCGCCGGTTATTTCGGCGGCCGGATCGACAACCTCCTGATGAGGTTCACGGACGTCTGGTACGCCTTCCCCGACCTTCTGTTCGTGCTGGTCGTCGTGTCGGTCTTCGGACCGAGCATCCTCACGATCTTCGGCGCCATCTCGCTGGTCAACTGGGTCGGGCTGGCGCGACTCGTGCGCGGCCAGGTGCTGGCGATCAAAGAGAAGGAGTACATCGAAGCGGCAAGGTCGTCAGGCTCGACGCCGCTCAAGCTCATCCTCAAGCACCTGCTGCCGAACTCGCTGGGCCCGATCATCGTCACCCTGACGTTCGGCATCCCGAACGCGATCTTTCTCGAGGCGGTGCTCAGCTTCCTCGGCGTCGGCATCCAGCCGCCCACGCCGACGTGGGGGCAGATGGTGTTCGACGGCTACGAGGCGATCTACGCCAACCCGAGCTCTGTCGTGTTTCCCGCGCTGGCCATCGGGTTCACGCTGCTGGCCTTCACCTTCGTCGGTGACGGCCTGCGCGATGCGCTCGACCCGCGCATGCGGCGCTAGCCGGCCACTCAGTAGAGTTCTGCAGCCAAGTTGGCAGCCACGCTCCTGCAGGTCGAAGACCTTCACACGCAGTTCTTCACGTCTCGCGGCGTCGTCCGGGCCGTAGACGGGATCACGTTCCACGTCGACGCGGGCGAGACGCTCGGCGTCGTCGGGGAGTCGGGTTGCGGCAAGACGATGACCGCGCTCTCGATCCTGCGCCTGCTTCCTGACCCGGGCAAGATCACGTCCGGCCGCATCCTCTTCCGCGGCAAGGAAGTCACGAAGATGACGGACGACGAGATCCGCGACTTCCGCGGCAACGACGTCGCGATGATCTTCCAGGACCCGATGACGTCGCTGAACCCGGTGACGAGGATCGGCCGGCAGATCGAAGAGGCGATGACGGCGCACGAGCGCTTCAGCGAAAGCGTGGCCCGGCCGCGTGTCATCGAGCTGCTGAAGCGCGTGCGCGTGCCGGCCGCCGAGTCGAGGGTCAAGGACTACCCGCACCAGTTCTCGGGCGGCATGCGCCAGCGGGCGATGATCGCAATGGGCCTGTCCAACGAACCGTCGCTGCTCATCGCCGACGAGCCCACGACCGCTCTCGACGTGACGGTCCAGGCGCAGATCATCCAGCTGATGAAGCAGCTCAACCGCGAGCTGGGTACAGCCATGATGCTGATCACGCACAACATGGCGCTGGTCGCCTCGCTGTGCCAGCGGATCGTCGTCATGTACGCCGGCCGGATCGTCGAGGAAGGGCCCGTCGAGCAGATCTTCAACAGCCCGCAGCACCCGTACACGTGGTCGCTGCTGCGCTCGGTTCCGCGCGTGGACGAGGCACGCAAGGACCGCCTGGTCTCGATCAAGGGCCTGCCCCCGGACCTGTCGCACCCTCCACCGGGCTGCAAGTTCCACCCGCGCTGCCCCTTCGTCATCGACAAGTGCAAGGTCGACCCCGAGCCGCAGCTCGAGGACGTCGCCCCGAACCAGGTCGCGCGGTGCTGGGTGCTGATGCGCAACGTCAAGGAGGAGCACCTCGAGGCCGCGCGCACGAGCGCGCTGTCGAAGGACGCCGCGGCCAAGCTGAAAGCGCCGGCCGCCGGCGCAGGAGGCACCGGTGCAGGCGGCTGAGCGCGCGACGGCCCCGGTCGCGAAGAGCGACCCGGTGCTCGTCCGCATCGAGAAGACGTACAAGTACTTTCCAGTCAGCGGGCTGGGCGGCGAGTCGGTGCGGGCCGTCGACGGCGTCGACCTCGAGATACGGCGCGGAGAGACGCTGGGCCTGGTGGGCGAGTCGGGGTGCGGGAAGTCGACGCTCGCGCGGCTCGTGACCGGGCTGCTTCCCGTGACCGCGGGGAGCATCACGTTCGACGGCCAGGACATCACCAAGCTGCGCGGCGGCCGGCTGCGGCGCATCCGCCGCAAGATGCAGATGATCTTCCAGGACCCGTTCGCGTCGCTGGACCCGCGCATGACCGTCGGCGACATCCTCCAGGAGCCGCTGGACAACTTCTCCGTGGGGACGATGTCCGAACGCCGGCGGCGGGTGCAGGAGCTGCTGCGCCTGGTCGGGCTGAACCCGAACTTCACCAACCGGTATCCGCACGAGTTCTCGGGTGGGCAGCGCCAGCGCATCGGGATCGCCCGCGCCCTGGCCGTGAACCCTTCGTTCATCGTCTGCGACGAGCCGGTCTCGGCGCTCGACGTGTCGATCGCGGCGCAGATCATCAACCTGCTCCAGGACCTGCAGCGCGAGTTCAACCTGACCTACCTGTTCATCGCGCACGACCTGGCCGTGGTGCGGCACCTCTCCGACCGCATCGCGGTCATGTACCTCGGCAAGGTGGTGGAGACGGCCGACCGCAACGAGATCTACGAGAGGCCGCAGCACCCCTACACGAAGGCGCTGCTCTCCTCGATCCCCGTGCCGGACCCGGCGGTGGAGCGCGAGCGGGCGCCGATATCGCTCAAGGGCGAGATCCCGTCGCCGGTGAACCCGCCGTCCGGCTGCAGGTTCCACCCGCGGTGCCCGATCGCACGCGTGCCGGGCGTGTGCAGCGAGGTCGAGCCGCCGCTCGAGCCGCACGGCGCGCCCGACCAGATCGCGGCGTGCCACTTCGCAGGGCAGTTTTAAAAGCGTGGGGGGATCAGGATCCCCCCACGAACCCCGCCTTCGTCAGGAGGTTGCTCTGACTTCCAGGATCCGGTAGCCCTTTTTCGACTTCAGCCGCGCGACCTGCCAGCCCTCGCGGGCAAGCCACGCCGCCAGCGAATCCGAGCCCATGTTGCGCTGCACGACCAGGTAGGCCGGCGCCCCGGGTTTCAGCCGGACGAGCCATTCGCGGAGGAGCGAGTGAAGCGGCTCCTTGCCCACCCTTACGGGCGGGTTCGAGTAGATGGCGTCGAAGAGCAGGTCGGCCGGGACCTCGGCGGGAGTCGCCGCGGTGACGTTCGGGGTGCCGGCCGCGACCGCATTCGCCCTGGTCAGATCGACCGCCCGCTCGTTCACGTCCACCGCCCAGAGGTGGGCGGCCGCGGCGCGGCGGGCGAGCGTCAGCGCGATCGGCCCGTACCCGCAGCCGAGGTCGAGGATCTCGCCCTGCGCCGGAGGGCCCGGCGCCTCGCGCAGCAGCACCATGGTGCCGAGATCGATCGCCTTGGCCCCGAATACGCCCCTGTCGGTGGCCAGGGACAGCTCCAGGTCGGGGAGACGCAGGTGGACCGTCCGCGGCTGCGACGGCACCTCGGGGCGGGCCTGGAAGTAGTGGGATTTGGGTATACTCATCGCTTGTCGCCCAGCCGGCTACTGCCGCCTGGGAATTCCGCCCCCATTTCGGAGAAAGGTTTGCCGACCATCCAGCAGCTGGTCCGTCTTGGCCGCAAGGCGGCTCGTGCGAAGTCTAAGGCGCCCGCGCTCAGGGGCTCGCCCCAGAGGCGCGGCGTGTGCGTGCGCGTCTACACCCAGACGCCCAAGAAGCCCAACTCGGCGCTGCGCAAGGTCGCGCGCGTCCGCCTGACGACCGGGATCGAGGTCACCGCCTACATCCCGGGCATCGGCCACAACCTGCAGGAGCACTCGGTCGTCCTCATCCGCGGCGGCCGCGTCAAGGACCTGCCTGGCGTCCGCTACCACATCATCCGCGGCACCCTCGACACCGCGGGCACCAAGAACCGCAAGAAGGCCCGAAGCAAGTACGGCGCCAAGCGGGAAAAGGGCAAGGCGGCAGCCTGATGCCTCGACGTAACCGACCCGTCAAGCGTGTCGTCGCGCCCGACCCGGTGTACCAGTCCGAGGCGATCGCCAAGTTCGTCAACGTGGTCATGAGCCGGGGCAAGCGGTCGACGGCGGAGAAGGTCGTGTACGACGCGCTCAGCCGCGCCTCCAAGCAGGCGAAGAAGGAGCCCCTCGAGGTCTTCGACCAGGCGCTGCGCAACGCGACCCAGCTGCTCGTGGTGAAGCCGCGGCGCGTCGGCGGCGCCACGTACCAGGTGCCGATCGAGATCCGGCCCGACCGCCGGCTCGCGCTTGCGCGCCGCTGGATCGTGCGTTTTGCGCGCCAGCGTGGCGGGAAGAGTATGTCGGAGAAGCTCGCCTTCGAGATCCTCGACGCTGCGCAGAACACCGGCGGGGCGGTGAAGCGCAAGGAGGAGACGCACCGGATGGCCGAGAGCAACAAAGCGTTCTCGCACTTCCGGTACTAGAGAGATGAACGTGGCACTGAAGATGCAGGAGCGTCCGACCGCGATCGAGAAAGTCCGAAACATCGGCATCATGGCGCACATCGACGCGGGCAAGACCACGACGACCGAGCGGATCCTCTTCTACGCGGGCCGCATCCACAAGATGGGCGAGGTCCACGAGGGCGCCGCGACGATGGACTGGATGGTCCAGGAGAAGGAGCGGGGGATCACGATCACCTCTGCCGCGACCACCGCACAGTGGCGCGACCACGCGATCAACATCATAGACACACCCGGACACGTGGACTTCACGGTCGAGGTCGAGCGGTCGCTGCGCGTCCTCGACGGCGCCGTCGCGGTCTTCGACGCCGTGGCGGGCGTGGAGCCGCAGTCTGAGACCGTCTGGCGCCAGGCCGACCGCTACGGCGTGCCGCGCATCGCCTT
>CAYWTI010000169.1:0-17910 GCA_964461175.1 uncultured Actinomycetes bacterium | reverse complement strand
CCATGCGGCCGTGACCCTTCCGCGTCCCGTCGACGCGCTCGCCCCGGAGAAACACCTGCGCGATCGCGAACTCGAACTCGTGGCCCTCGAGCGCGCCGTGCCGCTGGCGCGACCGCATGTCGCGCGCCGCGATCTTCGTCCTACGCGAAGGGTCGACCAGCACGAGGTCGGCGTCGTAGCCGGGCGCGATCGCGCCCTTGCTTTGCTCGACGCGGACGAGCCGGGCCGGAGCCTCGGAGACCCAGCGTGGGGCGAGCCAGACATCGCCCAGGTCCTTGGCCAGCTGCAGGCAGCTGAGGTAGAGCGTCTGCACGCCGGGGCTGCCCGCGGGCGCCTCCTCGAACGGCTGCGATTTCTCCTCGTCGGTGTGCGGCGCGTGGTCGGTGCTGACGATGGTGATCGCCCCGCGTTTCAGGCCGTCCACCAGGGCGTCGCGATCCTCGCGGCTGCGGATCGGCGGAAGCATCTTCATCGCCTGGCCGACGCGCTCGAAATCGTCGGCGGAGAGAAGCAGGAACTGGGGGCAGGTCTCGAGCGTGAGCAGCGTCCCGGCCTGCATCGCGTCCTCCGCCGCCTGCAGCCCCTGGGCGCTCGACAGGTGCGCGACGTGGAGGTGGGCACCCGCCTCCCGCGCCACCGCCCCGGCCGCCGAGACGGCGACGGCCTCGGCCTCGGGCGGGCGCGAGTCGAGGAGATCGGCGTACGTGAGCAGCGGGCGGCGAAATGCCGCGAGGACCGTCGGGTCCTCGGCGTGGATGGCCAGCGGCAGACCGAGCCGGGCGACCGTGGGGGCGAGCCGCGCGAGGGTGCCGTAGTCGGCCGGCGCCTCGAGGTCGGGGTCGTCGGAGCCGGGCGAGTACAGGACCTGCTTGCGGCTCAGGCTGAAGCTGTACGCGAGGTAGGCCTTGAACCCGACGGCGCCGGCCGACGCCATGTCCTCGAGCTGGTCCGACGTCGTGCTCGAGCGGAGCAGCCCCCACAGGCCGAAGTCGACGCGCGCGCGGCCGTGCGCGAGGGCGGCCTTGGCCTCGAGGACGCCCGCGCTGTCGACCGCCGGCACGGTGTTCGGCATATCGCAAACGACCGTGATCCCACCCGCGGCCGCCGCAGCGGTGAGGGAGCCGAAGTCCTCCTTCTCCGGGAACCCCGGGTCGCGGCTGTGGACGTGCACGTCGATTCCCCCAGGGAGGACATAGAGCCCCGACGCGTCGACGACCTGCGCGCCTTCGACCTGCAGCCCGGGCTCGACGCGCGCGATGACCCCATCCGTGACGTGGACGTCGGTCTTCTGCGCGCCGTCCGGCGTGTAGACGGTGCCGCCCCGGACGAGGAGGTCAGTCAAGCGTCAGGTCGGTGACGCGGAACAGCGGCGAGTACGGGATGCCTGCGGCGCGGATGTTGTCCTCCCCGCCCTCGCCGCGGTCGAGCACGACCACGAGGTGGATGACGTCGAGGCCGGCCTCGCGAAGCGCCGCGATCGAGCGAAGCGAGTCGCCGCCGGTGGTGACCACGTCCTCGATGACCGTCACGCGCTCGCCTGCGCTGAAGCGTCCTTCCAGCTGCTTCGCCGTACCGTAACCCTTCGGTTCCTTGCGCACGAGGATCAGCGGCAGGCCCGTCTCCATCGAGACGGCTCCGCCGAGCAGCACGGCGCCAAGCTCGGGTGCGGCGAGGCGCTGCGTGCCGGGTGGCACGAGCGCGGCCAGGCCGGCGCCGATGCGCTTCAGCAGCGCGGGGTCTGTCTCGAAGAGGAACTTGTCGAAGTAGCGGTTCGAGCGCTTGCCCGAGCGAAGGACGAAGTCGCCTTTCAGGTACGAGGCCGCGACGAGCTCGTGCGCCAGCGACTGCCGGTCCCCCACCGCCACGGGATCAATCTAATGGATAAAAGCAGGCCGCCCTGTGCTCCGCCCCGAACGACTCGAGCGGCGGGACCTCCTCGGCGCAGTGCTCGCGCGCGCGGGGGCAGCGGGTGCGGAACCGGCATCCCGACGGCGGGTTGACCGGCGACGCGACGTCGCCCTGGATGATCACGCGCTCGCGCTTGAGCTCGATCTTCGGATCGGGGATCGGGATCGCGGAGAGCAGCGAGCCCGTGTACGGGTGGCGCGGCCGACGGTAGAGCTCCTGGCCCGGCGCCATCTCCATGATCTTGCCGAGGTACATCACGGCGATCCGGTTCGAGATGTGCTTCACGACCGAGAGGTCGTGCGCGATGAAGAGGTAGGTGAGCTTGAACTTCGACTGCAGGTTCTCGAGCAGGTTGATGATCTGCGCCTGGATCGAGACGTCGAGGGCCGATATCGGCTCGTCGCAGACGATGAACGTCGGCTCGACCGCCAGGGCGCGCGCGATGCCGATGCGCTGGCGCTGGCCGCCCGAGAACTCGTGAGGGTAGCGGTCCACAAAGCGCGGGTTCATGCCCACGACACGCAGCAGCTCCTGGATGCGGGCTTGGCGCTCGCGGCCCTTGGCCAGGCCGTGGACGTCGATCGGCTCGCCGATGATGTCGCCGACGGTCTGCCTCGGGTCGAGCGACGCGTAAGGGTCCTGGAAGATCATCGCCATCTCGCGGCGGAGGGCGCGAAGCTTCTCGCCGCGGCGGTGGGTGATGTCCTCGCCCTTGAACGTGATCGTGCCGGCGGTCGGCTCGACCAGCCTGATGACCGTGCGGCCGAGGGTCGACTTCCCGCACCCTGATTCCCCGACCAGGCCCACCGTCTCGCCGGGCATGATCTCGAGGTCGACGCCGTCGACGGCGTGGACGTGGCCGGTCGTGCGCTGCATCATCCCGGAGGCGACCGGGAACCAGACCTTGAGGTCGCTGACGGTCACGAGCGGATCGTTGGTGGTCCACGCGCGGCTCAGGTGCTTGGCCGCGGTCGCCTCAGGCACCCTTGAGCTCCGTGCCGGCCTGCGTCACCCAGCACGCCGCGCGCTGGCTCTGCCCGACTGGCGCGAGCGGCGGCGCGTCGCGCGAGCACTTCTCGACCCGAAAGACGCAGCGGGGATGAAACGAGCATCCGGTCGGCAGGTCGACCAGGCTGGGCGGCAGACCCTCGATGGGCTTGAGCGGTTCGTGCCGTTCCGCGTCGAGCCGCGGGATCGATCGCAGCAGCGACCACGTGTAGGGATGTTTCGGGTTGGCGAAGACGTCCGCGGTCGGACCCGACTCGACGATCTTGCCCGCGTACATGACGATCAGCCGCTGGCACATGCCGGCGACCACACCAAGGTTGTGGGTGATGAGGATCGTCGCGGTGCCGAACTCGCGGTTCACGTCCCGCAGCAGGTCGAGGATCTGCGCCTGGATGGTCACGTCGAGCGCGGTGGTGGGCTCGTCCGCGATGAGCACCTGCGGCGTGGTCGTCAGGCCCATTGCGATCATGACCCGCTGGCGCATGCCGCCGGAGAACTGGTGGGGATAGTCGCGCTGCCGCGCCGCGGGGTGCGGGATGCCGACACGGCCGAGCATATCGACCGCCGACGAAAGCGCCCTCTTCGGGTCCCACCCGTTGTGCAGCCGGTTCGGCTCCGCGACCTGCCACCCGACGCGGTAGACCGGGTTCAGCGACGTCATCGGGTCCTGGAAGATCATCGCGATCTCTTTCCCACGGATCTCTCGCATCTCGTAGTCGCTGATCCGCGTCAGGTCCTGACCCTTGAACATCACCTTGCCGCCCACGATCCGGCCCGGCCGCTGCAGGCGCATGATGCTCAGCGCGGTCACCGACTTCCCGCAGCCGGACTCGCCAACGATGCCGAGCGTCTCGCCCGGGTAGAGCTCGAACGACACGCCGTCGACGGCCTTGACCACGCCTTCGCGCGTGGAGAAGACAGTGTGCAGGTCCTGAACCTCGAGCAGGGCCTGCACCGGTCTCAGTTCGATTTCAAGCGTGGATCGAAGGCGTCGCGGACCGCGTTGCCGAAGACGTTCGAGGCCAGGACGGTGAGGAAGATCGTCGCGCCTGGCAGGGCGACGAGCCATCCCGAGCGGAAGAAGTAGCTCTGCGCGTTGGTCAGCATGTTGCCCCAGCTCGGCGTCGGAGGCTGGATGCCGAGGCCGAGGAAGTCCAGCGCCGCCTCGACGAGGATGATCTGCCCGACCCCGAGGCTCGCGGCGACGATGAGCACCGGCAGGACGTTCGGAAGTAGATGCCGGAGCATCAGGCGCGTGTCCCTGGCGCCGATGGAACGCGTGGCGAGGATGAAGTCGCGCTGCTTGACCGACAGGACCTCGCCGCGCACGAGGCGTGCGACGCTGCCCCAGCCGACGGAGGCGACGATCGCGGCGAGCGTGACGGGGTTCGGCCGGAACAGCATCGACATGAGGATGAAAAGGAAGATCGCGGGGATGGCGAGCACCATGTCGACGAACCTCATCAGCACGTCGTCGAGCCAGCCGCCGTAGTAGCCCGCGATCATGCCCACTGCGGTGCCGACCGTGAGCGACATGGCCACGGTGAGAAAGGCGACGCCCAGTGAAACCCGCGCGCCCCAGATCAACCGGGTGAGCGTGTCGCGGCCGAGCTCGTCGCTGCCGAGCAGATGCGCGGAGCCGGGCTTGGAGAACGTCGTGCTGAGGTCGATCGTCTGCGGCTGGTAGTGCGTGAGGACCGCGGAGAAGAGCGGCGCCATGACCGCGATCGCGGCCAGGATGAGGATGAACACGCCCGCCAGGACGCCGATCCGGTTCGCCCGCAGGCGCTCCCACGACTCGTTCCAGTAGCTCTGCGCGGGACGCCCGGCCGCCGCGTCGACGTCGACCGCCGGCATGTCGAGCTCGGCGACACGGCTCGGACCGATCACAGCTGTGCCCTCATCCGTACCGGATCCTCGGGTCGAGCACGCCGTAAAGCAGGTCGGCGAGCAGGTTGCCCGCGATCACGAGCAGGGTGGCGAAGAACGTCACGCCCATGACCGTCGTGTAGTCGTACTGCAGGGCGCGCTCGAAAGCGAGCTTGCCGATGCCAGGCCAGCCGAACACCACCTCGACGACCAGGCCGCCGCTGACCAGGCCTGGCAGCTCGAGGCCGATGAGCGTGATCAGGGGGATGAGCGCGTTGCGCAGCCCGTGGAGGTAGAGCACTCGACGCTCGCTCATCCCCTTGGCCCGGGCCGTGCGTATGTAGTCCTGGGACAGCACCTCGAGCATGCTCGAGCGGATGAAGCGCGACCAGGTGGACATGTAGAAGAAGGACAGCACCGTCGCCGGCAGGATCAGGTGCTCGATCCGGTCGAGGATGTCACCGCCGTTGTACGCGCTGTAGGCGCCGCTCGACGGCAGCCAGGGAAGCCCGTTCTGCTCGAGCGTGACGGAGAAGACGAGAATGAGCATCAGGCCCATCCAGAACTGCGGCACGGCAAAGCCGGCGACCGAGACGACGGTGAGCGTGTGGTCGGTCTTGCTGCCGCGGCGCAGCGCGCCGATGACGCCGACGGGGATCGACACGAGCACGCCGATGACAATCGCCGTCAAGGTCAGCTCGATCGTGTTCGGCAGCCGGTCGAGGATGTGGCTCGTGACGGTGCTGCCGTCGATCATCGACCGGCCGAAGTCGCCGTGGATGACCCCCCACATCCAGGTCAGGTACCACATGTAGAACGGGCGGTCGAGGCCGAGGTCGGCACGCAGTCGGGCGATGTCCTCGGGGCGGAGGCTTGGGTTCAGGTCGATGCCCGGGACGTAGGTCCCGCGCGTGCGGTCCATGAGCAGGAGCGTGATCAGCGTCACGCCCAGGACGACGATGACGGAGGCGAAGAACCGCCGGGCTACGTACTTGGCGAGCATGTCCCCTTACGTATCAATCCCGGCGGTTCTTGAACTACGCGCCACGGCGCGGCAAGGACGGCGCGCCGAGCGCGCTTTCGATAGCTGAATGACCCTCCAAATCGAGCTTCTACTTGCCGTCCGTCACCCAGACGGTGTGGTTCCAGGGCCGGTTGCCGAACTGGTTGTACGAGCCAAAGCCGGCGTTCTGAACGCGCTTGTTGGTGCCGTAGATGCCCGTGTTGAAGACGAGGATGGGCGCCGGCACCTCGTCGGCCATGATGTCCTGGAACTGGGCGTAGAGCTGCTTGCGCTTGTTCTGGTCGAGGGTCGTCAGCGCCTGGTCCAGGAGCTGGTCGACCTGGTCGTTCTTGAAGAATGCACCGTTGAAGCCTCCGGGCGCGGTGTTGCGGGAGTGGAACAGCGGCGCCTCGTCGGGGTCCTGGCTCCAGCTGAAGCCGACCAGGAACATGTCGAACGTGCGGACATCCACGATCTGGCTGACCAGCTGCGGGAACTGGATAAGGCTGGGTGTGGCTTCGACGCCGATCGCGCTCCAGGCCTGCTGCATGTAGGTGAGGCAGCTCTCGCGCTGCTTGTTGCCCGCGTTGGTCATCATGGTGAACTTGAGCTTCTGGCCGTTCTTGGCGCGGGTGCCGTCCGAGCCCTTCGCCCAGCCGGCGCCGTCGAGCAGCGAGTTGGCCTTGTTCTTGTCGAAGTTGTAGATGGTCTTCGGCTTGACGTGCGCCCACGAGATCGGCGGCTCCACCGAGTCGGCGACGACGCCGTGGTTGAAGAAGATGGCGCTGACCATGGACTGGCGGTCGAGCGCGTATACGAGCGCCTGGCGAACCGCCTTGTCCTGAAACAGCGGGCCGGCCGGCTTGCTGGGGTCGAGCTGGTACGCGTAGAAGGTGAAGATCGCGACCGGGAACTCAGTCATGGACACGCTGTCCACGCCTTTCAGCGAGTCGGCCTGGCCCGGGTCGACGGGGCCGATGTCGATCTCACCGGTCTTGAGCTGGTTCGTGACCGCGACCGAGTCGGGAAGCACCTTGTAGATCCACTGGTCGAGGTAAGGCGCCCCGGCCCAGTAGTTGTCGTTGCGCGCCATCGTCACCTGGGCGCCCTTGTCCCATTTGACGAACTTGAAGGCGCCGTTGCACACGCTCGGCGCGGTGTTGAAGTCGGCGGTGTTGATCGCCTTGGCGTCGAGGCTGCCGAGCACGTGCTTCGGGAGGATGCCGTACTGGCCGTGGCTGGCAAGGAAGGGGGCGAAGACCTGGGTCATGTTGAAGACGACGGTCTGCGCGTCCGGCGTGTCGATCGACTTGATGTACTTCGACAGGTCGCCACGTCGCGGGGAGGCGACGTCGGCGTACTGCGGGTCCTGCGCGAGGGCGTACGTGAACTTCACATCGTCGGACGTGATCGGCTGCCCGTCCGACCACTTGAGGTTGCTGCGCAGCTTGAACGTGAACGTCATGCCGTCGGAGGAGACCTTGGGCATCTCCGAAGCCAGCGCCGGGACGAGGTCGCCGTTGGCCTTGGAGTTGAGCAGACCGTCGAACATCAAGCCGATGACCTGGTTCGAGGCGGTGTCGCTGGAGAGCATGGAGTTGAAGGTGCGCACGTCGGAGAAGTTGCCTTCGACGACATGGCCGCCCTTCTTGGGTGTCGCGCTCTGCGTTCCGCTGTTGCTCGGACCGCACGCCTCGAGGAGCTCGGCGCCGCCGGCAAGGAACGTCAGGTAGGCGGCCGCCCCGCCCGCGCGCTTGAGGAAGTCCCTACGGGACCATGCCTCTAGGAACCTCTCGAACTGCTCAAAACCGGCCTCGGTATCCTCGTCTCGGCTCATCTGTCGCCTCCCGTAGATTCGCCCTGCGTCCCGACGTGGGCCATCCGGGCGCTGCAATTCCCCGACATGATTATGAAGATTTGTCTAACGCAGTCAAAGCCCGAACTCGTTTGACCTCGAAATTCGTGGTCGGAGTGGCCCGCCTGCGGCTGCACCTGCCGGAATCGGGATCGCTCAAGGCGAAGCGCCAGGTCGTCAGCGGCCTGCTTCGCCGCGTCCGCCAGGAGCTGAAGGTCGCGGCCGCGGAGGTCGGCGAGCTCGACCGCTGGCAGCTCGCCGAGATCGCCGTGGTCACCGTGAGCGGCGACCGCCGGCAGGCCGACCGCGTGCTGGCCGCGGCGGTCTCGTTCGTGGAAGCCCATGCCGACGGGGCGATGGTGACGGACGTCTCCACTGAGCTGCTGCCATTGTGACCGCCGAGCAGGTGCGCGACCCGTCGCTGACCGACGAGTTCGAGGCCACGCTTCCGTTCCGGCTCGACGGCTTTCAACGTGAAGCGATCGAGAAGCTCGACCGGGGAACCGGCGGTGTGCTCGTCAGCGCCCCGACGTCCAGCGGCAAGACGATCGTCGCCGAGTACGCGATCTTCCGCGCCCTGCGCGACGGCACCAAGGTGCTCTACACCACGCCGCTCAAGGCGCTCAGCAACCAGAAGTACCACGACTTCGTGCGCGCCTACGGCGAGGCGACCGTCGGCCTCGTCACCGGCGAGAACACGATCAACGACGACGCGCCGGTCGTGGTCATGACCACCGAGATCCTCCGCAACCTGATCTACGAGGACCCGGCTCGCCTCGACCTCGTGCGCTACGTGATCCTCGACGAGGTCCACTACATCGACGACTTCCCTCGCGGCTCGGTCTGGGAGGAGATCGTCATCCAGGCGCCGCGGACGATCAAGCTCGTCGGCCTGTCGGCGACCATCGGCAACTACCGCGAGATCGCGGACTGGATGGCGGAGAACCGCGGCGGCATGGAGACCGTGTTCCACGACGTGCGGCCGGTCGAGCTGAAGATGTGGCTCGCGGTCAACAACCGCCTCTACCCGTTGTTCAAGGCCGACGGCGGCATCGACCAGCGCACGTGGTCGCGCGCCGCCCAGGACGAGGAGGCCTCTTACCGCATCGGCGGCTACCGCGGGCTGCCCTCCAACGACCTGCTGCACGTCATCGAGCAGCTGCGCGGGATGGAGATGCTGCCCGCGATCTACTTCATCTTCTCGCGGCGTGGATGTCGCGAGGCGCTGCAGCGCTGCGCCTACCACGAGCTCGACCTGACGACCGCGGCCGAGAAGGACGCGATCGATCGCGTCGCCGCTGAGCGCCTCCAAGGGCTGAAGGACGCGGACGAGGAGTCGCTGTTCCGGCGCATGGTCGACGCCCGCCTTCTCCGCCGGGGCCTGGCCGAGCACCACGCCGGCCTGCTGCCGTACCACAAGGAGATGGTCGAGGAGCTCTTCCAGCGCGGCCTGATCAAGGTCGTGTTCGCGACCGAGACCCTGTCGCTGGGCATCAACATGCCGGCCCGCGGCGTCGCCGTCTCGTCGTTCACGAAGTTCGACGGCGTCAACTTCTCGACGCTGACGACCGGCGAGCTGACGCAGCTCATGGGCCGCGCCGGGCGCAGGGGCATCGACGTGATCGGTCATGGCGTGATCCTCAAGGAGGCGGACGTCGAGGTCGGAACGATCTACGAGGTCGCGATGGGGCCGACGCTGGTCGTCGAGTCGAAGTTCCTGCCCAGCTACAACATGGCGCTCAACCTGCTGCGCGTCTACACGCCGGCCGAGGCCGAAGCGCTGATGCAGCGCTCGTTCGGGCAGTTCCAGAAGCGGCTGGCCGCCGCCCAGGCCGGCGAGCGGCTGGGCAACCTCAAGGAGAGGCTCGCCGACGCGCGTCGCATGTGGGACGACCCGCAGGTCTCGATCGACGACGTCGCCCAGTACTTCAAGCTCGAGGACCGGCGGCGCTCCATCCGGATCGAGCTCAAGCGCCTCCGCCGCGAGGCCGGGGCGGAGCGTCGCGGACGGCGGCGCGGCCGGGCACGAGGCCTGGGCCACGCGGGCCGGCTGGCGCAGCGGCTCGAGGTCGAGGCGAAGGGGCTCCTCGAGCGGCAGCGCAAGCTGAAGGTCGTGCGCTCGCCACGGATGGGCGAGCTGCTCCAGCGCTACGGCGAGGTGCGGACGCTGCAGCAGGAGCTGGACAAGGGCCAGCGCGAGGCGACCGTGCAGATGGACGAGTACCCGCGCAAGCTACGCCGGCTCGCGGGCATCCTCACCGAAGCCGGGTTCCTGCAGGGCAACCGGCCGACCGACAAAGGCCTGTTCGCCGCGCGGGTGTACGGCGAGAACACGATCCTCGTCGCCGAGGCGGTGTCGCTCGGCTGGTTCGAGGGCCTGACGCCGGAGGAGCTGTGCGCGGTCATCGTCATGCTCGCGGCCGAAGACCGCGAACGGCGCGGGGATCGCAACCAGCCCCGAACGCCGCGCCGGTACCCGACGCCGGCGATCGCGCAGACCGCGCGCCTGGTTCGCTCGCTCTACTTCCGCTTCGCCGACATGGAGCGGGACCTCGACGAGCCGAACCTCCGCGCCCCGTCGCACGACTACATCGACTTCGCGTACCGCTGGGCTTCGGCCGAGCAGCTCGACAAGATCCCGCTGCCGCCCAACGTCGACATCGGCGACGCCATCAAGGCGATGAAGGCGCTCTACTCGCTGCTGCGCCAGCTCGAGTTCGCGACCCGGCAGGCCAAATCCCCCCTCGCGGACACGGTCTCGAAGGCAGTCGTCCTCATGGAACGGGACGTAATCAAGCGAACCTACTAGGTATGAGGGAAAACCCGGATGGTTTTCCCTCATCGCGCGTGCGTCTCCGCCGCACGCGCTGCTCCCATTCCGGTATACGGATGGGACTTGTTCGAGGAGCCTTCCAACTGCGACGTCTGGCGACGGCGTGCGTTGCCGGGTCGCGGCCGACATGAAGTCGGCCGCCATGGCGATGTCGGCTCGCGGTGCCCCGGGGATGCTGCCCATTGCGGCATCGGGGCGCACTGAACGGGCCGCTTAGACTGGGCTCGTGGCCCGCAAACGACGCGTCCTCGTCACCGGCGTGGCCCGCTGGTGGGGCGCGCTGCTCGTCCAGCGCCTGGTCGAGGACCCCGACGTCGCCGAGGTCATCGGCATCGACATCCGCGAGCCGCGCTACGACCTCGGCCGCGCCGATTACCTGAAGCTCGACATCCGGCACTCGCTCATCGGCAAGCTCGTGCGCGCCGTCGGCATCGACACGGTCGTGCACACGCTCACGCGCATCGACTCGTTCGACATGGACCCGGCTCGCGCCCACGAGATGAACGTGATCGGCACCCTGAACCTGCTCGCGGGGTGCGCCGGCGCCGGCAGCCCGGTGCGACGCTTCGTGCTCAAGTCGTCAGGCCACGTCTACGGCTCGCGGTTCGACCTCCCGACCGGGCTGCGCGAGGATCACCGCCTCGACACCAACTCGCGTCACCAGTTCGTGCGCGACATCGTCGAGGTCGAGTCGTACGCGAGCGACTTCGCCGTGCGCAACCCGAACATCACGATCCTCACCCTGCGCTTCAGCAACAGCCTCAACCCGAACGAGCCGCAGCCGCTGGCGCGCTACCTAGACCTCGAGGTCGTGCCGACGGTCATGGGCTACGACCCTCCCCTCCAGCTCATCCATCGCGACGACTGCGTCGAAGCCATGTACATCGCGACCAAACGCGGTCCGGCGGGCGCCTACAACATCGCCGCGCCGGGCAACGAGCCGCTGTCATCGCTGCTCGACTCAGCGGGCAAGCTGCACGCGCCGATGCTGCCGCCGGTCGGGCTCGGCATGGCTGCGTTCGCGATCCGCAAGGCGGGCCTCGCGTTCCTCTCCCCCCAGCTCCTAGACCTCCTGCGCTGGGGCCGGACGCTGTCGACCGCGAAGGCGGCGCGCGAGCTCGGCTTTCGCGCCGCGCGTGACACGCGGGCGGCGTTCGAAGACTTCATCCAGCAGCGCCGCGTCCTGCGCTACGAGCCGGACCGCCACACCTACCAGTACGAGAAGGAGCTCGAGGACTTCATCCACAGCCGGCAGGTCGCTTCCGAGAACGGTGACAACGGCGAGGCGGGCGCAGTGGCCGGCAACGGGGCTAGATCTCGCCCCCACCCCCGTCCACGACAAGCACTTCCCCGTTCACGTAGCTAGCGGCGTCAGAAGCCAGGAAGAGGACCGCCGCCGCAACCTCGTCCGGGACGCCGATCCTTCCCATCGGGTTCGACGCGATCACGCGGTCGAGGATCTCCTGGTTGCCCCACAGCGCCTCGGCGAAGCGCGTCTTGACGAGGCCGGGCGCGACGGCGTTGACGCGCACCTTTCCGCCGAGCTCGCGCGCGAGCTGGCGCGTGAGCATGATCAGTCCGGCCTTGGTCACGTTGTAGACGCCCAGGCCCAGGCCCGGACGCAGCCCGCCGATGCTCGAGATGTTGACGACGGCGCCGCCGTGCGCCTCCATCGACGCCTCGTAGACGAGCTTGGTCAGCACAAACACACCGCGGAGGTTCACCTCGAACGTCTTGTCCCACGCTGCGAGCTCGGCGCCGATGACCGGACCGAAGTACGGGTTGGTGCCGGCGTTGTTGACCAGGATGTCGATGCGCGAGAAGCGCTCCATCGCGGCCTGGACGAGCCGCTGCAGCTCCTCGGGCCGGCCCGCGTGCGCGGCGATCGCGGTGGCGTGCTCTGGGTAGAGCGCGTTGATCCGCTCGGCCTCGGCGTCGAGGTCGGCCTGCCTCCGGCTCGACAGGATCACCTGCGCGCCGTGCTCGGCCAGGATCTCGGCGATCGCGCTGCCGATGCCGCGGCTCGCGCCCGTGACGAGCGCGACCTTGCCGGTCAGGTCGAAGCGGGAGCCCGCGGGCACGGCTGATACGATAACCGCCGCTTAATTCATCTCGGGTGGAAGGGGTTTGCTCTAGCTAGATGGCCATCACCGGCAAGGCTGCCGAGGACATCCTGGAACGCATCTTCGCGCCCACCACCAAGCCGAGCGCACGCGACCAGGCCGAAGAGACGCTGCGCCACCCCAAGCGGATCGTCTATGTCGCCATGTCGAACAAGTCGTTCTACTGGCGCGCTCACATCCAGAAGTTCGTTCTGGACTCAGGGCTCGTGCCCGTGAGCCCCTTCATGCTTTTCGACTACTACCTCATGCACACGGTCGACAAGGAGATCGTGCGGGTCGCGATGAACAACCTGCTGGCCCGCTCCGACGAGGTGTGGGTCTTCGGGCGCCTGTCGCTCGGGGTCAAGGTGCAGGTCGGAATCGCCAAGCGCATGAGCAAGCCCGTGCGCTACTTCGACATCTCCGACCTGCCCGTCGCCGTCATGCCGATCAGCGAAGAGACGGCGCAGGAAGAGCTCCGGGACTAGGCCCCGGTTAGGGGACGGCCACGCCGCGGCGCAGAACGGGGCCGGCGCCGACACGCCGGTGCCAGGCCTGCGGGTTCGACAGCTCGCGAAGCGTCGGCATCGTCTCAGGCCCATCCCACACGCGGTTCAGCACGCCCATCCCGTGCGCGTCGTAGATCGCCCGGCAGAACGCCTCGCCGCGCTGGTACTGCTGGAGCTTCAGGTCGAGACCGGTCAGCTTCCAGATGAGGACCTCGAGCGCGCTCTTGCCCGCGCTCCTCTCCCGGTACGCGCGTTCGAGCATGTCGAACCCGGGCAGCAGCTTGGAGCCGAGCTGGTTCATGACGAGGTTGCTGTAGCCCTCGATCACCGACATCGTGCCCTGCACCTGGCGCATGACCCTCCACTGCGCAGGCAGCACGCCCGCGAACGCCGCGAAGCGTGCGACGCCCGGGCCCTTGCCGGTCACCGAAGCGATGAGCGTACGCATCGACTCCTCCATGTGCGGCCTCAGCCACGGATGCGCGGCGAACTGCCATGCGTGCGTCATCTCGTGAAGGATCAACCAACGGCGCAGGTCTTCTTCGGGCAGGTTCGCGTGCCGCTGCCATTCCTCGACGTTCGTTTCGACCAGGTAGAGGCCCTCGCCGCCCATCGGCTCCGCGCTCATGAGCTGCGGGTCGTACTGGCCGAGGACACGGCGGCCGAGGAACGCGAGCATGTAGCCGACGTAACGATTCACGCCCGCGCGCCCGACCTCGACGATGAGCGAGTTCGGCATCCTGCCGCTTTCCAGCACCGGATCGACTGCCCGGCGCAGGATGCCCAGGTTCAGCTCCATCCAGCCCTCGCGGTCCAGGGCCTCGAAGCTCGGCAGCGAGGCACCCTTGGGGAGCGGGCCCACGAAGTTGAGCAGCGGCTTCTCGAGCTTGGCGGCAAGGGAGCGATATCCCCCCGCGGCGACCGCGAGCGCCTGTGCGTCGATTCGGGGACGATCGAGTCGCGAGCTCGCGGCGCGACGCACGTCGTCCCAATCGATGAGCACGGTGGTCCCGCCGCGCGGCCTCACGGCCTCGGCGACGGCGGCCGTCGCAATCCCGATCAGCACTCCGTAGAGCGCTGTTCGGCCGGCTGTTCGCCTCATCCCCTAAGACAGTACGACCGCCGCGGACCCTTCAAACTTGCGCGTGATGGTGCCACCCGAGTACCAGACGTTCTTTCTCGCCAGCGCCGGGGCGAGCGCCGCGCTCATCGGACTTCTCTTTGTCGGCGTCTCGATCGACCCGGTGCGCGTATTCGGCGAGAACGCGGACCCACGAAGGCAAGCCCAGGCGGTGAGCGCCTTCTCGGCCCTCGTCAACGCCTTCTTCATCTCGATGACGAGCTTGATCCCGGGCATCATCGTCGGACTGGTCGTGACGATCGTCGCCGTCGCGTCCATGTTGCAGCTGCTTGGCCTGCTCGTGAGGGTGGGACCGGACCGCGGCGGCCTGGTGCCAACGCTGCGCGGCGGCTTCCTCTTCCTGGCCAGCGCCGCGATCTACGGCACCGAGCTCTACCTCGGGATCGTGCTCTGGATCAAGCCTGCCGAGACCGCGGCGCTCACCGGCCTCCTCGAAATACTGCTGGGCGCGTACGCGATCGGGCTTGGCCGCGCCTGGCAGCTCATGGGCGCGCCGAGGATCGGACTGTTCTCGTTTGCGCTCGATCTAATCGAGCGCGCACGCACCAGGACGAGAGGCTAGTAGATGTACGGCCAGTGCCGGTTGCGCTTGAAGACGACCTTGCAGCCGTCGCAGCGGAACACGATCTGCACGTGCCGCCGCCCGATCGCCTGAGCGTCGCGCCCGCAGACCGGGCACGAGGCGGTCTCCTCCATGTACATGGCCGGAATCGGGTCAACCTTGATCTCTAGACGCCTTCTTTTCTTCGACATTTCCTCTTTGTTGCCTTTCCCTCAAACCGGGTGGTTGCTCAGACGTCGAGCTGCGTAACGTCCAGGTTCTTCAGGTCCTCCGGGGGTTCTACTCCCGCGCTCTGCAGCCGCTTGAGGAGCGCGAGGATGTAGCGAACGCCAGCGAGATTGACGTGATGCTCTCGGGTGAGTGTCTGGATGGCCTGGAGCTTCATCACGTCGCGGCGCGAGTAGCGCCTGCGATTGGTAACGGTGCGCTTGGGCTGGATCATGCTCAAGTGCTCGTACATCATCAAAGTGCGGGGATGCACCTCGAGGATCTCGGAGGCGACGCTGAGCGTGAAGATGGGTTTGTCCAGGTCGAGCGACGAGTTGTGGTTCGACGCAAACGAGATCACGGACGTATCGCGGGACTTGACCTTCATGTGTATGTGGGGCGGGGCGGATGTCTGCTTTAAGCGATTCAGGGCCTAACTTTGGGTGACAGGGGCGTTTGTAGGTTCGGTGCAATTCTGCCGACGCCTAATGTTGTGGGCAAAGTATTTTTGTTAAGGAGTGCAGTCATATCGCCTAACGAAGCGGCGCCTGGCCGCATTTCGTAGCCTCCCTACACTTACGCGCCGTGCACGCGCTCCTCAGCCTCCTCCTGGTGAGCGTCTCGGTCGGCCTCTCGAACTTCGCCGGCGCGATCGGCATCGGCCTCAGTGGGATCGACGTCCGGACGCGCATCCGCGTCGGCCTCGCCTTTGGTTTCTTCGAGGCGTTCATGCCCGTCGTCGGCCTGATCGTCGGCCACAGCGTCGCGGGCGTCTTCGGCCAGTACGGGAAGTACGTCGGCGGCGCGATCCTCATCCTGACCGGCCTGTACACGATCCTGTCCGAGCGGCTGGCCGCCCATGAGGAGGGCCCGCGCGCGAACGTCGTGAGCACGCGCAGCCTGATGATCACGGCCCTGGCGCTGAGCATCGACAACCTGGCGGTCGGCTTCGCCCTCGCCGTCTACCCCGTCGACCTCTGGCTGGCCGCCATCACGTTCGGCGTTGTGAGCATCGTGATGTCGCTCGTCGGCCTGGAGCTCGGCCACATGTTGGGCAAGCGCGTCGAGGAGTGGAGCGAGGAGATCGGCGGCGGCGTGCTCATCCTCGTGGGCGTCGCCATCGCGGTGGGCGTTCTAGGCTAATCGCGTGGCCGCGAAACCGACCCTTGAGCAGGTGCTGCTCGACGTCGACGGCCACGTCGCCACCGTCACGCTGAACCGGCCCGAGCAGCGCAACCCGCTGTCGGCGACGATGCTGCGCGACCTTGCCTCGGCGCTCAGCTGGTGTCGGGACGAGCATGAGGTCCGCGCCGTCGTCCTGACCGGTGCCGGACGCGTCTTCTGCGCCGGAGCCGACCTCTCGACCTTCGACGGTGAGATGAACGAGCTCCAGCGGTTCCAGAGCCGTGAGCTGTTCGTCGACCTCTTCATCCTGATGTCGGAGCTCGGCAAGCCCATCGTCGGCCGCATCAACGGCCACGCGCTCGCGGGCGGCTTCGGCCTCGCCTGTGCGTGCGACATCCTCGTCGCAGTCGATGCGGCGACGTTCGGCACCCCGGAGATCAACGTCGGTATCTGGCCGATGATGATCCAGGCGATCCTCGTCAAGAGCGTTCCCCGCAAGGTGCTCCTGGAGATGGAGATGCTGGGCGACCGGTGGACGGCGGCGCAGTTGCATGCCGTCGGTGTCGTCAACCGCGTCGTCGCCGCCGACCAGCTCGACGCGACCGTGGCCGAGATCGCGAGGTCGCTGGCGAAGAAATCGCCCGTCGCGATGCGCCTCGGGCGCGACTCCTTCTACCGCCAGGAGGACATGGACTTCCGCGCCGCCCTGCGCTACCTGCACGGGCAGTTCCTGCTCGTCTCGCAGACGGAGGACTCGCGCGAGGGCATCAAGGCGTTCTTCGAGAAGCGCGAGCCGGAATTCAAGGGGCGATGATCGGTGCCGGCGACGAGAGATTTGGGCATCCAGGTGGCCGCAGCCGAAGGAAACGACGAGCACCGCAGCGAGCGCATCCGTTGATGCGTGAGCGAGGAGCACAGGAGTTGACGCCCGGATGCGGGCGCATGGGGCCCAAAGATCCGGCGACGGTGCCGGTCGTCGTCCCCGAGGGCAAGTGACAGAACGTTCGCGCGAGCTGCGCGAGAAGGCCCGCAAGGGGGGTACGCGCTACCTGCCCAAGCTGCGCGAGCAGAACAAGCTCACCGCGCGCGAGCGGCTCGACCTGCTGCTCGACGAGGGCTCGTTCGTCGAGGATGGCCTGTTCGCGAACGCGTTGGCGGACGACCTGCCTGCGGACGGCGTGGTCACCGGCCTCGGCACGATCGAGGGACGCCAGGTCGCCGTCATGGCCAACGACCCAACCGTGAAAGCCGGCAGCTGGGGCGCGCGAACGGTGGAGAAGATCGTCCGCATCCAGGAGACCGCCGGTCGCATCCGCGTGCCGCTCTTCTACCTGGTCGACTCCGCGGGCGCCCGGATCACCGACCAGATCGACATGTTCCCCGGCCGCCGCCACGCGGGTCGGATCTTCTTCAACGAGGTGCAACTCTCGGGCGTCGTGCCGCAGATCTGCATGCTCTTCGGGCCGTCGGCCGCCGGCGGCGCGTACATCCCCGCGTTCTGCGATGTGGTCGTGATGGTCGAGGGCAACGCGTCGATGTACCTCGGCTCGCCGCGCATGGTCGAGGTGGTCGTGGGCGAGAAGGTGACGCTCGAGGAGCTCGGCGGCGCGCGTATGCACGCGACGGAGAGCGGCCTCGGCGACGCCCTCGTCGGCGACGACAGGGAGGCGATCGAGTTCGCCAAGGCTTACTTCCGCTACGTGCCCCAGCGCTCGGGCGAGAAGCCGGCTCGCTGCGAACCGCGCGCGCCGAAGCCGGGCCAGAAATCGCTCGGCGACTTGATCCCCG
>CAYWTI010000168.1:0-3038 GCA_964461175.1 uncultured Actinomycetes bacterium | reverse complement strand
CGCGATTCCGTGTGAGAATGGGCCATGCCCATCAAGTGGAAGGTCGCCCTGATCGAGGACGACCGGCGCCTGGCCCGGGCGGTCGCCAACGGCCTGGGCGAGGAGGGGTACACCGTCCGGGCGGTCGATTCGGCCGGCCGGGGCCTGGAGCTCGTCCGGGAGTGGAACCCGGACGTCGTCCTGCTCGACCTGATGCTGCCCGACAACGAGGGCCCGGAGCTGTTCGAGAGCTTTCGCGCCGAGACCGACGCCGCGCTGGTCGGTATCAGCGCCAAGTCGTCGGTCAGCGACCGGATCGCCGGCCTGAAGCTGGGCGCCGACGACTACGTCTCCAAGCCGTTCGCGCTCGAGGAGCTGATGGCTCGCGTCGAAGCGGTCATCCGCCGCCATCGCGGCAAGGGCGGGGCGCGCCTGGTCTCGGGCGACGTGGTCGTCGACCTCAGCGACGGGCGGGCAACGCGCGGCGGCCGCCAGCTCGGCCTGACAGGCATCGAGTTCCGCATCCTCGCCGCGCTGATGCGGTCGAGCGGGCAGCTCGTAACGTATGCCCAATTGGCGGAGGCGGTCTGGGCAGTGGCGACCGGCCCGGAGTCGAACTCGCTCGAGGTGCACGTCTCGCGCATCCGGCAGAAGCTCGAGCAGGACGGCGCGTCGCGTCTCATCCACACGGTTCGGGGTTTGGGGTACAGATTCAGTCCGCAATAGGGGGCTCAAGGAACGATGAAGGCCAGGAGAGTGGTGGGCGGTGTCGTGACGGCGGGGGCGATGCTGGTCGCGGGCGCAAGCGCCGGCGTGGCCAACGTCATGTGGTGTCTTGACGATCCGCCGGTGCAGGTGCAGACGACCAGCGGCACGAACCTGACGGTCAACACGACGATCTTCGCGCCTAAGGCGGAGGCCAAGGCCGTAGCCGCGTCGACCGTCTCGGCGGTGACCGCTCCCGACGGCCAGGGCGGCACGCTCGTGACGGTGACCACGGCGCTCGACCCAGGCATATCCACCGCGACGGTGCTCTCGCAGGTCAAGCGCTACCACGTCAGCGCGACGGCGTCGGGGCAGGGAGGCACGACGGTGACGATCACGCTGGACGTCCCGACCGCCTGACAGGGATGGTCGCCTCGTCCAGGACCTTCGCGCGGCCACTGAAGGTCGCGCTCGTCGGGGTGCCCGCGCTCGGCGTGGCGCTCGCGGCCGTCGCGGCGGTTGCCGGCGGCTTCGCCATGGCCGGCGCGTGGCGGTTGTGGCTTGTCCCGGTGTGCTTCGCCGCCGTCGCGCTGGCCGAACGCTACCCGGTGAAGATCGGGCCGCAGCAGAAGATCAACCTCGGCGCCCTACCGTGCCTGGTAGCCGTCCTGCTGCTGCCGCCCGGCATCGGACCGGCGACCGCCGGGCTCAGCGTGCTTGCCGGCAACCGCTTCGTGCGCCGCAGCTGGAAGGAAAGTGCCTTCAACGCCGGTACGGTGCTGTCGGGTGCGGCGCTCGCCTCGCTGGTCCTGACGTTCGGCCCTGCGCCCGACAGCGCCCATGTGCTGCGGGCGGCGCTGGCCGCGCTCGTGTACGCCGTCACGAACCTCGCCCTGGCGGTGATCCCTCCCGCCCTCGTCACCGGCCGGCCGTACGCGGCCCTGCTGCGCGGCGCGGCGGGGGCGACGTGGCCCGCGACGCTGACGCTCGCGGCGTGCGCGGTGTCGATCGCGGTCCTGGCCGTTGTCGCGCCGCTGGCCGCGCCGCTGCCGCTCGTCGTCCTGCCGATGATCTACCGCATGAACCGCGCCATCGAGGCGCAGGCGAAGTCGAACGAGCAGCTGCAGGCGGTGCTCGTGTCGCAGCGCCGATTCCTGACCGACGTATCGCACCAGGTCGCGACGCCGCTGGCGACGATCATGACCAACCTCTCGATCCTGCGCCGCGCGCACCACGGCGGCGCGTCAGGCGACGCGGTCGCGGACAGCGTCGCCGAGGCCGAGCGCATGAAGCGCATGCTCGCTCGCCTCCGCTCGCTCGCTCACGCCGACGAGGACGTGCCGCTGCGCCGCGAGCTCGTCGACCTCGCCGAGCTCACGTCCGACGTCGTGCGCGCGTACATGGCGCAGGCCGCAACATCGGGGGTCGAGCTGCACGCGGCGGTGGCCGCGCCTGCGCGCGTCAGCGCCGACAAGGACCTGCTCCGAGAGGCGGTCGCCAACCTCGTCGACAACGCCGTGCGCGTGAGCCCGCGCGGCGCGAGCGTGGAGCTGCGCGTGGAGCGAGGCGCGGGCGGGCCCGCGATCGCTGTCGCGGACCACGGGCCCGGCATCGAAGAGGAGCGCCTGCCGCGCCTGTTCGAGCGCTTCCAGCGCAGCGACTCGGGCAGCGGACTCGGCTTGGCGATCGCGCGCCGGGTCGTGGAGCGCCACGGCGGCACGCTCAGCGTCAAGACCGAGCGCGGCTCGGGCAGCACGTTCACGATCGAGCTGCCCGGCTAGCTAACGTAACGGCGTGGCGATCATCGTCTGCCCGCAACCGACGGCGGCGGAGATCGGCCTTGAGGTGATGCGGCGCGGCGGCAACGCGGTCGACGCCGCGGTCACGTGCGCGTTCGTGCAGGGCGTGATCGACCCGCAGATGTGCGGGATCGGCGGCTGCGGCGTGATGCTCGTCCACAACGCGCAGGGCGGCGAAGCGGGCAACGTGCTGCTCGAGTTCTATGGCACCGCCGGTTCGCGCGCCCGCGAGGACATGTGGGAGTCGATCTTCCTGCGCGAGGCGGCCGACCGCTACGGCTACGTGCTCGAGGGCTGGGTCAACGACGTCGGCTACCATTCGGTGTGCGTGCCCGGGACGGTCGCGGGCCTGTATGAGGCGCTGACGCGCTTCGGCTCGATCTCGTGGGCGGAGGCGATCGAGCCGGCGATCCCGCTGGCGCGCGAGGGCTTCCCGGTCAGCGGCTACGTGCACGGGTTCTGGACGACGGACTACGGCCCTGACGTGGTGCCGAGCGCGCAGCGCATCCAGGCGACGCCGGAGGCGAAGCGCATCTACACGCACGACGGCCGCCT
>CAYWTI010000167.1:0-50582 GCA_964461175.1 uncultured Actinomycetes bacterium | reverse complement strand
GGTTGTGCTTTACTGCGCCCGTGCCACGGCGCAGAGGGCAATACCACTTGTGAGCAAGCAGGAAGAGACGCGCGACCGCATCCTCGACCTGGTCGAGCTGCTGCAGGTCGGCGAGCCCATCCCGGCCGAACGCCAGCTCGCGGTGGACCTCGGCGTCTCCCGGCTCACGCTTCGGGCCGCGATCGACGAGCTGGTGCGCGACGGCTACCTCGACCGCCGCCACGGCAGCGGCACCTACGTCACCGAGCCGAAGATCGCCCAGCCGCTCACGCTGACCTCTTTCAGCGACGACATGCGCCGCCGCGGCATGACCCCGGGCAGCCGGACCCTGGAGCTGACGTCTGTCCCCGCCGGGGCGCGGCTGGCGCACCGCCTCGGCGTCTCCCCTGAGGCGAGGCTCGTCAGGGTCAAGCGCCTGCGCCTTGCCGACCGCCAGCCGATGGCCATGGAGGTGCTCCACGTGCCCGAGCACCTCGTGCCGGGACTGACCCGCCAGGACTTCGACGATCACTCCTTCTACGAGCTGCTGCGCGAGCGCTACGGCATCACGATCGCTTCGGGCACGCAGTCCATCGAGCCGACGGTGACGAGCGAGGAGGAGTCCGAGGTCCTCGGCGTCCCCCTCCACACACCTGCGTTTCTCTTCGAGCGGACGACCGTCTCCGAGTCAGGGCGGATCGTCGAGTTCGTCCGCTCCATCTACCGCGGCGACCGTTATCGCCTGGTCGCCGACCTGGTACCGCAGCGAGGCCGCAACGGGCGCTCGGCCGGCGCTCGTGGTGGGCTCGCGACGGCAGGACCGATCGAAGGCGACCACCACGATGGCGCACCCGCGCCGCATTCAACACATAGGGGGAAAACCGCTAGATGACTTTGAGGAAACCCTGGGTAACCGTCGTCTCGGTTGCCATCGCGCTCGTCGCCGCGGCGTGTGGCGGCAACGGCTCGACCGGCAGCAACACCAACGACAACTCGGCGAACCAGACCGGGACGTTGACCGTCTGGCTCATGAACGGCAGCGCGCCGCAGAGCGTCATCGACGAGGTCAACGCAGACTTCAAGAACAAGTATCCGAACGTCACCGTCAACGTCGAGATCCAGAACTGGGGTGACATCGGCACCAAGCTCGACACGGCGTTCCAGGGCTCGGCGCCCCCGGACGTCATCGAGCTCGGCAACACCCTGGTGGCCAAATACGCCGCGGCCGGGGCGCTCGAGGACATCACGGGCAAGAAGACCGGGTTCGACAACTCCAACACCTGGCTGCAGTCCCTGACCGACTCCTGCACCCAGGGCGGAAAGCTCTACTGCGTCCCGTACTACGCGGGCAGCCGCGCGATCATCTACCGCAAAGACTTCTTCGCGTCCGCCGGCGTGACGCCTCCCACGAGCATGGACGACCTCCTGACGGTCGGCCAGAAGCTCATGACGGCACACAAGAGCGACGCAAACTTCTCGGCGCTTTACTTCCCCGGCAAGTACTGGTACGCCGCGCTTCCGTTCGTCTGGGACTTCGGCGGCGACATCGCCACCCAGTCCAGCGGCAAATGGTCCGGCTCCCTCGACTCGTCGCAGGCGCAGCAGGGCCTGACCACGCTGCAGTCAATGGTCAGCCAGCTCTCGCGCGCCGACAAGACGGGCGATGAGGCCAAGCAGGACGCGGCCTTCGCGCAGGGCCACATCGCGATGATCATCGCCAACGGATGGGAGGTCGGCGTCATCACCGACCCGAAGTCCGGCAACCCCGCGCTCAAAGACCAGCTCGGCGCCTTCCCGATCCCGAGCCACAACTCGGGTCAGACCGCGCCCGTGTTCCTTGGCGGTTCCGACCTCGGCGTCGCCGCCCGGAGCAAGCACATCGATCTCGCCAACGCGTGGATCGCCATGTTGACCGGCAACAAGCACATGGCCGAGATGGCGACCGTCGGCGGCGTGATCCCGAACACGACGTCGATGCTGAACCTCGGCACCGGCATCAACTCGACCTTCTACAACGCGGCCAAGAACAGCAAGTTCGTGCCCAACTCTCAGAACTGGGCCAGCGTCGAGAACGCGAACGTCCTTCCCGACATGCTCGTCAAGATATTCACCAAGCAGCAGAACATCGCGGACGCGACGAAGGCCGCCAGCGACAGGATCACGTCGATCTTGAACGGCGGCAGCTAAAGCAAACGAAAAGGGGGCTGGTTCGATGGGCTCGGCGGTGACCGACCTTCGACCAGCCCTCCGCCGCGCGGCCGGCGTGCGCGCGCGAGTCCTTCCCTACGCGCTCATCACCCCGAGCATCGCCGTCATCGCAGGCATCCTCGCCTTTCCGCTCGGGATGCTCGTGTGGCTCTCGCTTCAGCACTACGGGCTGCGCGAGCTGATCCAGCACCAGGGCGTATGGGTCGGGCTCGGCAACTACCGGACGATCCTGGCCGACCCGCTCTTCCACCAGGTGCTCGTGCGGTCGCTCGCTTTCACGCTGGCATCCGTCGCCGGCACGGTCGTGCTGAGCACCTTGATCGCGCTCCTTCTCACGAAGGTCCGCCGCGGCGTGCGGCTGCTCGTGATGAGCGCCCTCGTGTTCGTCTGGGCGACGCCGGTGATCGTCACGGTCGACATCTGGCAGTGGATGTTCGACTACGAGTTCGGGGTCATCAACTACCTCCTGACCCAGCTGCACCTCGGCAACTTCATCCACCACAACTGGTTCGACAATCCGGTGCAGGGGCTCGGCGTTCTCGTCCTCGTCGTCGTCTGGGGGGCGATCCCGTTCGTCGCCATCACGGTGTTCGCGGGCTTGCTGCAGGTCCCGAGCGAGCTGCTCGACGCGGCGAAGGTCGACGGCGCCGGTCCCCTGCAGACCTTCCGCTACGTCACCGCGCCGCTGCTGAAGCCGATCTTCCTGATCGTCACCTGCCTGTCCACGATCTGGGACTTCGGCGTGTTCAACCAGATCTACGTCCTGCTGAACGAGCGACCGAGCTCGGACTACTTCACGATCGCCATCTACTCCTACCGCGAATCGTTCGGGGTGACGCAGTACGGCCTCGGCGCCGCCATCGCGGTGTTGATGGTCCTGGTCCTGGTCGTGGTGACGCTCTTCTACGTGCGCGAGACGCTGCGCGTCGCGGAGATCGGGTCTTGATCGCGCCCGGCACCGCGCAGGGAGTTCGCACCATGCAGGCTCGCGCCGAAGCGCCGGCGGCGGCCACGAGCCAGGCCCGCCGGCACCTCGCGCAGCTCGGGTTCGACGCCGTCGGCGTCGCCGTCGCGGCGGTGATGCTGTTCCCGATCTACTGGATGGTGGCGACGGCGTTCAAGCCGGGCCGCGACATCCTGACCCTGACGCCGAAGTGGCTTCCGTCTCCGTTCACGCTCGACAACTTCAAGGACGCCATCTCGCGACCCTTCTTCCTCGACGACGTCCGCAACAGCGTCGTGATCGTCGGCGTGATGCTCGTACTGGCACTCCTCACCGCCTTCCTCGCGGCCGTCGCGACTGCCCGGTTCGGCTTCCGGGGCAGGAACGCGTACCTCGTGATGATCATCAGCGTGCAGATGGTGCCGCTGAACGCCCTCATCATCCCGCTCTACATGCTCCTCGACGGCGCCGGCCAGATCGACGCCCTGCCGGGCGTGATCGCCGTCTACCTCGCGGTCGTCCTTCCTTTCATGATCTGGACGCTGCGCGGATTCGTGGCCAACATCCCGGCCGAGCTCGAGGAGTCGGCGATGATCGACGGCTGCACCAGGCTCGGCGCGTTCTTCCGCATCACCTTTCCCCTTGTCGGGCCCGGCCTGGTCGCCACCGCCATCTTCGGCTTCATCCAGGCGTGGAACGAGTACATAGTCGCCTACGTGCTGCTCTCCAGCCCGACCAAGCAGACGCTCACGGTCTGGCTCGCATCGTTCACGACCAACCACGGCCCGGAGTGGGGGCCGCTCATGGCGGCGGCCACGCTTACGGGCCTGCCGGTGGTCGCGTTCTTCCTGGTCCTGCAGCGCTACCTCGCCGGCGGGCTGACGGCCGGTGCGGTGAAGGGATGACGCAGCTCGAGCGCGCCGCGCTTGGCTGCATCCTTCCGGGTTTTGACGGCGTGGAGGCGCCCGAATGGCTGCTCCGCCGCGCGGCCGAGGGGCTCGGTGGCGTCGTCCTGTTCGGCCGCAACGTCGCCGGCCGCGAGGCGCTGCGCCGCCTCACGGATTCGCTGCACGCCGAGCGCCCGGAGCTCGTGGTCGCGATCGACGAAGAGGGTGGCGACGTGACGCGGCTCGAAGCGCGCACCGGCAGCTCGTACCCGGGCAACCTCGCGCTGGGGCGGGCCGACGACGTGGAGCTCACGACCCAGGTCGCGGCCGCCATCGGCGCCGAGCTCGCCGCGGCCGGAGTCGACCTCGACCTCGCGCCCGTGGCCGATGTGAACACGGACACGCGCAACCCCGTGATCGGCGCCCGATCGTTCGGCGCCGACGAGGGCCTCGTCGCGCGCCACACCGCCGCCTACATCCACGGCCTGCAGGGCGCCGGCGTGGCGGCGTGCGCGAAGCATTTTCCAGGCCACGGCGCCACCAGCGTCGACTCGCACGTCGACCTTCCTGTCGCGACGGAGGATCCGCGCGTGCGTGCGCTCGCGCCGTTTCGGGCCGCGATCGCGGCCGGCGTGCGCGCGGTCATGAGCGCGCACATGGTCGCGCCGGCGCTGGACGCTCCTCCGGCCACGATCAGCCGCCGCGTGATGACAGACCTTCTTCGCGGCGAGCTCGAGTTCGCGGGCGCCGCGATCACCGACGGACTCGACATGGCCGGGATCAGCGCGCAGCGCGGCGTCGCCGAGGCCGCGGTGCTCGCGCTGGTCGCGGGCTGCGACGGGCTGTGCGTCGGCGGCGGCCCGCGCGACGAGGACGCCGTCGACGAGATCGTCGCCGCCATCGTCCGCGCGGTGGGCGACGGCCGGCTGACCGAGGCCAGGGTCGAGGAGGCCGCCTCGCGCGTCATGCACGTCGCCACGGAGCCGGCTTCGCTGCTTGCGGCGCGGCGCGCGGTGTCGTGCGACGGTGACGTGCACGTCCGTCGCGAGGCGAGTGTCGTGCGTCTGGCGTCGCCGCCGTCATTCGCGGCGGGCGAGGTGCCGTGGGGCATGGCCGATGCACTCGCCGCGCGCGGCGTGCGGATCAGCGAGGGGGCGGCACGGCTCGTGATCGTCGTCCGCGATCTGCACCGCCAACCCGAGAATCAGCGACACGTCGAGGACCTGCTCGCGCGGCACCCGGACGCGATCCTCGTCGAGATGGGCGTGCCGGTGTGCCGGCCGCGCGCCGCTCGCAACTACGTCGCCACGTACGGGTCGGCGCACGTCTGCGCGCGAGCCGCAGCCGAGCGGATGGCATGAGCGAAGACGTCCACCCGCGCGCGGACGAGCTGGATGACCTCGACGCCGTCGCGCTCGTGAGCTTGATGCACGCCGAGGATGCCGGCGCGGTCGCGGCGATCGGGCGTCACCTGGTGGAGATCGGCGACGCCGTCGAGGCGATCGCCGACCGCCTGCGCGCGGGCGGTCGTCTCCACTACTTCGGCGCCGGCACGAGCGGCATGATCGCCGCCATGGACGCCGCCGAGTGCCCGGCGACGTTCGGAGTCGGCGCCGACACCGTCCAGGCGCACGTCGCCCTCGAGCCCGAGCGCGAAGACGACCGCGGGCTCGGCGTCGAGGCGGCCCGCACGGCGGCTCTGCGCTCGGGCGACGCCGTGGTCGGGATAAGCGCCAGCGGCCGCACCGCTTACGTGGTCGGCGCGCTCGAGGAGGCGACGGCGAGGGGGAGCCTGACGGTCGCGGTGACGTGCAACCCGCTGTCGCGCATGACGCGCGGAGTCGACATCGCGATCGAGATCCCCACCGGGCCGGAGGTCATCGCGGGCTCGACGCGGCTCAAGGCAGGGACGGTGCAGAAGCTCGTGCTCAACATGCTCAGCACCGGCGTCTTCACCCGCCTCGGCCGGACGCACCGCGGCCGGATGGTGGGCGTCGTCGCCGGCAATGAGAAGCTGCGCGGGCGCGCGGCCCGCATCGTCGCCGACCTCGCGGGCGTACCGCTGGAGGAGGCGCGCCGCATGCTCGAGGACGCCGGCGGCGACGTCCGCGCCGCGCTGGCGCAGGCACGGACACGATGACGATTCTGCTCCGCGGTCACCTCCACGGCACTGCCGCGAGCGCGATGCTCGTGGAGGGCGACGCGATCACCTGGGTCGGAGTCGGCCGCCCGCCTCGGCGCCCGGACGAAGAGATCGTGGCGGGACCGGGCGAGCTGATCGCCCCCGGGTTCGTCGACCTGCAGGTCAACGGCTTCGCCGGTCACGACGCGGCGGCCGGCGCGGATTCGATCGCGGCCATCTCTCGCGCGTTGCCGGCCACGGGCGTGACGGCCTTCCTGCCCACGTGCATCTCGGCGCCGGTCGAGGTGGGCGCGGACTTCGTCGCCGCGGTGGGCGCGGCGGCGGAGGCGACGGGCGCGAGGGTGCTGGGCGCGCACGTGGAAGGACCCTTCCTCAACCCCTCGTTCCGAGGCGCCCACCTCCGCTCGAACCTCGTCAATCCCACGGAGGAAAACGTCGACGTCGTCGTGTCCGCGCGGCCGAGGCTCGTGACGCTCGCGCCCGAGCTGCCGGGCGGGCTGGCGGCCGTCGAGCGCCTGCACCGCGCGGGCGTCGTCGTCGCGGCCGGTCACACCGGCGCCGACTACGAGCTCGGCCGGAAGGCGATCGCGGCCGGCGTCCGCTTCGCCACCCACGTCTACAACGCGATGCCCTCGGTGCACCATCGCCGGCCAGGTATAGCGCTCGCGCTCGTCCTCGACCCGCGGGTGACGACCGGTCTGATCGCGGACGGCGAGCACGTGCATCCGTCGGTCTGCGAGCAGCTCGTCCGCGCCAAGCCCGCGTCGCGCATCGCGCTCACGACCGACCAGACATCGGCCGCCGGCGCCCCGGCCGGCATCTACCAGCTCTCGGGCCGGTCGGTGCAGAGCGACGGCCGGGTCGTCCGCCTCGAGGACGGCACGCTTGCGGGCAGCGCGGCGACGATGCCCGACCTCGTGCGCCTGATGGCCGGCCTGCCCGGCATGACGCCGTCGCGGGCGGTCACCCTGGCCTCCAGCGTGCCCGCTCGCGTCCTCGGTGAACGCCGCCTCGGAAGGCTCGGCGAGGGGGCGTGTGCCGACATCGTCATCCTCGACGCCGAGATGCGGCCGCGCCTGACGATGGTGCGTGGAGTGGTCAAATTCCGGCGCTCCTAGGCCTCGACATCGGCGGCTCGTCGAGCCGCGCCCGGTTGCGGGTCGGCGACAGGGTCGTGGATGTCGAGGGACCCGGCGCCAACGTCGCCACGCTCGAGCACCGGCTGGTCGACGAGCGGCTCTCCGCCCTTCTCGCCCGGCTCGGCGAGGCGCGACCGGACGCCTGCTGCGCCGGCGCCGCCGGGGCCGAGGTGCCCGCCGCCAGTGGCCGCCTCCGCGAGCTGCTCGAGCGCCGGCTGCCTGGGTGCCGGGTCTCGGTGGTCCACGACACCCGCCTCGCGCTCGCCGCCGCCGGGCTCGACGCCGGGATCGTGCTGATCGCGGGCACTGGCTCGGTCGCTTACGCGCTGGCGGCCGGCGGCCGCGAGGCGCGCCGCGGAGGCTGGGGGTGGATGGTCGGCGACGAGGGAAGCGGCGCCTGGATCGCGCGCGAGGCGGCGAGGGCGGTGCTCGCCCGCGCCGACGATGGGCTCGAGCTCGGCCCCCTGGGCGCGAAGCTTCTCGCCGCGTGCCGGGCCGGTGACGCGGAGGCGCTGAAGGCGAACCTGCACGAGCTGCGGGAGTCCGGGCAGTGGGCGGCGCTCGCGAGCACGGTCTTCGAGACGGAGGCGGACGACCCCGCCGCCCATGCCATCGTCGTTCACGCCGCCGAAGCGCTGGCCGCGCTGGTGATGCCGCTCCGCAAGCTCATCGACGGCCCGGTGGTCCTGGCGGGCGGCCTGCTCCTGCACCGCCCCTCACTCGAGAACGCAGTGCGCGAGAGGCTGCCGCTCGAGTGCGTCCGCCTCGACCAGCCGCCGGTAGAAGGAGCAGTGCGCCTCGCGGAGGCGCTGCTGGCGCGATGAACCACTTTCGCGTCGAGATCGAGCAGCAGCCGGAGGTCGCGGCACGCCTGCTCGAGTCGGGTCGCGACGCCGCGATGGCGATCGCGGACCGCGTCCGCGACGCAGGCGCGCGCGGATTCGTCATCGCGGCTCGCGGGAGCTCCGACCACGCAGCCCTCTACGCGAAATACCTCTTCGGCGTCCGCAACCGCACCCTGGTGGCGCTCGCGGCGCCGTCGCTGTTCACGCACTACGCGACCCCGCCGCGCCTGCACGGCCAATGCGTGGTTGGCATCTCGCAGTCGGGTGAATCGCCCGACGTCGTCGCCGTCATCGCGGAGGCGCGACGTCAGGGGTGCGTGACGGTGGCGATCACAAACCGGCCGGGATCGAAGATCGCCGCCGCCGCCGAGCTCGTGCTCGCGCTCGACGCGGGGTCCGAGGAAAGCGTGCCCGCCTCGAAGACCTACACCGCGAGCCTGGTCGCGATGGCGCTCATCTCGCAGGCGCTCCAACCGGACGCAGCGTTCTCAGCCGCCCTCGACGAGGTGCCACAGGCGATCCGGCACACGCTCGCGCGCGGCGCCGAGCTCGATGCCATCGTGCCTGTGCTCGCGGGCCCGCGCGCGGTGGTGCTGGGCCGCGGCTTCAACTTCGCGACCGCCGAAGAGATCGCGCTCAAGCTCAGCGAGACGAGCTACGTGCTCGCCCGCGCGTGGTCGGTCGCCGACTTCGAGCACGGTCCGATCGCGATCGCGGAGGCGGGCCTTCCGGTCGTGATCGTGGACGGCGGCGGGATGGTGGCGTCAGACCTCGACTCGATGCGCTCGCGGCTCGAGACGAAGGGCGCGAACGTGGTCCACCTGTTCGACACCTCGGGCCTGCCGGAGGAGCTGACGCCGATCCCGCTCGCGGTGCTCGGCCAGCTGCTCGCTCACGATGTGGCCGTGGCTCGAGGTATCGACCCCGACAGGCCGCGCACGATCCAGAAGGTCACGCGGACCTGGTAGCGGTCGTGAGCCGGTCGACGTGCGCCGCCAGCTCGGCCAGCTCGACGGGCTTGGTGAGGTACGCGTCGATCCGGCCGCTCTTGAGCGCGACGCGTACCTGCTCCGACAGGTCGGCCGTGAGGGCGATCACCTTCACCGGATGCAGGACGTGGCGGCGGCGCAGGAGGTCGAGCACCTCGACACCGTCGTAGATGGGCATATGGACGTCGAGGACCACCAGCGCAAAGTCACCCTCCGAGCCAAGCTCGACAGCCTGGTTGCCGTCCGCGGCGGTGACGACCTCAAACCCTTTCGCCTCGAGAAAGTGCTTGAGCAGCTCGGCGCTGGCCTCGTCGTCGTCGGCAACGAGCACGCGGCGGCTCACCTCGTGACCACCGGACGCTCGTCCTCCAGCGCGAGGAACCGCCGCACCGCACCGGGGAAGGCCCGCGTGTCGATCGGCTTCGAGATGTAGCCCGCGCAGCCCGCGGCGAACGCGGCCTCACGGTCCCCCTCCATCGCGTGTGCGGTCAGGGCGACGACGGGGATCGCACAGGTGACTGGGTCGGCCTTGAGCGCGCGCGCGATGGACAGTCCGTCGCGGCCCGGCAGCTGCACGTCCATGAGGATGAGGTCGGGTGTGCGCCTGGTGAGCATCTTCAAGGCCTCGTCGCCAGAGTCTGCGACCTCGACCTCGAAGCCCTCGAGCTCGAGCACCACGCGCGCGAGCATCTGGTTTGCTTCGTTGTCCTCCACCATGAGAATCAGCGGCACGTCAATGACCCTCGTGGCCGTTGCGCACGACGCGCTTGAGCAGGCCGACGATGTCCGATGTGCCCACGGACCCGCGACTGAGCACCTGTGAGACGCGGCCGTTGAGGACGCGCTTGTCCTCCTCTGTGAGGTTCATGGCCGTGAGCACCATGATCGGCACGTCGCGTGTCGATTCGTCCGCCCGCAGCGCCTCGACGACGTCGAAACCGGTGACCTCGGGCATCATCAGGTCGAGGACCACGTAGTCGGGCCGCATCGACTTCGCGAGCGAGATCGCCTCGCGGCCTCCGGCAGCCGGGATGACGGTGAACCCCGCGGGCTCGAGAGTTTTCGCGAGCCAGTGCCGGTTTGCCGCCTGGTCGTCGACGACCAGGACGCGCGGCGCCTCACCGCCGTTCGGCTTGACGAGGTGGAAGCTGCCCAGCCGCCGCACGAGCTCTTTGCCGTCGATCGGCTTGACGAAGTAGTCGATCGCGCCCAGCGCGATGCCGAGCTCGGGGTTGTCGACGACGCTGACGACAACGATCGGGATGGCGCTTGTCGCGCCATCGCTCTTCAGTCGCGTGATCACCTCCCAGCCATCGACCTCCGGCAGGATGATGTCGAGCGTGATCGCGGCGGGCATCAAGGTCCGAGCCTTGGCCAGAGCCTCGGTCCCCGTCCGCGCGAGCTCGGTACGGTAGCCGGCGTCGGCGAGCTGCCTCGAGATGAGCTCGGCGGCGGCCGGGTCGTCCTCGACGACGAGGACGAGCGGTCCCTTCGGCGCGTGACCGTTGGCGGCCGGAGCGACGGGGGCCACTTGCTGGCTCGCCGCGGCGGCGCGCAGTGGAAGGCTCAGCGTGAAGACGCTGCCGTTACCTGGGCTGCTGCTCACGCGAACGTCTCCACCGTGCAGGACGGCGAAGCGCCGGGTCAGCGCGAGCCCGAGTCCCGTGCCTTCGTGCTTGCGCCCCGGACCGTTGTCGACCTGGTGGAACTCCTGGAAGATCTCCTTCTGGTCGGACTCGGCGATGCCAATGCCAGTGTCTGCGACCGAGATCTCGACCGAGTGCGACAGGCGCGCCGCGCGGATCACGACGGCGCCGCTTTCGGGTGTGAACTTGATCGCGTTCGACACTAGGTTCAGAAGCATCTGCTTGAGCTTGCCCGCGTCGGCGAGGACCTCACCGGCTCCCGTTGTCTCCTGGCGCAGGACGATGCTCTTCTTCGCGACCAGGGGCTCGACGGTCCGCGCGACCTGCTCCACGACGTCGGCCACCGCGACCGTCTGCAGGCGGAGCTCCATCTGTCCGGCCTCGACCTTCGAGAGGTCGAGGATGTCGTTGATCAGCCCGAGCAGGTGCTTGCCGCTGGTCAGGATCTGGGCGATGAACCGCTTGCGCGTGGCATCGTCGAACTGACCGTCGCGGGCGTCCGTCAGCAGCTCCGAGAAGCCGATGATCGCGTTGAGCGGCGTCCGCAGCTCGTGGCTCATGTTCGCCAGGAACACGCTCTTGTGCTTGTTCGCCTCCTGCAGCGCGAGGTTCGCGCGTTCCAGCTTGGCGATCAGCTCGCGCCGGTCGAGCGCCGTCACGAAGGCATTCATAAGCTGCTGCATCCGTGCCGTCTCGTCCGGGCCGAAACCGGGCGTGAACGGGCCGGCGACGACGACGAGGGTCCGTGGCCCGGCCAGGCCTTTGACCGGAACCGACATGACCATGCGCTGGGAGTCGCCTATCGGCATCGTGCTCACCCCGCCGGGAAGGGCCTCGAGCCGGTTCGCGATCTCCGCGACGTCGCCGGCCGCGAGACCGCGAACTGTGACCGGCATGCCGTTGCCGTCGAACAGCACCGCAGAAGATGCACCGACTAGCCGCGTGCCGAGCTCGAGGGCGCGGCTCGACAGTGCGTCGCCGTCTTCGTCGACGAGCAGGCGCTCCATGAACACGCGCAGGCTCTCCTCCTCCTCCGCGCGCCATTGCCGGCGGAGCCAGGCGGGCGGGGCGAAGCTCGCGTAGAGGAGCGGCACGATGGCCAGCGCGCTGAGCTCGACGGCGATCTGGACCGCGGGTTGTCGCACCACAGAGCCGATCGAGATCGCCACGAGGAGGATGGCGACGAGTCCTCCGAACCCGAGGCTGAGGGAGCGGAGCCGCCACGCTTGCACCGCCGGCACGTGCGCAGAGACCAGCCAGAAACGAAGGATCGGCTCGGCCACGCACGCGATCCAGATGGCGAGCCATGCCACGGCCACGCCAAGGACCACCGCTCGCGGCATCGTGGCGACCTGCGCCGCAAGCAGGAGGGCGCTGGCGCCGGACAGCAACGCCAGCGCCACGGCGTGCCATCGGTGCGGCAGCGGGATGATCGCGTCGCGGTAGCGAAGCAGCGCGTAGCCGCAGCCCGCGAACGCGATCAGCTCGGCGCCGCCGAGCAGCGGAATCGTGAACGGCACATGCGCCTGCAGCCGTCCAGCGCCCGACACGAGAGCGAGCAGGATGATCGCCAGGGCGAGGAAACCGCCGAAGCGGTCGCGGCGACGCAGCCACGCGGCCGCGGTTGCGACTCCGAGGGCGACGAACGCCAGCGCGACCGCGTCCTGCAGCCAAGCCACCGCCTGTGCCATCGCGGTCAAGCCGCCCCGGCGGCGCGGGCCTGGGGTAGCACCCCGAGAAATGCGTCGACCACCTCGGGATCCCACTGCCGGCCGCGCCCCGACCGCAGCGTCGCGATCGCGTCGTCGAGCGAAAGCTTGCGGCGGTAAGGTCGGTCGTTGACGAGCGCGTCGAACGCGTCGCAGACGGCCACGATCCGCGCGACCGCCGGAATGGCGGCGCCCGCGAGGCGGTCGGGGTAACCCGCTCCGTCGAATCGCTCGTGGTGGTTGCGCACGATGGGCAGCAGGCGCGTGGCGGAGCGCAGCGGCGCGACGATCGTCTCGCCGATCAGGGTGTGCGTGCGCATCGTGATCTCTTCGTCCGCGTCGAGAGGGCCGCGTTTGAGCAGGATGGCGTCGGGGATGCCGATCTTGCCGATGTCGTGGATCAGGCCGCCGCGGTACAGGGCGTCGAGGTCCTCGGCGCCCAGCCCGAGCCGGGCCCCGACCGTACGCGCGGACTCCGCGACGCGCTGGGTGTGCGCTTCGGTGAACGGGTCCTTCGCCTCGACCGCCGCCGCGAGCGAGTAGATGACGTGCTCCGCGCTGTCGAGCGAGTCGTAGACGCTCTTGAGCCGCAGCGCCGAGCGCACCCGGGCGACCAGCTCGACGCGGTCGACGGGTTTGGTCATGTAGTCGTCTGCGCCGGCGTCGAGGGCGGCCACGCGGTCGGCCGTGCGGTCGAGCGATGTGATCATCACGACCGGCACGAGCCTCGTCGCGGCATTCGACTTGATCCGCCGGCACACCTCGTAGCCGTCCATCCCCGGCATCTGGACGTCGAGCAGGACGAGGTCGGGCAGCGACACCCGGATGGCGGCGAGCGCGCTCGGACCGTCCTCCGCCATGGACACGCGGCAGTCGACACCGGCGAGGCATGCCTCGATCAGCTCCCGGTTGGCGGCGCCGTCGTCGACCACGAGCACGACCGGCGTTCGGCTCGCGGGCACGAGACGCCTCGTCGTCGTCGGCGTCTCGACCGCATCGTCGGCCCAGGCCGCCGGCCTGAGCGCGGCGACGAGCTCCGCCGCCGTGCCGTAGCGCTCCTCGGGGCGCTTGGCGAGCGCCCGTCGCAGCACGCCCTCGACGTGCGCCTCGAGCTCACCGCGAAGCTCGCGGGTCGCGGGCATCGCCTTGGTGACGTGCGAGAGAAGGATCGCGGCCGGCGTGTCGGCGCCGAACGGCACGCGCCCCGTCAGCATCTCGTACGCGACGACGCCGAGCGAGTACAGGTCGGACCGCGGTCCGAGTGGTTCGTCCGCGGCCTGCTCGGGCGACATGTACTCGGGAGTGCCCATGACGGTGCCCGAGCCGGTGAGGCGGCGTAGCGAGCCCGCCATCTTGGCGAGACCGAAGTCGGCAAGGACCGGCGTTCCGTCGCGCCGGATCAGGATGTTCGACGGCTTGATGTCACGGTGCAGGACGCCGTGCGCATGAGCGTGGTCGAGCGCACCCGCGACCTTTTCGAGAATCCCGACGGCGTCGCGCAGGCGCATCGGCAGTCCGAGCCGGTCGGCCAACGTGCCGCCCTCGACGAGCTCCAGCACCAGGTAGGTCGTGGCGTCGACCGAGCCGAAGTCGAACACCTCCAGGATGTTCGGGTGCTTGAGCCGTGCGACCGATCGCGCCTCGAGCCGAAAGCGCTCGACGTAGCTCGGGTCGTCGGCGAATAGCTCCGGCAGCACCTTGATGGCGACGTAGCGGTCGAGCGCGGGGTGGTACGCGCGGTACACGCTGGCCATACCGCCACGACCGATGCGCTCGAGGATCGTGTAGGCGCCGAGCCCTGCGCCTTGCTCGAGCTTCACCGCAGGGCGCGCAGCAGCGCGAGCGCGGCGATCGCGGGCGGGCCGAGCATCAGCGCGACGTTGAGGGCGAGCACTGCGCCCGCCGCAACCACCGTCCGCCGCCGGACGGGCGCCATCTCGTCGACCGGCAGCGTGCCCGCCGCGACCCCGCCGAGTGAACCCCGCGCCACCATCGAGTTGACGCTACAAAGTGCATCGCTTATCAGCCGGTATCCAGGTGGGTGGTTTAGCTACCCGATCGGGTAGTTCTCCACTGCCCGGCGGCTAGACCCACCTCTCTTTGACGGCAAGGCTTGCGAGCTCGGTGCGGTTGGCCGCTCCCGACTTCTGGAGGATTTTGCGCATGTGGAACTTGACGGTGTTCGCGCTGAGGTGCACGCCTTCGGCGATCTCGCGGTTGGTCAGGCCGTCCACCGCCATGCGGAAGATCCTCGCCTCGACGGCCGACATCTGAGGCGGCGGCGTGCGCCGGGTAGGCGGCGAGGCGTCGCGTCCGGGCCGCAGCCGGTCCTGGAGGGTCGCGCTGTCGATGGCCATGCTGGCGACGCTGCCCAGCGCGTCCAGGAACGCGGTCCACTCCTGGTCGGGGTTCAGCGGCGAGCGGTGGAAGACCTCGAGCGCTCCGAGCAGCCTTCCCCGCGCCACCAGCGGCACCGCACCGTAGGCCTTGAAGCCCTCGCGGGCGAACATCGAGCGGCGGCGGAACTGAGAGAAGGCGCTGAGCGCCGTCACCGTCTCGATCCGCCTGCTCACGAGCGCGCGGCCCGGAATGCCTTCATCCGCCGGCAGGCGGTAGTCGGCGACAGCCGTCAACCTGAACCCCGTGCTCGACGCGAGTGCGAGAGAGTTGTCGGATTCGTCGAGGAGCAGCACGTCCGCGGCGTCCACCTTGAGCCGGGCCGTCACGTGGTCGAGGATGACTTTCAGGGTGAGCCTCAGGTCCGGGCTCGCACTCACGGCGAGGCTCACCTCCTGGAGCGCCGCGAGCCGGTCGAGTCGCTGGACCGCGTCGTCGTGCAGCTGCGCGTTCGCGACAGCGAGGCCGGTTCGATCCGCGACCGCCTGCATCCACGCGACGTCGGCCTCTCCAAGCAGGCTCGAACCGGGGCGTTCAAACAGGCCGAGCGTGCCGATAATGGCGCCGCGGGCGCGCATCGGCACGACAAGGACACCCAGGTGCGTCGCCTGGTTCGGGGCCGGATGGACGCCGATGTAGTGGCGCACGTCGTCGTTCAGGAGGCTGTGCAGGGCGGGCATCGAGACCTGGGGCAGAAGCAGCGGCTCGCCCGACTCGATCACCCGGGTCGTGATCGGCGTGGTCGTCACCGCCCCCGAGCGACGCATCGCGTCGATGTAGGCGCTCATGTCCGAGCCGGCGTCGTCGCCGGCCACGATCTGCATCACCTCCGGGTCCTTGCCCATGACCGCCGCGACCCAGATCCCGGGACGCAGCCGCGCCAGCGCCCGCGTCACGGAGGTGAGGATCGCCTCGGGATCGAATCGGGCGCCGGCGAGGACCTCGGTCACGTGGTCGACGATGCGCTGGCCGGCGGCCCTTGCGCTCTGCGTGGTGACGAGCTCGGTCACGTCGGCGAGCACGGCGATGACATGACCATCGTCACCGGCGCTCGTCAGCGGCGACACATCGGCCTGGATCCAGACATCGCTGCCGTCGGCCCGGCGCACGCGCGCCAGGGCGCCCTTCACCGTGCGCCGTTCGCGGATCGCGGCGGTGGCCGGGTGGGCGCTGGATCCGCCGCCGCCGGCGGCCGGCGACCAGCCGGAGGCCTCCGCGGACGAGCCGATCAGCTGTTCCAGGGGCAGCCCGAGCAGCTCGCAGGCGGCCTCGGTGGCGTCGACGACTATGCCATCGGAGTCGTAGACGACCAGGGCGACGGGTAGGTCGAGCGCGGGCGCTGCGGGGCGCAATGTCGTCGAATTATCTGCGCCGGGTAGCCCGTTTGTTAAGCCAAACCGAATCTTTCCTCGGGCTAAGCTCGCCCATGTGATCAACGTGCGCGCGCAGCCAGGCGAGGGCGCCAGCTGGACCTGCGAGGTCCGGGTGCAGGCCGGCGGCGAGACCACAAGACACACCGTCAGGGTGTCGGCGGCGGACCTCGATCGGTACGCGAACGGAGCCGGCGCCGCCGCCGTCGAGGACCTCGTCAAGCGCAGCTTCGAGTTCCTCCTCGAGCGCGAGCCGCCCGGCTCCATCCTGCGCGAGTTCGACCTCTCGGTGATCCGTCGGTACTTCCCGGAATACGATCAGAGCTTCAAGCGATGACGGGTGAAACCCAGGCCCGGCGGACGGCCGTCCTCTCCGAGCGCGAGTGCGCGCGCCTTCTGAAGACGAAAGACGTCGGCCGGCTGGCCCTCGTGGTCGACGGACGGCCGGAGATCTTCCCCGTCAACTACGCCTTCGACGAGAGGGCCGTGGTGTTCCGGACGTCGCCGGGCATGAAGCTCGAGCGGGGCCCGTATACCGCCGCGGCGTTCGAGGTCGACCACATCGACCGGGCGTCGCGCGTCGCCTGGAGCGTGGTCGTGCACGGCACCGCGCACGACATCACGGGCTCGGCGGACCGGCTCTCGGAGCGGCTGCGCACGCTTGTCGTGCGGCCGGTGGCGCCGGGCCAGCGGCGGCGCTGGATGGCGATCTACGCCGATCGGATCACCGGCCGGCGTTTCCGGCTCGGGTAGAAGCCGCCACCGTCAAACTCCCGTCACATTCGGCCGCTACGTTCGTGCCTACGATGGAGGCCCAGATGCCCGCGCCCGTGCTCGTCGTCGACGATGACCCGAAGATCGTGTCCCTCGTCAAGACCTATCTCGAGCGCGAGGGCTTTCGCGTGGTCACCTCCGCCGACGGGCGCGCCGCGCTGCGGGCGTTCCACGACCACCAGCCGGGCCTGATCGTTCTCGACCTCATGCTGCCCGAGCTCGACGGCCTGGCCCTCATGCGCATCGTGCGCGAGCGCTCGGACGTGCCCATCGTGATGCTGTCGGCACGCGCCGGCGTGGCGGACCGCGTCTTCGGCATCAACGAAGGCGCGGACGATTACGTGGCCAAGCCTTTCTCGCCCGCGGAGCTCGTCGTCCGGGTCAAAGCGGTCCTGCGCCGCGGGCGCGAAACCAGCGCGGCCGCCTCTCGCGGCGTGCTCGAGCACCGCGACCTCGCCATCGACCTCGACCGGATCGAGGTCACGAAGCAGGGCGAAGCGGTCCCGCTCACTCCGGCCGAGTTCCGACTGCTCGTTGCGCTAGTGCAGGCACGCGGCCGCGTGCTGTCGCGGCAGGCGCTGCTCGACTCGCTCTACGGTCCCGCGCAGGGCGAAGCGCTCGAGCGGACGGTGGACGTGCACATCGGCCGGCTGCGGGACAAGCTGGGCGAGGACGCGGTCTCGCCACGCTACATCGCCACCGTGCGCGGCGCCGGCTACCGCGCGGTCGCGTAGGTGCACAGGATCCGCGGCCTCGCGGCCGCCATCACCGCAGTCGCCGTGGCCGTCGCCGCAAGCGCGATCGCGATCATCGCCGTCGGCGTGCTGGTCGTCGCCCAGTCGACCTTCAACCGGCTCATGGTGGAGGCGGGCACGCCGGCGGCCGAGGCCCAGGCGATGTTCGACCACGGGGTGGCGACGACGTTTCTCGTCGCGGCCGTCATAGCGATCGTCTGCAGCCTCGGCCTGGCCGCCTTCCTCGCCACGCTGCTCGCGAGGCCGCTGCGCAGCTTATCGACGGCGGCGAACCGCATCGCCGCCGGGGACTACGCGGCGCGGGTGCCGCGAAGCGGTCCGCGCGAGCTGGCGTCGCTCGCCGACTCGTTCAACCAGATGGCGCACAGCCTCGCCGAGCAAGAGCGGCAGCGCCGTGACTTCATCGTCAACGCCGCGCACGAGCTGCGCACGCCGCTGACGAACCTGCAGGGCTACCTCGAGGGACTTCGCGACGGCGTCATCGCGCCGACGCCGGAGCAGTTCGGTTCGCTGCACGAGGAGGCGCAGCGCCTCGTCCGGCTGTCGCAATCGCTCGACGCGCTGGCCGACAACGACCGGCGGGACAGCAAGCTCGCATGCGAGGACCTCGACCTCGCCCAGATGGTCCGCAACTCGCTCGAGGTCTCGCGTCAGGCGTTCGAGGCGAAGGACATCAAGGTCGCGGTCGTCACCCCGCATCGTCTGGTCGTCAGGGCGGAGCCGGACGCGGTCGCGCAGGTGCTGGGCAACCTGCTGCAGAACGCGTCGAGGTACACGCCGCCTTCCGGCACCGTGTCGGTTTGCGCCGAGCACCGGGGCGCGTTCGCGGTGGTCACGATCGCCAACTCCGGCGACGGCATACCGGCCGAGGACCTACCGCACGTGTTCGAGCGCTTCTACCGCGTGGAGAAGTCGCGCGACGCCGCGCGCGGCGGAGCCGGCATCGGCCTCGCCATCGTCAAGGAGCTCGTCGAAGCGGCGGGCGGCACCGTCGGCGCTGAGTCGGCGAACCAGAGCACGCGGTTCTGGGTGAGGCTTCCTGCCGCTTAGGCGCTCGCCGGTTTGTGACGTCGGTGTGACGCCCCGTCACGAACGCTAAACACCCGCCTCCCATCCTCGTCCCCGAAGCATCAACCCGCACAGGAGGCGTGAATGAGAAACATCGTCCGGTTACTTGTCGTGCTTGCGACCACGGTCGCGACGGTGGTGGCGGCGGCGCCCGCGCAGGCGGAGGGCGGCGGCGCCGTGTTCGTCCAGACCAACGATCCGTTGGGCAATACGGTCGACGCGTTCGCGCGCGGCACGGACGGCACGCTCTCGTTCGCCGCGAGCTACGCCACCGGCGGGCTCGGCGGCAGGGAGACGGGGTCCGCGTCCGACCCCCTGGCGTCGCAGGGCTCGCTGCAGCTCATCCCCGACGCCGGCCTGCTCGTCGCCGTCAACGCGGGGAGCAACACCATCTCGGTCTTCGACGTCCGCGGCGACACGCTGCGTCTCGTCCAGGTCCTGCCTTCGGGCGGCCTGTTCCCGAGCGGGCTCGCCTTTAACGGCCGGCTCCTCTACGTCCTCGACGCCGGCGGCAGCGGCGCGGTCTCGGGCTACCGGATCGCGGGCGGCCGGCTGCACCCGATCGAAGGCTCGACGCGAAGCCTCGGTCTCGCGAACGCCAATCCGCCGTTCTTCCTCAGCTCACCGGCTCAGGCGGGCTTCACGCCCGACGGCGCGCACCTCGTCGTCACCACCAAGACCAACAGCACCGTCGACGTCTTCGCCGTGGGACCGGACGGCAGGCTCTCCGCCGCCCCGGTCGAAAACCCCGCCGCCGGGGTGCCGTTCGCGTTCGTCTTCGACAGCGCGGGCCGCATGGTCCTGAACTTCGCGGCGACCAGCTCGCTGGAGGTGTTCACGGTGAACCACGACGGCACGATCACGCCGGCGGGCGCGCCGGTCGGCGACGGCCAGGCCGCGGCGTGCTGGATCACGCCGGCCGCCGGGTTCGACTACGTGTCAAACACCGGCAGCGGCGACGTCAGCCAGTTCCAGGTCACGGGCAGCACCGTGGCCGTGGTCAACCCGGTCGCAGCGGCCGCCATCGGCGGCGCGATCGACTCGGGCGCGGGGGGCGGGTTCCTCTACGTCCAGGCGGGCCTGGAAGGCACCGTCCACGCGTACGCAATCGGCGCCGGCGGCGCGCTCACGCCGGTCCAGGTCGCGTCGGTCCCGGACGGGCACAGCCAGGAAGGGATCGCGGTCAGCTAGACATGCGGCGGGATGGGGTGCACCGGCGCCCCATCCCGGTCGTTCTCTCGAATGTCAGTCCGCTTGGTCGTGCCGGGACGCGTGCCAGGCCCGCAGGTCGTCGATCACCGGGCGGGCGAACAGCACCGCGAGGAGCGGCGCCCCGACCAGGTTGATGACCTGCCACAGCTCGATCTGCGCGCCGCCGCCCGAGGCGTCGGCCGCGTGCGAGGCGAACGCACCGCCGGCGGCGATGACGGTGACGAGGATCAAGCCGCCGCCTTTCCGAGCCGCGGCGCCAGCCGCTCGAGCTTGCGCGCCGTCGAGGTCTCCTGCTCGCGGTTGGCCGTGAGCAGCCTGACCGCCTTGCGCTTCTTCATCATCTCGGCGCCGTCGATCAGGTCCTTGTACGCGACCATCTCGTAGTGCTCGGCCTTGGTCGCCGCGCCCGCGATCACGGCGTCGCGCAGCTCCGGCGAGGACGTCTCCTCCATCATCTTGGTCGCCTCCTCGACCAGTCCCTTCGCGCCCATGCATTCCTGGCGCTTGGGCTGCTCGTCGATCTCGGCGAAGACCTCTTCCAGCTTCTCGATCTGCTCCTCGGTCTGCTGCATGTGCTGCTCGAGCATCGTCTGGAGCTTCGGGTCGGACGCCTGGTCGCGCATCTTGCCCATCGCCTCGAGGAACTGATGCTCCGCGTCGTACATGTCGGCGAGCTCGTGCACGAACTTCTCATGCGAGTTGGTGATCGCCATCGATCGCTTCCTCCTCCTGGTTGGTGTTCTCACTTAGGCAACGTGGGCGCCCGCGCGTGATACCTGACGGAGGAGGCGTTTACATCTCTATGCCAGCTCGCGTTTGCGCGGCAGGCGGAACCTCATGCCCGCGCGCTCGACGACGACCGGCTCGCCGCGCCATCCCTTCCATACGGCGGCGATGAGCACCGAAGCGACACCGGCGATCGGAACCGCGAACAGCGCGCCGACGATGCCGCCGAGGTCGGCGCCGATCACGATCGCGATCAACGCCGCCACGGGATGCAGGCCCACCGCGGCACCCGTGACGCGCGGCGCGAGCACGTTGTTCTCGAGCAGCTGCATGACGATGAAGAAGACGATCACGTAGACGACGAGCGGGAAGGGCTGGGTCAGGCTGATCATGACCGCGGGCAGCGAGGCGAGGATCGGGCCGACCATCGGAATCAGCTCAAAGAGGAAAGCGAGGATGCCGATGAGGATCGGGTAGTGGACTCCGAGCAGCGATGAGCCCACGCCGGCGGAGAGGCCGATGATCAGCGCCATCGTCAGCTGTCCGCGTATGTACGCGCCCAGCACGCGGCTGACCGCGTCGCGAACGAAGCCTGCCTTGTCGCGCTGCGCGGCCGGCACCATGCCGACGGCAACGTCGGCCATGCGCCGCCCGTCGACCATGAACCAGAAGCCCAGCACCAGCACCAGCGCCGCGTCGACGACCCCGCTCGCAACCGCGGCCGCGACCGTGAGGGCGCTCGAAAGAGCCGACTCGGCGAAGCCGCGCAGCGAGCCGGCCAGGTCCGTGCCCTCAAACGCCGGGATGCTGTTGACCTGGTCGAGGTACCCGGGCAGCCGCGTCGCAAGCGACTCGGCCTGTGAGACCGCCGGCGGCCCGGCGGCCAGCACGAACGTTGCCAGGATGGCAAGCGCCAGGGCGTAGATGAGGACGGCGGCCAGCGCACGCGGAAGGACGCGCTGGGCGTGCCGGAGCAGCGGCTCGAGTGCGAACGCGAGCACGAGGGCGAGGAGGACCACGACGATGATGTGCACGAGCCGCCCTGCGACCTGGCTCGCGGCCCACAGAAAGGCCACGGCGGCCAGGCCGACCAGGCACTGGTCGCGCAGCTTTGCCCAGTCGACGTGGTTCATCCCTCAACGGGATAACGCCCCGTCGCGCCGGAAATGTGAGCGGCCGCGAACTCGCCGCGCGTTGTCGAAGTGAGAGTGGCAGCACAGGAACGGGCCCCGAACGAGGCGCCAGAGCCGCAGAAGCTGGAAAGGATCGCCGAATGGGCGGCGAGCCGGCAGTTCACGGACATCCGCACGGAGCACGTGCCCTACCTGAAGACGCTGGTCCTCGACACCATCGGCTGCGCCATCGGGGCGCTCAGCCACGGGCCGATCCAGGCGGTTCGCTCGCTGGGCGACGACCTCGGCGGCTCGGAGCTCTGCACCCTGATCGGCGGAGGCCGGACCGCGCCCGACCGCGCCGCCTTCTTCAACGGCGCCGCCGTGCGCTACCTGGACTTCATGGACATCACGATGGTCCGCGGCCAGAGCTTCCACGCCTCCGACAACTTCGCGTCGGTGGTCGCGGCGGCCGAGCTCGCGGGCGCGTCGGGGCGGCAGCTGCTGACCGCGCTCGCCACCGCCTACGAGGTCCAGACCGTCTTCAGCGAGCACGCGCCGCTGCAGGAGAAGGGGTTCGACCACGTCACGCACCTCGCGTTCTCGATCCCGGCGGGCTGCACGAACGCGCTGGGCCTCGACCGTCGGGCGGGCGCAAACGCGATCGCCATGTGCGCGTGCTCCACGACGATGCTGTGGGTCATCCGCACCGGCCGCCTCTCCAGCTGGAAGGGCTTTGCGTCGGCCGAGGCGGCCCAGGCGTGCATGCACATGGTGCTGCTGGCGACGAAGGGGCTGACCGGTCCGCTGAGCCTGATGGAGGGCCCGCAGGGTTGGGAGGAGGTCGTTGGCGAGCGGGTGCAGGTCGAATGGGACAGGCAGCCGCTCACGAAGTTCATGGAGAGCTCGATCAAGCGCTACAACTCCGAGGGCCACACCCAGTCGGCGCTGGAGCTGGTCCTCGAGATGCGCGCGGCCAACCAGCTCGAGCCCGAGGACATCCTTCGCATCGAGATCGACGCTTTCAAGCAGGTGCACAACATCGTCGGCGGAGGCGCGGCGGGCGACCGCACGGTCGTGCGCAGCAAGGAGCAGGCCGATCACTCCCTTCCTTATCTGTGTGCGGTGGCGATGATCGACGGCGACGTCTGGCCGGAGCAGCTGACGAACGAGCGCCTGGCACAGCCAGACGTCCAGGATCTCCTGCAGCGGGTTCACGTCCGCCAGCGGGAGGAGCTGTCGGCGCGATACCCGCAGGAGATGCCGGTGCGCGCGACCTTCGTGCTGCGCGACGGCAGGGAGATCCGCAGCGAGAAGTCGGACTATATGGGCTTCGCACGCTCGCGGCGGCTTGACTGGGACGGCGCGTTGGCGAAGTTCGAGCGCCTGGCCGGGCCTAGCCTTGATCGCGGTCTCGCGCGTGAGCTTCCGCAGGCGGTGCAGGCCCTCGACTCGATCCAGGTGTCCGAGCTGACGCGGCTGCTGGGCCGCGCCGGCGACCGCCACGTCGCGACGAAGAGCGCGTAGTACTCTCGCTGCCGTGGCGGCGGAGAAGTTCAACGGATGGCGCGGCGACTTCAAGGGCTTCTTCCTCGGCCTGCGCGCGAACAACAACAAGGCGTGGTTCGAGGCGCACCGCAAGCAGTACGAGGGGGAGGTCAAGGCGCCGATGCTGGCGCTCCTCGCCGCGCTCGAGCCCGAGTTCGGCCCGCCACGCCGCGTGTCGCGGCCGAACCGCGACATCCGCTTCTCGGCCGACAAGTCGCCCTACAAGCTGAACATCTACGCCGACGTGGAGCGCGGCGGTTACGTGGCGCTGGACGCCGAAGGCCTGGTTGCGGCCGGTGGCCGCTACATGGTCGACGACACGCAGCTCAAGCGCATGCGTGAGGCGGTCGCAGCCGACCGGTCGGGCAAGGAGCTGGTCGCGATCGTGGCGGAGCTGCGCAAGAAGAGCTATGAGGTCGAGGGCCAGGAGCTGAAACGCGTGCCGTCACCGCACGGGCAGGACCATCCACGCGCCGACCTCCTTCGCCACAAGCGGCTCTTCTACTGGAAGCGATGGCCGGCCGGGCCGTGGATCGCCACCGCGAAGCCGGTCCAGCTCGTCGCGGGCGTGTGGCGCGACGGCGCCGCGCTGGAGCGGTGGATGGAAAAGAACGTCGACGCGGGGCGCCGTTAGCCGGACTGCATCTCCGCAAGGAGCTTCGCCGCTTCGCGCGCGTTGGTCGTCCCGTAGTTGGAGAAGCAGTTGTTGTAGACGACGTGCGTCTCCTTCGTCTTCCTCGCGACGGTGGCGATCTTCGGCGTCCAGTCGGCGAGCTCGTCCTCGTCGTAGAGGTAGCGAAACCGTTCCGACGGCGGTATGTCCTTCTTCTCCCAGTTCTCGGAGTTGCGGCCGTGGAACCTGAAGACCGCGAGGTCGTCGCTCGTCGGCACGATGACCGGCGGCACCGAGCTCTTGAAACCCTGCGGCTCGTCGACGGCGACGTAGGGGATCTTGTTGTCCTGGAGGAAGCGCACCGTGCGTTCGGCGTTCTTCTCGTTGAACCAGCTGCCGTGCCGGAACTCGACCGCGATCGGCAGCGCCAGCCGCTCGCGCGTCTCGAGGATCAGCTCCCGCGCCTCGTTGGACGGGAAGACCCACTTCGGAAACTGCACGAAGACGGCCCCGAGCTTGCCCGCCTCGATCAGCGGTTCGAGCGCCTCGCGAAACTGCGTGTACACGCCGTCGAGCACGTCGGCGGGCATGTCTTTGCGGTAGATCCGCTTCTTCTCGGTCAGCTCGGACGGCAGCTCCTCGCGCACCGCCTTGGGCAGGCGCGCGACCTCTGTCGGCTGGCCCGTCATCAGCGCGTGCGCCTTGATGTCGAAGACGAAGCCATCAGGCGTCCGCTCGACCCAGCCCTCGGCCGTCCGCCTGTTCGGCAGCGCGTAGTAGGTGGCGTCGACCTCCACGACGGGGAACTGGCTCGCGTAGTAGCGCAGCCGCTCCTCGGCCGTCTTCGCCCCGGCGGGGTAGAAGACACCTGGCGCGGTCATCGTCGGATCGGTCCAGCTCGCCGTGCCAAAACGCACGAGGCCATTGCCGGCGCGGATCGGCGAAGCGGCCGCGTCGCCCGCCTCGGCCGCGCGCCGTCCGGCGGGCTCGGCCCCGGGGTCGTGCGGGTCTACTCGAGCCACTCGGTCTCGAAATGCGAGGAGAGATGGATGTCGATCTGGCGAAGCGGGCCGTCGCCGCTGTTGACGAAGGCGTGCGCCTGCCCTGCATCGACCACCGCGAACTCGCCGGCGTTGACCTCGCGCGTCGACACGCCGTCCCTGAACGTCGCCGTGCCTTCGAGCACGATCAGGATCTCGACGTAGGTGTGACGGTGCAGGCGCGGGCCCTCGCCCGGCTGCGCATCGACGAAGAGGACGCACGCGCCGACGCCGCCGAATCGCTCGCCGACGAAGTCACGCGTGATGACGTCGCGCGGAAGCTCGTCGCTCCGCAGGTAGGTGATCGCCAAGACCACCCCGATGTTATCGAGCAGCCAGCTCCGCGATCAGGCGTCCCTGTGCGAGGAGGTAACACGGCGTGATGAACCAGCGCACGACGCGCCGCCGAGCCTGCCGGCCGAGCTCATGCGCGCGCTCGTCGTCGCCGAGGACGCCGACGATCGCGTCACCGAAGGCGCGGAGGTCGCGCGGGTCGTCGATCAACACACCGCTCTTGCCGTTCTCGACCTGGTCCTCGATGCCGCCGACACGACTCGCGACGACGGGGCGGCTTTTGAGCATCGCCTCGGCCACGGTGAGACCGAAGCCCTCGGCAAGGCTCTTCTGGACGACCACGTCGGCGCTGCGCTGGAGCGCGTTGACGATCAACGCGTTGCGGTCGACGTCCTCCATCGGGAGCTGCGCGACGAGCACGCGGCCGGCGATATCCGAAGGCAGCCGGGCCCGCTCCGCGGCGAGCTCGCGCAGGATCAGCGGCTGCTCGGGGTCGTCGTCGACCGACGTGGCCGCCGGCCCCGCGAGTACGAGGGACGCATCCGACCGCGGCGCCACATGCTCCGCGAACGCCTGCACCACACCGACGGGGTCCTTCAGGCGATCCCAGCGTGAGACCTGGAGGACAAAGCGCGTTCCGGCGGCGATCCCCGCCTCTCCGAGCGTTCGTTCGACGAAGGCGCGGTCGAGCTCGCGGTTCTTCGCCGTGAACGGGTCGATGCACGGCGGGATGATCTCGACGCGGGCGCGGTCGAGGCCGTCCCAGACATAAGCCCCACGCGAGAACACGATCGCGTCGGCCCGCGACACGTACGGCAACAGGAAGCTCCACGCGCCGCGCACGAGGTCGTTCGCCTCGTCGACGCCGATGTGGGAGCGCCACACGACGTTCAAGCCGTGCGACTTGAGGGCCGGGATGAGACCGGCGGTCTGCGGGTCGTGGAGGATCGCGACGTCACGAGGCCGCACCTGGTCGAGCAGCGCCGCCGCGTTGTCCTCCGTCGCGCTCTCATAGACGGTGCGGTCGGCGTCGGTCATCGCCGCGCCCTGCGGAGGCGCGACGCCGTGGAGCAGGTTGTGCAGCTTCTTGGTCACGTCGAAGAACTCGGGCGTGCCTTCGATCACGAGCCACCTCTCGTCGATTCCGGCACCTCGTGAATAGGGGATGAGCGATGTAAGCATCTCGGCCACGCCTCCGCCGCGCGCCGTGGAGTTGACGTTCCAGAGCGTCCGGCCCCGCATCTGCTGGGCCAGCCCCTTCATCGTCCCGACGAGAGCGGTCCACTGTCCGGGTTCGACAAGGGTCCGGAACGGGTCGAGATCATCCGCGCCCACCTCGACCGCCGTCAGCCGCTTGACCTTACGCACACCTTCACAACGCCTCTTGCGCGTTAAACAGACGTGGGGATATCCCTCCGTCCCTCGCGGCTGAAGCGCTATCGCGAGATCGCGGCCCTGCTTCTCAAGTACGGCGGCCGCGACGTCGTCGGCCGCGCCGGGCTGGAGGACGCGGTCGACGATGAGCCGCCCGAGCGGCCGCCGGCAACGCGCAAGGCCGGAGAGCTTGCGGCCGACCTCGAGCGCCTCGGGCCCACGTTCGTCAAGCTCGGCCAGGTCCTGTCGACGCGCAACGATATGCTCCCGCCGGAGTACATCGACGCGCTGTCGCGGCTGCAGGACAAGGTGGCTCCGTTTCCCTTCGCGGACGCCGAGCGCATCCTCGCCGAGGAGCTGAACCTGCGCGTCTCCAAGGCGTTCCGGAGCATCGACCCCGCGCCGCTCGCCTCCGCCTCCCTCGGCCAGGTGCACCACGCCGTCATGCCCGACGGGCGCCAGGTCGCCGTCAAGGTCCAGCGGCCGGGCATTCGCGCCCGCGTCGAGGAGGACCTCGAGGCGCTCGACGACATCGCCGATTTCCTCGACAAGCACACGAACGTGGGCGGCGCGTACTCGTTCACCGAGACGATGGCCGAGTTCCGCAAGACGCTTCACCGCGAGCTGGACTACCGCCGGGAGGCGCGCAACCTCCTGACGCTCGGCGAGAACCTCGCCACGTTCGACCGCATCGTCGTCCCGAGTCCGATCGCGGGCTACTCGACGGGACGCGTGCTGACGATGGAGTTCGTCCGCGGCCGCAAGGTGACGCGCCTGAGCCCGCTCGCGCGCATGGAGCTCGACGGCCGCGAGCTCGCCGAGCAGCTGTTCGCCGCGTACCTCAAGCAGATCCTCTCGGACGGCTTCTTCCACGCCGACCCGCATCCCGGCAACGTGTTTCTCACCGACGACGGCCGCATCGCGCTGCTCGACCTCGGCATGACCGGCACGCTGACGCCGCAGATGCAGGAGCAGCTGCTGCGCCTGCTGCTGGCGATCGCCGAGGGGCGAAGTGACGACGCGGTCACGATCCTGGCCAAGCTCGGCGACGTCGAACATGGCTTCGACCGGCGCAGCGTCTCCGAGGCGGTCGCGGACTTCGTCGCCGAGTACCGCGGTCGCTCCCTCGAGGAGGTCCGGCTCGGCAGCCGGCTGATGGACGTGGCGCGTGTGTGCGGCTCGTCCGGCCTCCGCCTGCCGCGAGAGATGACGCTGCTCGCGCGCGCTCTGTTCAACCTCGACCTGGTGGGCCGGATCCTCGACCCGACGTTCGATCCCAACGAGTCGATCCGCGCCAACGCCGCCGATATCCTGCAGGAGCGCCTGCGGTCGAGCGCGAGCCCGGGCAACGTCGTCGCCAACGTGCTCGAGGCCAAGGACTTCCTGGTCAACGTGCCCGGCCAGCTCAACCGCATCCTCGAGAATGTCGCGGCCAACGACCTACGGGTGCGCGTGCACGCCATCGACGAGGAGCGATTGCTCAGCGGCATCCACAAGGTCGCCAACCGCATCACCGTCGGCCTCGTGCTCTCGGCGCTGATCGTGGGCGCGGCGCTGCTCATGCGTGTGCCCACTCCCTTCACGCTGCTCGGTTATCCGGGCATCGCGATGCTCTTCTTCATCACGGCCGCGGTCGGCGGCCTCGCGCTCGTGGTCTCGATCCTCCGCGACTGAGATAAGCTCAGCCGAGCAACCTCGTCGGCTGTGCATAAGGGGGAAAAGAGCATGAGTCGGTTGCTTCGCCATGTCGGTCCGCGGCTGCGTGCGCTGCTCGCGGGACTTGCGCTCCTCGTCGTTGCGGCGCCGGCGTCACCGGTCCAAGCCGCCACAACGGGAGCGGTGCAGACGTACATCGTCACCTACAAGGACGGCGCGTCGTCCAAGGACGCGGCGGCGCTCATCCAGGGCGCGGGTGGCGCGCTCGTCGCCAACTACACGCAGATCGGCGTCGCGATCGCACGCTCGGATCGAAGCGACTTCGCGGCCCGTGTCGGAACCGGGGCGGGGGTCGACGGCGCCGTCGCCACCACAGCGTTCGCCACCCAGCTGAACGACGGCCGGCTGGACCCCGCGAGCGCGGCCGACACACCGTCTGCCGCGACGCCGGCCGGCGGCGACAGCCTGTCCGGCTTGCAGTGGGACATGGCCCAGATCAAAGCCTTCGAGGCGCACACGGTCACGGGCGGCAGCCCGAGCGTGATCGCAGGCGACATCGACACCGGCGTCGACTGGACCCACCCCGACCTCGCGCAGAACATCGACTTCGCCGACAGCGTGTCGTGCATCGGCGGCGCGGCGAACACGGCTCCGAGTGCCTGGTTGGACGACAACGGCCATGGCACCCACACCGGGGGTACGATCGCCGCAGCCCAGAACGGCTTCGGCATCGTCGGCGTGGCGCCTAATGTGCGCCTCGCCGCGGTCAAGGCCGGCGACGCGGACGGCTTCTTCTTCCCGGAGTCGGTCGTGTGCGCGTTCATGTGGGCCGGCACGCACCACTTCAACGTCACCAACAACAGCTACTTCGCCGACCCGTTCTACTTCAACTGCAAGAACGACCCGACGCAGCGCGCGATCTGGAAGGCGGAGCAGCGCGCGATCAAGTTCGCGATGGCTCAGGGCGTGAGCGTCGTCGCCGCGGAGGGCAACTTCGCCGACGATATGGCGCATCCGACGCAGGACGTGCAGAGCCCTGACAACACCACGCCGGTGGTGCGGCCCGTCAACAACGACTGCGTCGTCATCCCCGCCGAGATCTCCGGCGTCATCGGCGTCACCGCCGACGGCAACCTGCAGCAGAAGTCGTTCTACTCGAACTACGGCGTCAGCGTCACGCAGGTGACCGCGCCTGGCGGCGACAGCGTCCTGCAGCGCACCGCGGCCGCGCCGAACGGGCGCGTGCTGTCGACGTGGCCGTCGTACATCCCGTGCGGGCGAGAGGTCACCGACGTCGCGCCCGACGGCACCCTCGCCACCTACTGCTACCTGCAGGGAACGTCAATGGCCTCGCCCCACGTGACCGGCGTGGTGGCGTTGATCGAGAGCCTCGGCATCACGCGCCCCGGCCAGGTGCTGGCACGCGTCGACAACACGGCGGACGCGATCCCGTGCCCGAGCGCGGCGGTTCTCGCCGAGTACGCGTTCTTCCCGTCGCAGAACAACGGCGCGCCGCAGACGTGCAGCGGCGGGCCCGGTTACAACTCGTGGTACGGCCACGGCCAGGTCGACGCGCTGGCGGCCGTAAGCTAGGCGAGCGTCGTTTCGAGGCGGTCGAGGAACGACCGCTGTGCGTCGAGGATCTTGCGCCGGGCGGTCTGGAGGTCGAACCAGGCCGCCCGGTCGACTTCCGGGAAGGCCGCACGCTTGCCGGATCGCGGCGGCCACTCCATCTCGAACGTGACGCTGCGCAGCGCCGCCGGGTCGTAGTCGCCCTCGGCCGCCCACGCGTGCACGACCTTGCCGCCTGCCTGGCGGACCTGACCGAGGTCGGTCCACGCGCCGTTCGGCGGGTCGGCGCCGAGCTCCTCTCTGAACTCCCGGACCGCCACGCCGCGAGCCTCCTCGCCCGGCTCGATCTCGCCCTTGGGCAACGACCACGCTCCGTCGTCGCGCTTCTTCCAGAACGGTCCACCCGGATGGATGAGCAGCACCTCGGGGCGCCCGTCCCCGCCACGGCGGAAGAGGAGAAGGCCCGCGGACTCCTTGCTCAGCGGCCGCGTCCCGGCGATGGCGTCCAGTCGAGCGGCAGCCCGGCCTCGAGGTGGGCGAGGGCATCGTCCGTCACCTGCAGCATGTCCGACTCGGGGCGCTCGGAGATCGTGATCATCGCGCCCATCAGCACGCCGAGCACGGCGCCCGCGATGTTGTGGACGGCGAAGTCGTCGGCGCGGCCGCCGACACGCGCGGCGAGAAGGTCCGCGATCTGGTCCGCCAGCTCGGCGAACTGACCGAGCATCGCGGCCCGCAGCTCCGGCGTCGCGGACATCAAGCGCACGCGCTGGCGCATCACCTCGTCCTGCTCGGGCGTGAGCTTTCCGAGGACCGACCGCATGGCGTTGCGGAGGCGGCGGATCGGGTTGACGTCGGCGGGCTGGGCGTCGAACGCGGCGAGGATCAGCGGGTCGAGGTCGTCCTGGAAGACGACGTCCTCTTTGCTCGGAAAGTAGTTGAAGAACGTGCTCGGCGAGATCTCGACCGCCTCGGCGATGTCCTCCACGGTCGTGGCCTCGAACCCGCGTGCGAGGAAGAGGCGCATGGCCTCCCGCTGGATGGCCATGCGCGTCTTGAGCTTCTTGCGTTCGCGTAAACCGATGTCGCCCAGCTAGGCCACCCTTTCCACTTCGACTTCCACCGCGCCGCGCCGGGTCGCGGCGGCGCCTTCGCGTCCGGGCATGAAGACCAACGCCACCAACATAGCGAGCACCGCGACGCCGGCGGAGACCGCGAGCGCGGAGTCCATGCCGCGGACGAACGACTCGCGGACCGACGCGGCGAGCGCGGGCGCGTGCAGGCGCGTCGCGACGGCGATCCCGGCGAAGACGCTCTGCCGGACCGCGTCGCCGGCCGCCGGCGGCAGGCCCGCGAGGGAGAGGTTCGCCCGGTAGACGGTGACGAGCACGCTGCCGAAGATCGCCGAGCCCAGCGGCGCCCCGACCTTCTGCAGCGCCTGGATCAGCGCCGAAGCGACGCCGCTGCGCTCGCTGGGGACGGTCTTGAGCGCGGCTGACGCCGCGGTCGCGAAGCCGATGCCCATGCCGAAGCCGACCACCGCCATCCAGCTCGCCACGAACCAGGTGCTCGAGTCGACCTGCGTGCGAGCGCCGACGAGCAACCCGGCGGCGGTGATCGCAAAGCCGGCCGCGATGGCGATCCTCGGCCCGATGCGCGCAGCGAGGCGGTCGGCCGGCACCGCGCCGGCGACAAGGCCGAGGATGATCGGCAGCAGGCGCACGCCTGAGCCCTGCGGGTCGAGACCGAGCACTCCCTGCGAGTACTGCGGCATCGTGAAGACGAGGCCGATGAGGGCCAGGCCGCCGAGCGAAGCGAGGACCACGCCCCACGTGAAGCCGCGCGAGCGGAAGAGGGTGAGGTCGATGAGGGGCGCCGAGACGCGCCGCTCCCAGGCGAAGAAGGCCACGAGAAGCGCGACGCCGAGAATGGCGATCGCCAGCGACGGCACGTCGGTCCAGCCCTTGCGGCCGAGCTCGATGAGGCCGTACGTCACCCCCGCGAGGCCCGCGCTCGCAAGCAGCATCCCGCCGGGGTCGAGAGCCGGGCGCTCAGGCGCCCGCGACTCGGGCACGAGGGCGAGCACGGCGACGAGGCCGATCGCGGCGACCGGCACGTTCATCAGGAAGATCCATCCCCACCAGTAGTTCGTGAGCAGCCAGCCGCCGAAGATCGGCCCGATGGGGAGGGCGAGGAAGTTCGCCGCGGCCCAGATGCCGACCGCTCGCGGGCGCTCGGCCTCGGAGAACATCACGGTCATCACCGACAGCGCCATGACCACGATCGCAGCCCCGGCCGCGCCAAGGACGACCCGCCCGATGATGAACTCCGCCGGGTTGGCGGCAAAGGCGCAGGCGACCGAACCCGCGCCGAACAGTACGAGCGCCGCCGCGACCACGCGCTTGCGGCCGAAGCGGTCGCCTAGCACCCCGGCCGGCAGCATCCCGGCGGCCAGGGCGAGCGCGTAGCCGGACGAGAACCACTGGAGGTCGGACTCCGACGCCTTGAGCGCGACCGCCAGCGTCGGCAGGGCGACGCTGAGGACCGTGACGTCGAGGCCCACCGCCAGCACGCCGAGCGTCAACGCGCCCAGCGCCCACCATCTCCGCGTCCCGTATCCGTTCATCGATCCACCTCCTCCAGCTTTTGGGCCTATTGTAAATTGGAGTCAATCCAAAAATCAACAGGCAGCAAGGAGGGGTCAGGCGGCGGCCACGGCGCGGGGCTGGCAGGTCTCTCAGGAGGAGGTCGCGGCGACCGACCGCACGCGGAGCGAGGCGCCCATCGCCTCGCAGATCGCGGGCAGGTTGGCGTCGATCACGCGGTAGTACACGGTCGACGCCTCACGGCGCCGGCCCACGAGCCCGCAGACGGCAAGACGGCCCAGGTGCGCCGACGCGTTGAACCGAGACGTCCCGGCGAGGGCGGCGACCTCGTGCACCGGCGCTTCGGTGCGCTCCATCAGGACGCGAAGGATGCGCAGCCTGGTCGGGTCACCGAGCAGCGCGAACCGTCGCGCCGCCTCCTCGATGTCGGCGTCCTTCATGGGGTCAACGTAGCTGTGTAACTGCGCAAACACAAAGGGCCGTCCGGTCCCTCGGTCCCGGGCCTTGCGGCCCTCGCCGGTGCGGCGGCGCTGGGCAAGCATGGTGAGCAGAGGTACGCCAAGTTGGAAGACGACGAGAAACCGCTTTCGCTGGTGCTCTTCTCGGGCACCGATGACAAGCTCAACGCCGCAGCGGTGCTCACCGTCGGCGCCGCCGCCATGGGCCGCCCGGTGAACATCTTTCTCCAGTACTACGCCCTGGATGCGTTCCGCGCGGATCGCATCGCGCAGGATCACAACCTCTCGCCGGAGGCGACCGCGCAGCAGGCGCCGGCGATCCGCTCGCACCACGGCAACCACTGGAGCGAGCTTCTGCGCCAGGCCAAGGACGTCGGCGAGGTCGACATCCAGGCGTGCGCGCTCTCCATGGACATGTTCCACCTCGCGAAGGACGCGCTCGACCCGCTGGTCGACGGCGTCGAAGGCGTGGCCGCATTCATGGCCTCGGCCGCGGACGGCCAGGTCGTCTTCATCTGACAAAGGAGTTCGAGATGAGCACCGTGCAGGTCGACAAGACGATCGACGCGAGGGGGATGGCGTGCCCGGGGCCGCTGATGAACCTCATCGGCGCGATCAGGCAGGGCCAGGTGGGGCAGGTCTTCGACGTGCTGTCGAGCGACCAGGGCTCGCGCACGGACATCCCGGCGTGGGTCGCGAAGGCGCGGCACGAGCTGGTCGAGGTCCGCGAGGACGCGGGATTCGCGCACTTCATTGTGCGCAAGGCAAGGTGACGGCGATGCGCAACGATGTGCTCATCCTGGGCGGCGGCGTCGGCGGCACGATCGTCGCCAACCTCGTCGCCAAGGACGCGGCCGACGACGCCCGCATCACGCTGGTCGACCCGACCGGCGTGCACGTCTACCAGCCTGGCTTCCTCTACGTCGCGGTCGGGGCAGAGAAGCCGGAAGCGCTGCAGCGTGACGAGGCGGGCCTGCTGCGCAAGGGCGTCAAGCTGATCGTCGACACCGCGACGCTGATCGACCCGGCGGCGAAGAAGGTCTTCCTGAAGTCCGGGCGCACGCTCCGCTACGACGAGCTCGTCATCGCCACCGGCTGCCGGACGGTGATGGACGAGGTTCCGGGCGGCGTCGCGGCGCACGACTTCTACACGATGAAAGGCGCGTCGCGCCTGTTCGCGACCCTGCGCGAGTTCGAGGGCGGATCGATCGTCATCGGCGTGGCCGGAATCCCCTACAAATGCCCGCCGGCGCCGGTCGAGTTCGTGTTCCTGCTCGACGACTATCTGCGCTCACGCGGCATCCGCGACAACTGCGAGATCAAGCTGCTCTCGCCGCTGAACCGCGCGTTCACGATCGAGGCGACCTCGAAGCTGGTGCAGCCGATCCTGGCCGAGCGCGGCATCGAGCTGACGCCGTTCTTCAACGTCGAGACGGTCGATCCCGTGGCCAAGACCGTGACCTCGCTCGAGGGCGAGACCGTGCCCTACGACCTCCTGGTCCTCGTTCCGCCACACCGCGGGCAGAAGGTGATCGAGGACTCCAAGCTTGGTGACGAGCGAGGCTGGGTGCCGGTCGACAAGAACACGCTCAAGCACGCCGCCTTTCACAGCATCTGGGCGATCGGCGACGCCACCGACATCCCGATCTCGAAGAGCGGCTCCGTGGCGCACTACGAGGCGTCCGTCGCGGCGGCCGAGGTCGTGGCCGCTCTGCGCGGCGAGCCGGCGCCCACGCACGTGTACGACGGCAAGGTGATGTGTTTCCTCGAGACCGGCCGTGGCGAAGCGACGACCATCAGCTTCGACTACGACCACCCGCCCGTCTCGCCCACGCCGGCGCGTCGCTGGCACTGGGCGAAAGCGCTGTTCAACAAGGCCTACTGGCACACCGTCCCGCAGGGGCGCGTGTGACGAGAGCCATGACCAAGGAGAGAACGCCATGAGCGTCACGATCGCGATGAGACTCGACCTGAAAGGTCTTTCCTGCCCGATGCCCGTCATCAAGACGGCGAAGGCGATGAAGACGCTTGCACCCGGCGAGCTGCTCGAGGTGCTGGCGACCGACCCGGGCTCCGTCGCCGACTTCAAGGCCTGGTCGCAGACGACGGGCAACCCGCTGGTCGAGAGCGGCCTGTCGGACGGTGTCTACCGCTACGTGCTGAAGAAGAAGGAGATGTGGACATGAGCGTCACCATCGACGAGACCGCCGCGGCTGTTTACCAGAAGCTGGCCGAACCTCAAAAGGAGCAGGCCGAGAAGCTCGTCATCTTCGCGTGGAGCGGTGAGCTCGACCGCATCTGGCCGACCCTGATCCTCGCCACCACCGGGGCGGCGATGGGCAAGGAGACGACCGTCTTCTTCACCTTCTGGGGCCTGTTCCCGCTGGTCAAGAACGAGGTGAGGATGACGGGCGAGAACTGGATGCAGCGGATGCTGTCGCTGATGAACCGCGGCGGCGATATGCACCTGAAGCTCTCGAAGATGAACTTCGCCGGCATGGGGCCCGCGATGATGAAGCACCTCGCGCACGAGCACAACGTCGCCAGCCCGCACGAGCTGCTCGAGGCGGCGAAGGAGCTCGGCGTGAAGCTCATCCCGTGCCAGATGACGATGGACATGATGGGTCTCAAGCGCGAGGACCTGATCGACGGCCTCGACGAGCCCGCGGGCGCAACCAAGGCGCTTGCCGACGCGCAGGGCGCGATCACGCTGTTCATCTGATGATCACCGCCGGGTACGTGGAAGGCGACCGGTTGCGGATCAGCGTGCGTGGGCACGAGACGTTCACGGACCAGCTGGTCGCCGACGGGGGCGCGGACACCGCCGCCACGCCCACCGAGCTGTTCATCGGCGCCCTCGCGGCGTGCATCGGCTTCTACGGCGAGCGGTACATGCGCCGGCACGGCCTGGACCCTGCGGGCCTGACGGTCACGTGCGGGTTCGAGTGGGCGGAGAACCCGCACCGGGTCGGCGCGATCGACGTGATCGTCGACGCACCGGCGCTCACCGCCGACAGGCGCGAAGCCTTCATGCGTGTCGTCGAGCGATGCACGATCCACAACACGCTGCAGGTGCCACCGGCGGTGCGGATCAAGGTCGCCGCCGCGGGAGCCGCCGTGGCATGAGCGCAAAGCCCCCGACGCTCGAGGCGATCGCCGACGCGGAGTGCGTCAGGCTGCTGCGCACACACGACGTCGGCCGGCTCGGCGTGGTCGACCGCGACGTCCGGCCGCTGATCTTCCCCGTCAACTACTTCTTCGACGAGGGTGTGGTCGTTTTCCGTACCGCTCCAGGCAGCAAGCTCGACCTGGCGCCTGGCGCGCCTGTGTGCTTCGAGATCGACGGCTGGGACGACGGCGCGGGCACGGGATGGAGCGTGCTCGTCAAGGGCATCGCGCATGACATCACCAGCCCGCGCAGCGCGCCCACCGGACGGATGAAGTTCTGGCCGGTCCAGCCGCTGGCGCCAGGGTCGCGCGAGCACTGGATCGGGGTGTGGGCGAACGAGATCACCGGCCGGCGGTTCGGACCGCCGGGGGCGCAACAGCCGTGAAAGTCGCGCGCGTCTTCCATCCCGGTTCGCCCTACGCCGAGCCAGGCGACTCGCTGCGCGACGCCGCGGCGCGGATGCGCGGCCACGCGCTCGGCACGCTGCCGGTGATGTCCGGCAGTGACCTGGTCGGCGTGCTCACCGAGCGGGACGTCGTCGAGGCGGCCGCGAAGGGGGTCCGCCCGTCGGTGGCGCACGTGGCCGACTACATGAACGACGACCCCGAGGCTCGCGTGGGCATCGACGACGACATCGCCGTCGCCGCCATGAAGATGCTCGCGATCGGCTGCCGGCACCTGCCGGTGGTCGACCGGGGCCGATTGGTCGGGATGGTCTCGGCGCGTGACGTCTTCCTGGCGTCGGCGCGGTCCGAGACCGAAGGAGTGCTTGTGTCATGACACGAACCGCACGCGACCCACGCTGGTGGTTGGGGGCAGGGTTCATCGTTGCCGCGTCTGTTGGAGCGGCCTACTACCTCGATCCGAAACGGGGGCACCGTCGCCGCCGCCGGCTTGTCCGCAGCGCGCGTTACAGGCTCAGCGCGGCGCGCGGCAAGGCCTCGCACATGATCGTGCGCGAGCCGCTCGAGCCCGCCGACGGCAGAATGCTGCTCGATCGTATCGAGAGCGAGCTGTTCGAAGACCGCTCGATACCGCATGGAAGGCTCAATCTCGACGTCGAGGGCACGACCGCCGTGCTGCGAGGTGAGCTCGACACCGCCGGCCAGATGGCGAAGATCGAGGCCGCGGTGGCACGCGTCCCCGGCGTGACCGGCGTCCGGAGCTTCCTGCACGTGCCAGGGACGCCGGCGCCCAACAAGGCCGCCGCTCTCGCGGCGTCCGCCGAGGCCGCGCACCCGACCGGCTGGCCGCGCGAGGCGCCGCCGGACGTCGACTCGGAGGGGTAGACGGGGAAGGGGCGGCGGCGCGCCGCCCCGTTTCCGTCAGCCGCGGCGTCGCTGGAACAAGCTCGCGAAGAGCAGTGCGAATCCCAGCCCGACGATCAGCAGCGGGAAGACGATCGGGGCCGCCGGCCCCAACGCAAGTCCGCTGACCCGCAGCAGGCCCTCGAAGAACAGCGCAAAGACGGCGAAGAGCGACAGCCCGATGGCCGCCATCCACATGCCCTGCGCTACCTGCGGGCGGTCGCGGCGGGCGAGGCCCATGAGCGCGATCCCGATCCCGACCGAGGTCGGGAAGACGAGCGCCCATGCGTAGCTCCACGACGCCCAGAGCGAGAACGTGTTCTGGACGGTGAGGATCAGGCCGACCATCGTCACGATCGAGCCCGGGATCACCAGGCCGACCGCGGACCTGGTGAGCGCGCCGATCACCAGCAGGGCCATGCCGCCGAAGACGACGAACAGCGGCCACGCGAGCTGGCCGAAGTCGACGGGTGCCAGCTGCAGGGCGAGAAAGAGGATCCCGGCGATGACCAAAAGCGCGCCCAGCGCAGCGCCGGGGCTGCCCTGAACACCTGTGTCGAGCTTGTGTTCCATAGCGGCTTCACCTTATGGGCGTGCCCAGAGCCGGCCCAGAGTGGGACGGCCCTGCCCATCGGGGACCATCAGCACTCGCACGTGGCGCCGGTACGGCGCACGCTCGACGCGGAGGTGATCGACATGCGTGTGCTCGTGGTCTATGCGAGCAGGTACGGGGCCACCAGGGGCATCGCCGAGCGCATCACGGCAGAGTTGAACGAGCGCGGCCACCGGGCCGCGATGGTCTCCGCGGGCAAGGCGGCGGCCGTGGAAGGTTATGACGCATTCGTCGTCGGCAGCGCGGTGTTCATCGGCCGGTGGATGAAGGAGGCGTCGGAGTTCGTGCGCCGCAACAGCGCCGCGCTGGCGGACAAGCCGGTGTGGCTCTTCAGCAGCGGGCCGATCGGTCAGACCACAGACGAGGTGAAGGTCCTCGAGTCCTCGGTGCCCAAGGACATCGCCGAGCTCGAGCCGCTGGTCCACCCGCGCGGCCACCGCGTCTTCTTCGGCGCGTTCGACCACACCAAGCTGGGTCTCGGCCACAAGCTCGTCTTCGCCATGCCCGCGATGAAGCGGCTGATGGTCGACGGCGACTACCGCGACTGGAAGGAGATCGACGCCTGGGCGGACGAGATCGCGAACGCCCTTGCCCCGGTGGGCGTAAGTTGAGCGCCGATCCCTACACGAGGAGGATGAAGATGCCGTACGAGGAAAGCAAGAAGGCCTGGGACCGTTTCGAATCGGACATCCAGGGCCTGGCGGGTGAGCTCAAGAGGCACTACCGCGCGGCCGACGACGAGAAGAACACGGCCGAGCTGAACCGCTCGCTCGAGGAGCTTCGGCAGGCTGCCGAATCGGTGTTCCGCTCGTTCGAGACGGCGACGCGCGACCCGGACGTCCGCAGCCGCACCAAGGAGACCGCGCGCTCGTTCGGCTCGGCGATGGCCGAGACGTTCCGCGAGCTCTCGGACGAGCTCGACAAGGCGCTGCGCAAGCCGGCCTCGACCAAGTAGGCCGGCCGCGGGGTCCGTCAGCCGACGTGCGCCGGCTGGCGGAGCACCCCGTAGCTTCCCAGGAGGCAGGCCTTGTACCCGGCCGGGATCTCCCAATCGAGGCTGCCGCGAATCGGACGCGGAAGCGCCAGCAGGCAGCCCGCGCACGGCACGGTGCCGTCGCCGAGCGGCCGCGAGCAGCGTCCGCCCGCGTCAGGGCCCGCGCAGGTGCTGACCTCCGCACCCTGGGCGCTGAACACGGTCACGCGGTCGCGGCGGACCGGCAGCGAGAGGTCGATCGCGTGCGGCGCAGCGAAGACGGGCTTCGGTGGCGTGGGCACCTTGATCGTGGCGCGAGCGTGTGGCTTGGACAGCGAGTTGGACAGCGAGTCCAGCCCCCACCACACCAACCAGACGACTGGAGCGACGATCGCGGCCACCGCGAGGTAGACGAAGACGAAGCCTGAAGCCATGGGCGCTCTCTGCCTCCTTTGCGCCACAGCTTGGGCGCGGGCCCTCAGGCAGAAAGGGCCGGTCGACCCTCGCGGGACGGGACCGTCGTCACCTCGGAGGCGAGCGCCTGCCACGCCGTCCGCATGCCCGCGACGAGGACGTCGAGGTCGGGCCATGCGTCGGCGTCGACGATGGCGCTGAGGTCGAGCATCCCGCCGTACGACAGCGCCGCGACCGAAACCGTCACGTTGCCGGCGATCGGGGGCATGGCGATCGCGTCGAGGAGCCGCGCCCCGGCGAAGTAGAGCGGGACGGGCGGCCCGGGCAGGTTCGTGGTCAGCACGTTGACCATGTGCTGGCGGCGGATGTAAAGCCGCGCCACGCCCAGGCGGGCGAGGAAGAGCATCAGGTCGAGGGACACGATCGCCTGCTGGCTGGACTTCGCGTCGGCGCACTCGCGCGCCACCCTCGCGAGACCGTCGCGCCCGGCGCCGTCGAGCGGAAGGCGCACGAGGACCGTGCCGGCGTGGTTGCCCGTCGCGGCGACGTCGCCCGGGGCGTGCATCGACACCGCCATCGACGTGCGCAGGCTGCGCCCGTCCACTCGTTCGCCGCGCGCGCGCAGGACCGCACCGAACGCGGACGCGACCACGGCGAGGAAGACGTCGTTGACCTTGGTGCCGGTGGCGCGAGCCACCGCCTTCACGTCGCCGAGCGGAACCCGCATCACCGCAACGCGGCGGCGGAATCCGATCGGCGTGTTCAGCGACGTGCGCGGCGCGCCGCGTCCGCGCATAGCGCCCGCCACCGCGCCGTGAATGGTGCCGGCGAACGCGGACCCCAGCGCGAGCGGATGTCTCAGCGCGCGCGCCACGCCGGCAAGACCGGCGCGTTTCCTCGCAAGGTTGTCGCGCACAAGCGCGCCGTGGGTGGGAGGCGGTTCGGGTGACCAGGGCGGCGGGGCATCGGTGACCGCCTCGGGCGCCAGGTCGAACAGCTGGCCGACCAGGTTGATCATCGCCCGGCCGTCGGCCAGCGCATGGTGGAGCTTGATCAGGACGCCGACGCGTCCGGCGCCGTAGCCCTCGAGGAACCAGATCGTCCACAGCGGATGCGATCGGTCCATGAGCTCCGACATGCGGGCACCCGCGAACGCGAGCGCGGCCTCCTCGCCGCCGGGCTCGGGGAGCGCGGCGACGAGCACGTGGCGCGCGACGTCGAAGGACGGGTCGTCCACCCACAGCGGCCTGCCCTCGAGCAAGCGCGTCCGGTGCAGGGCGCGCCGCAGCTCGGGCACGCGGTGGAGCCGCGCCGCCACGTGCGCCCGGATGGCGTCGATGCGCACGTGGCCCGCCGGGTCGAGGAGGCAGCCGCCCTCCAGGACGCCGAGCGCCGCCTGGTGCATCGGCGAGTCGGGTGCCTCCAGCGTCAGGTTGGCGAGGTCGGCGGCGGTGAGTCGCTCCGGTGCGGCCATCACCGCGAAATTGCCGGTTGCGGGTCCTGCCGGATAGCGCCAGAGGTCATCGGAACCGGGAGCACATCGGCCCTGCTACACCGTCAGACGCGCGGCGGACACTGGGCTTACGGTGAAGGCCGAATCGCACTCTTCGAGTGAGCTTCTGACCGCGCTTCTCACCGGCGGGACGCGAAAGGGCGCGGTCCTCGACAGCTCGCACCTGCTCTTCGGCGACTACGTGGTCGCGCTGACGGTGCCGCGGCACCCGCGCATGCCGAACGGCATCGCCTGCTCGGTCCGCGTCGGACCGGCCGCGCGGGTGGCCATGGGACGCGGCATCCTGACCATCGGCCGCACCGAGATCGCGCCCGGGCCCGAGTGGGATCCGTTCCCCCGCGCCGTCCCGAGCGGCTGCCTCCCGCCCGGTCCGGAGCCGCTCGCCGGAACGCTCGGTCCGTGGTTCACGGCCGCCGGGCTCGGCTACGACGCGCTGCTCGCCGGCTACGTCGCCGGCCTGACGTTGCTGCACGGACAGCGGAGGCGCGCCGAGCAGATCGCGGGCCGCGCGCTCCTCGACCACGCGCCTCTGGGCGCGACGCTCCTTCGGCACGCGGCGCGCGGCGAGGTGCCGGAGGTCGTGCACGCGCTGCTTGTGGCCGGCGACTCCGGGCCGCTGATCGGCTCGGGGCCCGAGGGAATCGTCTGGCTGCGCGGCCTGCTGTCGGCGGGCCTGGCGCTGGAACCGGCGCGTCCTGCTCCGGCGCACGGCGTGGCGCTCGCGGTCCGCGGACGATGAAGCCGGCGTACGACGCGGAGATGACGGCGCTCGAGTCGTCGTTCCTCGAGCTCGAGCACCCCGGTGTGCCGATGCACGTCGCGGGTCTCAGCGTCCTGGAAGGCGGCGAGCCGATCACGCTCGAGGCGCTGCACCGCCACATCGGGGCGCGCGTCCACCGCATCCCACGCTTCCGGGACCGGGTGGCGTTCGACCTCACGCACCGGCGGTGGGTCCACGAGCCGCGCGCCGACGTCGGCACGCACCTGTTCCACCACCGGCTGCATGGCCCGGCGAACATGCACACCCTCTTCACCGTCGCCGGCCGGATACATGAGTCACCGATCCGGCGCGACGGCGCGTTGTGGGAGGTGCACCTCATCGACGGCCTGCCCGCGCACGGCCAGGCGGTCATCATCAAGACGCACCACGCCATCACCGACGGCCTCGCCGCGATGGAGATGGCGGGCGTTCTCTTCGACCCCCCGCCGGGTGAGCCGCGGACGCTCAGCATCCCTAGGCCGCGCCTGGGCGCCGACGGCGGCGGCACCGTGCTCAAGACGCTCAAGGGCCTCATGGGACTCGCCTACACCGCGGCGGGCGGGCCGATCGCCGCCCCCGGTCCGTTCAACGGCCCGGTGGGGCCGCGCCGAGCGTTCGCCGGCGTGACGCTGCCGATGCCGGCGGTGGTCGCGCTCAAGCAGGCGTGCGGCGTGAGCGTCGACGACGTGTTGCTCGCGCTGGTCGCCGTCGGGCTTCGGCGCTACCTACGCGGGGTCGCGTACCCGGACATGCCGCGTGCGCTGCGCGCGCTCGTGCCGGTCTCGACCCGTGCGCCAGGGCGCGGCGTGACGATGGGGAACCACGTCACGTCGATCTTCCTCGACCTGCCGCTCGACTCCGACGACGTCTGCGCGGTCGCGAGGCGTGTCTCGGCGCGCAAGGCCTCGCTCCGGGGCGCCCACGCGGCCGCGGGCGCGACGATGGCGATCGAGGCCGCGGCGCTTCTGCCGCCGCCCGTCCACGCGTTGGCGCTGGACCTGGTCGCATCCCTGCCGTTCGCGCACCTCGTCCTCTCGGACGTGCCGGGCCCGCTGGAGGCCCGCTGCCTGCTCGGCCGCCACATAGCCGCCTGCTACCCGATGATGCCGCTCGGCCCGACCCTCGGCCTCGCGATCGCGGCGATCAGCATGTGCGGTGTCATGGCCATCGGCGTGACGGCCGCGCCGAGCGTCGTCCCCCGGCCCGACCGCATGGCCGACGCGATCGCGGGCGCCCTTTAGGCCGCCGGCCGCGGGCCGGGCCCAAGCGCCTGCCGCACGGTCAGCACCCGCGCGACGTCGGCGGGGGACAGGATGCCGACCAGCTCGCCCGCGTCGAAGACGAGCACGCGCTGCTCGATCGCCGCGCCGATGCGCTGGATCAGCGCCGACAGGTCCTCCCGCGGGTTCGTCGTCGGCACCTGGCCGATAGGCCGCGAGACCTCGCGCAGGTGTCTTTCCGCCCGCTCGCGCGCCGGCATGCGCACGAGGTCGGAGAGGCGGACGACGCCCGTCAGCTTGCCCGACGCCTCGTGCACGGGGTACGTCGTGAAGCTGTGGTTGGGCGCGACGGATTCGAGGAACGTCTCCACGGTCACCCAGTCCGGCAGGGTCACGACCGGCGACGACATCGCCGCCGAGACCGGCACCGAGCGTAGGGCCGCGCGCATCATCGAACCGGATTCCTCTGTCGTGCCGGCGGAGAGCAGGAACCAGCCGATGAACGCGATCCAGATGCCGCTCGCGTTCTGGCCGAGGAAGAGCTCGAGCACGCCGGCGGCGATCATCAGGTAGGCGAAAACGCGGCCCACGCGCACGGCATTGTGGACGCCGCGCTGGCGGCTCCCGGACCGCCACCACAGGATGGAGCTCAGCAGCCTGCCGCCGTCGAGCGGGAAGGCGGGCACGAGGTTGAACAGTCCAAGCCCGAGGTTGGCGAACGTGAGCCAGCTGAAAAGGTCGGCGAGCAGCGCGTTCGCCTGAGTGACCAGGGCGAGGGCGAACGCAACCGCGGCGACCGCGAAGCTCGTCAGCGGGCCGACGCCGGCGATGAACGCCTCGGCGCGCGCGTTGGGCGGCTCGCCCTCGAGCTGGGAGACGCCGCCGAAAAGCCACAGGGTGATCCCCGCAACCTTGACGCCGTTCCGGCGCGCGACGAGCGCGTGGGACAGCTCGTGCGCGAGCAGCGACATATAGAAAAGGACGGCGCCCGCGGCCGCGGCGATCCAGTAGACCGGCGCGGCGAGACCCGCGTCGTCGATGGGGAGGACGGCCGTCGCCAGCAGCCAGACGACGTAGGCGAAGATGAAGATCAGGCTCCAGTTGAAGCCGACCTCGATCCCGAGAATGCGGCCGAGGCGGATGCTCGGAGTCATGAGACGTGTGCGAGTCTACCCTCCGACGTGGCCGATACCGCCCGCCCGCCCGGCGTCACCCTGGCCGACGCGGCGCGCATCCCCGCGGCGGATGTGCTCGACCGCATGCGGACTTCGGCCGACGGGCTGAGCGCGGCCGAAGTCTCCAACCGCCTTGCCGCCTTCGGCCCCAACGCCATCCGGACGCACGACGTGCGCGCGCTCACCGTGTTGTGGCGGCAGCTCCGCAACCCGCTGCTGCTGCTGCTTGGTGCGACGACGCTCGTGGCCTTGGCCGCCGGCGACCACACCGACGCGCTGATCATCTTCGCCATCGTCGGCCTGTCGGCCGGGCTCGGGTTCTTCAACGAGTACCGCTCCGAGCGCGTCATCGAGGCGCTGCACTCGAGCATTCGCCACCGATGCCTCGTGGTTCGCGACGGGCACGCCATCGCGGTCGACGTGACCGCGATCGTGCCCGGCGACATCGTCCAGCTGCGAACCGGCGACCTGGTGCCGGCCGATATGCGCCTGGTCGGCGTGCGCGAGCTCGAGTGCGACGAGGCGGTGCTCACCGGCGAGCCGATGCCCAAGTCCAAGTCGGTCGAGCCCGAGACCGCGGCCGACGCTCCGGGGCTCGGGCTGCGCTGCGCCGCCTACATGGGGACGACGGTGCGCGGCGGCTCGGGCACCGGCGTCGTGGTCGCGACCGGGTTCGAGACCGAGTTTGGCAAGATCGCCCGCCGCCTCGGCGAGCGGCAGCCGATCACCGCGTTCCAGCGCGGCCTGCGGAGCTTCTCGATCCTGCTCGTGTGGGTCACGGCGATCCTTGCCGGCGGCATCTTCGTCGCCAACACGTTGCTCGGCCGGCCGGCGCTGCAGTCGGCGCTGTTCTCGCTCGCGATCGCTGTCGGCCTCACTCCTCAGCTGCTGCCGGCGATCGTGACGGTGAGCCTTGCGTCCGGCGCGCGCAACCTCGCCCGCAAACGTGTCGTGGTCAAGCGCCTGATCAGCATCGAGGACCTCGGCAACGTCGAGATCCTCTTCACCGACAAGACCGGGACGTTGACCGAGGGGAGGATCACGTTTCGCGAGGCGCTGGCGCCCGACGGCTCGGCCGACGAGCACGTGCTCGAGCTGGGGTTGCTGTGCACCGCGACGTCGCAGTTCGACGCGACCGCGTCGGGCAACCCGCTCGACCAGGCGCTGCTCGAGGCGCGAGCGCCGAACCCCGCCTACACCGTCGTCGACCAGCTTGGCTTCGACCACGAGCGGCGGATGATGTCGACGCTTGTGGCCGCGCCAGACGGGTCGCGCATGCTGATCACGAAGGGCGCGCCGGAGTCGGTGGTTGCCCGCTCCATCGGGGTTCTGGCCGCGGCGCAGCCGATGCTCGACTCGCTGTTCGCGACGGGCGCGCGCGTGGTCGCGGTCGCGACGAAGACGTGGACGGGCGGCCCCGCGTGCGCGCTGGCCGACGAGAACGGCCTCGAGCTCCAGGGGTTCCTGACGTTCATCGACGCGCCGAAGGCCGATGCCGCCGAGTCGCTGCGCATGCTCGAGCGGCTCGGCGTGGCCGTGAAGATCGTGACCGGCGACAACGCGATCGTCGCCCAGACCGTGTGCCACATGCTCGGTCTCGACTATGGCGAGGCGATCAGCGGTCCTGAGCTCGAGCAGCTCAGCGACGCGCAGCTCAACGCGCGGCTGCCCCGCACCGGCGTGTTCGCCCGCGTCTCGCCGGAGCAGAAGTCGCGGATCATCGCCGCTCAGCAGAGGCTCGGCAAGGACGTGGGGTTTCTCGGCGACGGGGTCAACGACGCCGTCGCGCTGCGCAACGCCGACGTCGGCATCTCGGTCGACACCGGCAGCGAGGTCGCCAAGGACGCGGCCGACATCGTCCTTCTCGGCAAGGACCTCGGCATCCTGGCGGGCGGCGTCCTCGAGGGCAGGCGGATCTTCGCCAACACGATGAAGTACGTGCTCATGGGCACGTCTTCGAACTTCGGCAACATGTTCAGCGCCGCGGGCGGTTCGCTGCTGCTCGACTTCCTGCCCATGACGCCGACGCAGATCCTGCTCAACAACCTGATCTACGACAGCGGCGAGATGACGATCCCGACGGACAACGTCGACGCCGAGCTGCTGGAGCGCCCCGCGCAGTGGGACATCCGCCTGATCCGGCGCTTCATGATCTTCTTTGGCCCGATCAGCTCGATCTTCGACTACATGACGTTCGCGGTCATGCTCTTCGTGTTCCACGCGCGCGGAAGCCTCTTCCAGACGGCCTGGTTCACGGAGTCGCTCGCAACGCAAAGCCTGGTGATCTTTGCCATCCGCACGCGGCGCGTGCCGTTCTTCCGCTCCCGTCCGGGAACGGCGCTCAGCGTCGCCACGGCGGCGTGCGTGCTCGCCGGCATCGCCATCCCTTACTCGCCGCTGGGCACGCTCTTCGGCTTCACGCCCCTGCCGCTGGCGTTCCTGGGCATCCTCGCCTTGATGGTGGTCGTCTACCTCCTCCTGGTGGAGCTCGGCAAGAGCCTGTTCTTCGCCGCCTCGCGGCGGCGCCGCCCGGAGCTCCCCATCGAGCGCTGGGAGCTCACGCCCGCGCTGCAGACCGTCGAGCGCTTCGCCTCGAGGTGGTCCGTGCACCGGCGTGACCAAAGACCCTGGGCACGCGGCCGCCCCTGACCTAGCCTCAGGTCATCACAAGGAGGTGAGCGAGATGACAACTCGTATCGTGCCCGAGGAGCTGGTCGAGATCGACAGCCCCTTTGCGGAGTTCTTCCGCACGCTGAGCGGGCCATGGCCGTTCCGGCCGCTGCTGGCGCTGACGCCGGGCAAGCGGTTCATCCCGACGGCCGACGTGTTCGCCCGCGACGGGGACCTCGTGGTCAAGCTCGACCTGCCGGGCGTGGAGCCGAAGGACATCCACGTCAAGCTGGTCGAAGGCGACCTGACGGTCACCGGTGAGAGGAAGGCCGACAAGGAGATCAAGGAAGAGGGGTACTACCGCAAGGAGACCACCTACGGCTTCTTCGAGCGCCACATGTCGGTTCCCAAGGGCATCAAGGAGACCGAGATCAAGGCGGAGTACGACAACGGCGTGCTCGAGATCAGCATGCCAAAGGCTCCGAAGATCGAGGACCTGCCCAAGGTCAAGGAGATCCCGGTCAAGCACGGGGTCAAGGCCCTGAAGGTCTGACGCCGTCGGGTTCCCCGCGAGCGCAAGGGGCCGGCACTGCCGGCCCCTTGTTCTTGGGCCTCCCGGCCCTCGGGTCGGGCGCCACCCGCGTGCGAGGCTCGATCCGGAGGTGATTGACATATGGGAATTTGGGCCTGGTCCATCCTGCTGGCGTGGTCGGCGGGGATCGCCACCGTGGCGCAGTACGTGTTCTTTCGCGGCGATCGCGAGCCCAACGACTTCGACTGGGTCTACATGGCGGGCGGGGCGCTGGTCGGCGGGTTTACGGCGCACGCCTGGTACCCGATCTCCGGCTTTCCGGTGGTCGACGGGCTGAACGTCGTCCCGGCGCTCGTCGGCGGCGTCGCGGGCGCGGCTGCGATCGAGCTCGTGTACCGCTTCTTCCTCCGCGGGCGGCAGGCCACAGCCTGACCGAACAGCGTCCCGCGCTGCGGCCGCGTGCATGCACGAGCGGCCTGATTGACGGCGATTCGAGCCGGGAACAATCGATCCATGAACCAGCTGAAGACGGCCTTCCTGCTCGTCACGCTGACGGTGCTCCTCGTCCTCATCGGCCGGGTGCTGTTCGGCGACCTCGGCACGATCACGTTCCTGTTTCTCGCCATCGTCATGAACGGCGTCGCCTACTGGTTCAGCGATCGCATCGCGCTCGCTGCCGCCAAGGCTCGCGAGGTGAGCCCGCAGGAGGCTCCGATGCTCTACCGCCTCGCCGACAGGCTGGCCGTGCAGTACGGCGTCCCGCGTCCGCGGGTGTACGTCAGCCCCGATCCGTCACCCAACGCGTTCGCGACCGGGCGCAACCCGAAGCACGCCGCGATCTGCGTCAACCAGGGGCTGCTGAGGATCCTCGACGAGGAGGAGCTCTACGGAGTCCTCGCGCACGAGTTCGGCCACGTCAAGAACCGCGACATCCTCATCAGCTCCGTGGCTGCGGTCCTGGCCGGCACCATCACCACCATCGCCCAGTTCGGGATGTGGTTCGGCGGCGGCCGCGACGATCGCAACCAGGGTCCGTTCGGCGGCATCGTCGCGCTGCTGATGGTCATCCTGGCGCCACTGGCCGCGATGCTGATCCAGCTGTCCGTCTCACGCTCTCGCGAGTACCAGGCGGACCGCACCGGGGCCGAGGTCTCGGGCGACCCGCTCGCGCTCGCGTCGGCGCTGCGCAAGCTCGAGCGCGCGACCCAGGTGGTGCCGTCGCAAACGGCCCAGCCGGCGTTCGCGCACCTCTACATCGTCAACCCACTGCGCGGCCAGTCATGGGCCGGGCTCTTCAGCACCCACCCGCCGATCGAGGAGCGCATCCGGCGCCTGGAGGAGATGGCGGGAGGGATGCGCCGTGCGTCCTGACGTGCCGGGGCGGCACGACCCTGCCGTCTCGCAGCTGCGCGAGTACGCCGTCAAGCCCGGCGAGATGGAGGCGTGGATCGCCGAATGGCGCGCGAACATCGCGCCCCTGCGCGAGCGCCACGGGTTCGAGATCGTCGGCGCCTGGACCGTCGAGGACACCGACCAGTTCGTGTGGATCATTCGCTACCGGGGACCGAGGTCCTGGGCGGAGGCCGAGCGAGACTATTACGAATCGCCTGAGCGCAAGGCGGTGCATCCCGATCCGGCCCGGCACCTCGCCGGCACCAGCGCGCGCTTCATCCGCGACGTCACCGGCGAGCGCGGCGAAGCCGGACCCGGCTAGGGCTCTTCCTCCTCGCTGATCCCGCCGGCCGGGTCGATCTGCTCCCCGAGCCCGCCGCCCGCCGCGCCGTCCTCCTCGCTGAGCACCGGGTCGCGCACCAGCGGGTCGTCGTCCTGGTCGGCATAGAGGTCGCGGATCTCGGCGCCCTCGCTCTCGAAGTCGCCGATATCGTCGGTCGAGTCGTCCTCTATCAGCTCTCCGGCGCGACGTGACTCCTCGAGCAGCTGGTCGTACGCGCGTTGCGACTCGTCGGCGGTGCCGTACTCGTAGAACTCGGTGCCCGCCGGAATCTCCGCGCCCTCGGTCGCGTCCGTCCCGTGACGGAGGACGTAGCTCCGTCCGCTGTCGGGATCGTGGACGAGGGCGAGGTAGCTCTCGCCGGCGAGCCGCGCGCGCCGCTCGGCCTGGCCGGTGGTCTCGAGCTCGAGCAGCCGCGCGAGGATCTCGTTCTCGCTTCGCTCCTGCATGGAGATAGAACGCGGGGACGGCCTAAACTCCGGTCGAGATGGATGAGGTGACCGCGCCTCGTGCCGCCGGGACGCTCATCGACATACCGGACCTCACGCCAGAGGAGCTGCGGCTCGCCGTCCGCAACCACTCGATGCCGCTCGAGGCCCTGCGCTACGACGTGACGCCGGTCGGTCTCCATTACCTCCTCATCCACTTCGACATCCCCGCGGTCGACGCGACGACGTTCGCCTTGTCCGTCTCGGGGCGCGTGCGGACGCCTCTGCGGCTGAGCCTCGACGGCATCCAGGCGCGCCCCGCCACCACGCTCGCCGTCACGCTCGAGTGCGCGGGCAACGGGCGCTCGCGCCTCACGCCCCGGCCCATGAGCCAGCCCTGGGTCGAGGAGGCGGTCGGCACCGCCGAGTGGACGGGCACGCCACTGCGACAGATCCTCGAGGAGGCGGGGCTGGAGGGCGACGCGCGCACGGTGGTCTTCACCGGCCTCGACCGCGGCGTGCAGGGCGGAATCGACCAGTTCTACGAACGGAGCCTGAGCGTCGCTGACGCGACGCGCGACGAGGTACTTCTCGCGTACGCGGTCAACGGCCGGACGCTGCCGCCGCAGCACGGCTTTCCGCTCCGCCTCGTCGTCCCCGGCTGGTACGGGATGACGTCGGTGAAATGGTTGCGCTCGATCACCGTCACGAAAAGCGAGTTCGACGGTTACCAGCAGGCGCGCGCGTACCACTTCCGGAAGTCCTCCGACGAAACCGGGGTGCCCGTCACGCGCATGCTGCCGCGGGCGCTGATGATCCCGCCGGGCGTGCCCGAGTTCATGACCCGCACGCGCTTCGTCGAACCTTCGCGCATGCTGGTCGAGGGACGGGCGTGGTCGGGGTGCGCCCCGGTGACACGCGTCGACTTCAGCGGCGACGGCGGCCGGACCTGGTCGGAGACGCGCCTCGACGGCGCGACGGCGCCGTTCGCGTGGCGCCGGTGGTCTCATGAGTGGGACGCGATGCGTCCGGGCGAGCATGAGCTGTGCGTGCGTGCGACCGACGCCGCGGGC
>CAYWTI010000166.1:0-18967 GCA_964461175.1 uncultured Actinomycetes bacterium | reverse complement strand
GCGCGTGATCGTCACCTGCGAGGAGCTCGTCGCGCCCGACTCGCTGCTCCGGCACCCGAACCGCATCCTCTTCCCGGAGACGAAGGTCGTCGCCGTCGTGCACGAGCCCGGCGGCGCGCACCCCTCGCCCGTGCAGGGCTATTTCAACCGCGACCACACGTTTTACCGCGACTACGCGACCGCGTCGCGGACCCGCGAAGGGTTCGAAGCGTGGCTGAAGAGCTGGGTGCTCGACATCCCCGACAGAGGGGCGTACCTCTCGCGCATCGATGTCGCCGGGCTGCGAGTGAGCGATGCCTAGCGATTACACCGACCAGGAGCTGATGGTCGCGGTCGCGTCGCGCGAGATCCGCGACGGCGACCTTGTCTTCGTGGGCATGCGCCTGCCCATCCTCGCCTACGCGGTGGCGCGCAACGCGCACGCGCCGAGCGCGCGCGGGCTGTTCGAGGTGGGGCTGATGCGCGACCAGCCCGCCAGCGGCTTCCTCGGCACGATGGGCGACCCGCCCAACGTCGCCGGCGCGCTGTGGGCGACCCGCATGTCGAACGTGATGGCGCTGATGGCCCAGGGCCTGGTCGACCTGGGATTCATCGGCGGCGCGGAGGTGGATCGTTTCGGCAACCTCAACACGTCCTACGTCGGCGACCCGGCGCACCCCACGGTCAAGCTGCCGGGGAGCGGGGGAGGGGCAGACATCGCGATCCTCAGCCGCCGCTGGGTGACGTTGATGGCGCACGAGAAGCGCCGCCTGGTCGAGCGCGTGTCCTTCGTCACCTCGCCCGGTCACGGCGACGGCACGCCGGGTTGGCGCGAACGCAACCACCTCACCGGCGGAGGACCGGTCGCCGTCATCACCACGCTGTGTGTGCTGCGCTTTCCGGAAGGCGGCGGCGAGGCCTACCTCGCTTCGGTGCACCCGGGACACGACGTCGAGGAGGTGCGCGCCATTACCGGCTGGGACCTCAAAGTCGCGGACGATGTAAGAGAGACGTCAGCGCCGACGGCCGCCGAGCTCGCGGCGATCCGGCGCTTCGACCCCGAAGGCTTCTGGACGCGTACAGATCGCTGACCCTCCGAAAACGCGGCCGTGACAGGCGCGGGCCAATCTGGTCCTCACCAAATCTCGTCCGAGGTGAGAACGAAATGAGCCCGTTTGCAGCAGTCGCCGTCAAAGCCGCAGGTGCTGCCGCCGCCGCCGCGCTCCTCAGCGTGGGCGTCGTCAGCGCCGCGTCGCCGTCACCGACCCCGACGCCGACCGGCAGCGCCGACAGGCATGCCGCCCGCCACGCGGTGGTAACCGCGGTCGTCGAGGCCGAGGCCGACATCCTCGGCATCAAGCCCGAGGAGTTGCGCAAGGACCTGAAGGACGGTCAGAAGGTCTCGGACCTCGCCAAGGCCAAAGGCATGACCGAGGACCAGTTCGCCGCCAGGCTTGCCGTCAACCTGAAGCCGCGCCTGGAGGCCCTGGTCGACCACAAGCAGATCACGCAGGCTCGGGCGGACCGCATCCTCGACCGCATCGCCAAGGGCCACGTCCCGTTCTGGAACGGAATCCGGCACCCCAAGAAGTAATCACCGCCTCCCCGGCTCACGGTCGCACGCGTGAGCGTGCGGCCGTGGCCACCTTCTTCCACTTCTTGCGGTCCTCGATCCGCAGCCGCGCGTCGGACCTGACGGCGATGGACCGGAGCTCGCGCTGCAGCTTGCGGTAGCTCTGGAATCGGCCGTTATCGAGCGAGCTGTCCGCCAGCGCGGCCTTCACCGCGCAGCCGGGCTCGGTCTCGTGCGCGCAGTCGGTGAAGCGGCATCGGCGCGCCAGCTCCTCGATGTCGTCGAACACCTCGCCGAGCGCGTCCTCACCGGCCCAGAGCTGCGCCTCGCGCAGGCCGGGCGTGTCGATGATCGCTCCACCGCCAGGCAGCACGATCAGCTGGCGGTGGCTGGTCATGTGGCGGCCTTCGCCCGACCTGGCGTCGATCGTGCACGTCGCCATGACCTCGGCGCCGGCGAGTGCGTTGATCAAGGTCGACTTGCCGACGCCGGACGGCCCGACCAAGACGCCCGTGCGATCGGGCTGAAGCGCGCTCGCCACTGCCGTGACGCCCTCACCGGTGACGCCGCTCGTGCGGATGACGGGGGCCGCCAGGGCGGGCTCGGCGACGCCGGCGACGAGGTCGGACTTCGTCAGCACGACGACGGGCGCCGCGCCGCTCTGCCACGCGATCGTCATGTAGCGCTCGAGCCGGCGGACGTTGACGTCCGTCGCCGCGGCGACGACGAATACGACGTCCACGTTCGCCGCCAGCACCTGCTGCACGTTCTCGTCGCCCGCCGCGCGGCGAGCGAAGACGGTGCGACGGGGAATGACGTCAACGATCGCCGCATCGTCAAGGGCGACCCAGTCGCCCACGACCGGGTCGCATCGGCGGGCACGGGCGCGCCGCAAGAGGCCGCCGTCGTCGACGAGATACTCCGCGCCGTAGTCGGCGACCACGCGCGCGATGTCGAAAGAACGCGCTGGCAACTGTGAACCCTCCGGTGAAACAGGACGGACATGTCGGTCCGCCGTTGCGGAGGGAAGCTGCTAGAGCGTCGCTCCGGAGGCGGCCGACGGCCGGGAGTCGATCAACACAACCTCTGCCATCAAGTCGCCACCTCCTCGAAAGATTTCTGCGGGGCGCAGCCTACCACGGTCAGGCGGACGGTGCCTCCCACACGAGCTCGCTGAAGTCGATTGCAAGCTCGACCTCGACCTGCTTGACCTGGTCGGCGGGCTTGTCCGGCCACCTGACCTCACCGCACCCGACGCAGACGACATCGTTCAGCCACCTGTACCTCTCATGCGCGGTGGTGTGGAAGGCGGCGGTCACGATCTGGCGGCGGCCTTTGGGGTAAGCGCGGCCATAGCCCTGGTAGTCGAAGTAGACGATTGCGCCGTCGCCGGTCTCGATGACGCCCTGGAAGTCCGGGACGAAGGTCAGGTCGGTGCGGCGGCGTGGATGGTTGGCTCCGCGAAAGCGGCCGCTTATCGTGCCGCTGCACTCGCCTTCGGCGAAGAAGAAGTGCTGCTCCTCCTTGCCGCCCGGACCGATTAGCTCGACCGCCCAGTCGGCCGGATACCTGAACCGGACCGAGTAGAGCGGCTTGAGCTGCAACTACTCGCCTTTGAAGTCAGGTTTCCTCTTCTCGCCGAACGCTTTGATGCCTTCGATGGCATCGCGCGACGCGAAGACGCGGCTGATGGCTTCGCGCTCGAGCGCCAGACCGAGGTCGAGCGGCGCGCCGTAGCCCTGCGTGATCGCGAGCTTGGCGTGCCCCAGTGCGACACTCGGTCCGGAGGCGATCTTCGCCGCGTACTCGATGGCGCCTTCTTTGCACGCTGCGCCGTCGGCGAACAGCCTGTCGACCAGGCCGAGCTCCTTCGCCTCGGCGGGTCTGACCGTGGTCGCGTTGAGGATCATGTCCATGCCTTTCGACAGGCCGACGAGCCGCGGCAGGCGCTGCGTGCCGCCCGAACCGGGGAACAGGCCGAGGTTGGCCTCCGGCAGCCCGATCTGGTACGAGCCCTCGGCGGCGAAGCGAAGGTCGCACGCAAGCGCGAGCTCAAACCCACCGCCGAGGCAGTGGCCGCCGATCGCGGCGATGAAGACGAACGGCGTGTTCTCCATCTTCCGGAACGTCTCGTGCGCGAGCGTCGCGAGCATCACGCGCGAGCGCTGCGTCCCTGACGCGAAGTAGCTGACGTCCGCGCCTGCGGAGAAGAACTTCTCCGACGAGCTGGTCACCACCGCGGCGTGGATGTCCTCGTCGGCGCGGATATCGTCGATGACGCGAGCGAGGTCGCGCAGGAAGGAGTAGTCGTAGCTGTTGGCGGGCGGCCGGTCGAGGACGATGACGCCGACGCCGCCCTGCTTCTCGAACCTGACCGTCATGCCGAACCCGATAACCTTATCGAAGAAGCAAAACCAGCAATCGACGGGGGTGTGTGCATGGCGACCATGATCATCGAAGGCGACCGGACCAAGGCCGCGTCGGGCAAGACGTACGAGGTCCGCAACCCGGCCACGGGCGAGGTCGTCGACGAGGTCCCCGCGGGCGGCCCCGCCGACGTCGACAAAGCCGCCCAGGCGGCGGCCAAGGCCTTCACCACCTGGTCGCGCATGCCGGCGAACAAGCGCGCAGAGGTGCTGCACAAGGCGGCGCAGCACATGCTCACGAAGGTCGAGCACATTGCGCCGATCCTGACCAAGGAGCAGGGCAAGACCCTGCTCGAGTCGCGCATCGAGGCCCAGCGGTTCGGCGAGAACATCGCGTGGTTCGCGGACCTCGCGGACAAGATCCACGGCGAGCGTGTCGCGCTGCCCGACCTGACGACCTACGGCGTGGTAGTGCGCAAGCCGATCGGCGTGTGCGGCGCGATCGTGCCGTGGAACTTCCCGCTGACGCTCGCGGCCAACAAGGTGGCGCCGGCGATCGCGGCCGGGAACACCGTGGTCCTCAAGCCGGCGAGCACGACCCCGCTCGCGACGCTCGCATGCATCGAGGCGCTGATCGAGGGCGGCCTGCCCGAGGGGGTGGTCAACGTCGTCCTCGGCCAGGCGACCGGGGAGGCGATCGTGTCCCACCCGCTCATCCGCAAGATCGCGCTGACCGGCTCGACGCCGACCGGCAAGAAGGTGATGGCGCGCGCGGCCGAGGGACTGAAGAAGGTCACGCTGGAGCTGGGCGGCAGCGACCCGTGCATCGTTCTCGACGACGCAGACCTCGAGGCGGCGGCGCGCGCGATCTCGGTCGGCCGGTTCTTCAACTGCGGCCAGGCCTGCCTCGCGGTCAAGCGCCTCTACGTCCAGGAAGGCGCGTACGACGGACTGATGGAGAAGCTCGTCGCCCGCGCGTCGAAGCTCAAGCCCGGCAACGGTCTCGAGAAGGACAGCCGCATGGGCCCGATGCACTCCGAGACGCAGCGCGCGGAGGTCGAGGCGCAGGTCAAGGACGCGCTCGACCGCGGCGCGAAGACCGTCTTCGGCGGCGGCAGGCCGAAGGGCGGGGACTACGAGCGCGGATGGTTCATCGAGCCGACGATCCTCGAGAACGTCCCCGACGGAGCGCGCATGTGGACGGAGGAGGTCTTTGGGCCGGCGCTGCCGGTGCGGCGGATCAAAGACCTCGACGAGGGCCTGCGGCTTGCCAACGACTCACCCTTCGGCCTGGGCTCGTCGATCTGGACCGCGAACATGGCCGCCGCGCATCGGGCGGTGCAGGAGATCGAGGCGGGCTACACGTGGGTCAACGCCCTGCAGATCGCGCACGACGAGCTGCCGTTTGGTGGCACGAAGCAGTCCGGCTTCGGTAAGGAGCACGGCGTCGAGGCTTTCCTTCAGTACACGGAGGAGAAGTCGGTCGTCTACGGCGGCCTGTGACGTGCGCCGTAACCGCGCGCGGTAATCGTCTGCCGTGAGGATCGGGCTCGCCGTCATCGCCCTGCTCGTGCTGCTGACCGGCCTCGTGTGGATCGGCCAGGGCCTCGGCTACATCAAGGGCAGCTTCATGACCGGGGACATGAAGTGGTTCTGGATCGGGTGCGGCATGGTCGTGGTGGGCCTCGTCGTCGGCGCCGGCTCCTGGCGCGCGGGCCGCGGTCACTCCAGGGCCTGAACGCGCGGAGCGCGGTCAGTCCAAGGTTCGAAGAGAGGGCCAGGCCTTCCACAAAGGCTGCCTCGGGCCGGTGCACACGACGATCGGCGCGCCGTAGAAGTTGCTGCGCACAGGCCCCGAGTTGGTGACGGTCCCGACCTGACGGCAGTCGCTGAACAGCCTGTTTGCCTGCGCGAGCGTGTAGTCGATCATGACGACGGTCTTGGGGTCCATGTGCTCGGGCGCCCAGTACCAGTAGCTGAGGTGCGGGCTGACAGTGCTCGGCAGGCCGCCCGCCCGACCGTAGTAGTCGATGGCCGCGGCCTCGCTGTAGAAGTGCGCCACGACCATGGCATCTGCACGGTCGGCCGGCGGTAAGCCGTTGTAAGCCTGAGCAGCCTGGTCTGCCAGCTCCGGCCAGCCCACCTCGTCCGTGAACAGTCCGCTCGGCGTCGGTGCAACCGGCAGCACCGCGAGCGCCAGGAACAGCCCGGCCGCGGTCGCCGGTGTCATGAACAACGTCAGGCGAAGCCTCGATGTCAGCGCGCCGTCGAGCCATATCGCCGCCGCGCCGTAGATCACCGGGTAGACCGGCGCGGCGTAGTACGACTTCCCGCCCATGACGAAGAAGATCAGCAGGACTCCGACCGTCGTGTAGACGATTGGCCGCAGCCGCGGGTCGCGATGCATGGCGACCATCCCCAAAACGCCGGGGAGGACGAGGACGGGATTGAAGAACACGAGGACCTGCTGCCACCAGTAGGCGAAGGGGCCATCGGTGTGGCCTCGGTGGGACAGGATGTACTGGAGGCTGATCCAGTCGTGAGTCGCTTGCCACCAGAGGTTGGGAAGAAACAGCCCGAGGGCTACTGACGCGCCCAGCCAGGGCCAGCGCGAGGCCAGCATCGACCTGCGCTCGGAGAGCAGGAGACCCAGGAACATCGCCGCCGGCAGGGCCATCATCGTGTGCTTGATCTCGAGCCCGACGCCGACGGTAGCTCCCACGGCGAGCCAGAGGCGCTGGTCAGCGGTGCGGAGAAGGCGGGCGAAGAACAGGAGCGCCACGAGCCACGCGAGCTGGTCGAAGGTCGCGGTGTGGAACAGCGCATTCGACCCGATGAACACAGGAGAGAGGAGCACGGCCAGCGCGGCCCACGCCTGGGCACGCGACCCCGCGCCCAGCTCGCGGGCGAGCAGGCCCGCCAGGACGACGATGAGCCCGCCGGTGAGCACCGGCACCAGCCGCAGCGCGAAGAGGGAACCTGGCGCCATCGCCTGATCCGCTGCGGCAATAAGCGGCACGACGGATGGGAAGTCGACATACCCGAGGTCGAGGTGGCGGGAAGCGGCCACGAAGTAAAGCTCGTCGCCGTGCCAGCCGTAACGGTCGAGGAACGGTAGGGGGATGACCACCTTCAGGGCGGCGATGAGCGCGACCCAACGCCAGGGCACGGGCGCGCGCACGCCGCTACGTTACTGCGGTCTCAACCCCCTACCGCCGAGGAGCAACTACTAGGCGGTTCGGCCGTTGATCCTGTCCCAGTGGGACTGACACTCGACGCACCTCGTCGCCGCGGGCTGGTAGTGCAGCCGGGCCTCCGGGATCCTGCGGTTGCAGCCTTCGCAGATGCCGTACGCGCCCTCGCGCAATCTCTCCAGGGCCCGCTCCACCTGCTCCCGGTTCTCGTCGAGAAGGTGGACGAGGATGTCGCTGGTCTCCCGGTCGGAGAGCGCCTGCGCCAGGTCCGTCTCCTCAGGGATGCCGGTGATCACGCCGCCGACGACGTCGTTGAGCGGCCGGTGGAGGCCCGCCTCCTCGCCGCACTGCGCGGCCAGGAGCTCGAGCCGGCGCCGGTCGGCCTCGAGTCGTTCCTCTGGAGCGTCTCCCGTCTTCTTCCGCGTCGCCATCTGCCTAACCCCCCTCCAGAATCGTTATTCGCTTCGGCGTCGGATGGATGTTCGAGAGCAGAACGCGTGCATCGGCATGCGTACCCGCTCGCGCACAATTAGGCGCCGAATGTCCCTGCAGCCTTTTCCCCCGAAGATCCTGATCGTCGCGCTGGTGCTCGCCCTCGCCGGTTGCCAGCCGGGCTCGGGCGCCCACCCGGTGCCGAGCGTAGCTCAGATTGGCGCCGATCTCAAGTGCTCGCCTGGTGACCACCCCTTCGAGGACCCCCAGCTGGGGTGGGGCTTCTGCTACCCGAAGACCTGGGAGTACATCGAGCGGGCCCAGGCGCTGAGCGCCCCGCGGGGCGTGGACCTGACGTTCGACTTCACCTGTCTCAGCGCCTGCCGGTCGGAGACGCCGGATGCCACCGGGAACAACCTGTTCGCGTACATGATCGTCTCGACCTACGACCGCTCGGGGGCGGCCGATCTGGCCGGCTGGGCCTCCGCCAACCTGAAGCCGCCACCTGCGCAGCTCCAGCCATTGAGCTGGGGGAACGCCCGGGAGGCGGCGACGTTGCCGGACGGACGGCGGATCGGGCTGACGCCGCAGTTCGTCGTCATCCTCGACGTGCGGTCGGGGACGCTCGACCTCGAGGGCGAGATGGCCTTGCGCCTTGACACCTGGAAGTTCAGCGTCTAGAAGAGGCGCCTCGCCCCCAGTAAGGGAGCTTTAGCTCGGGCGCTTGAACAGGGACTGCATCTTGATCGCCAGCCCCATATCGCCCTTGATTTTCAGCTTGCCCTGCATGAAGGCGGCCGTGCCGTCGAGCTTCCCGGTCATGATCTTCACCCAGTCGCCGGAGTCGGCGAGAAGCGTGAGGTTCGGCGTCGTCGCGGGGTCGCCCTTGCCGGACTCCGCCTGGCCGTCGTGGATGTGGACCCACCACTTGCCGCCCTCGGCGCCGCTCAGGTCGAACGCGATGGTGGCGTTGGTGGTGCCGGCCTTCTCGGGGATGAGGAACTGCGGCATGGCCTCGACGATCTGGTCGGGCGTCATCTGGACTTCGGACATTCGCTCCTCCTCACGGGCGTTTTGATGCTTTCAGTACGTCTCAGTACCGCTCACTACCCATCTTACTGGCGGCGGGCGGCGAGAATCGACGGCGTGGCGGTCGACCTGGAGATCGGCGAGGTTGCGGCGGGCGTCTTCGAGCTGCGTCTGCCCATCCCGTTCGAGGACGGGCTGGTCAACGTGTACCTGTTCACCGACGGCGACCAGGTCGACCTGCTCGACTGCGGCATGAACGCGGACGACTCGCTCGCCGCCATCCACGCCGCGATCGCGCACCTCGGCGCGCGCCGGCTGCGGACGCTGGTCATCACCCACATCCATCCCGACCACTACGGCGCCGCCGGCGCGCTGGCGGGTGGTCCGGGGCTGGCCGACCTGTACATGCACCGGCTCGAGGTGCCGCTCGTCCACCCGCGCTACGTCGAGCTCGAGCACCTGGTCGAGCAGGTGCGCGCCTACCTGCTCGTCAACGGCGTCCCCGAGGACGACGCCGAGGTGCTCAGCAACTCGCAGCGCGCCCTGAGCCAGGTCGTGAAGCCCGCCGACCCGGCGGTCCAGCTCGACGGCGCCGAACGCATCGTCCTCGGCCGCCGGACCTTGCGCGTGGAGTGGACGCCGGGGCATTCGCCCGGCCACATCTGCCTCTTCGACGAGGGCGAAGGCGTGCTGTTCGCGGGCGACCACGTCCTGCCCGACCTGTCGCCGAACATCGGTCTCCATCCGCAGAGCACGCCAGACCCGCTGCATGACTATCTCGCCGGTTTGCGCCGCATGGCGGCGCTTGCGCCCAGGCTCGTCCTGCCGGCGCATGGCCGCCCATTCACCGACGCGAAGGCGCGCGTCGAGACGTTGATCGGCCATCACGCGCGGCGCTTCGAGCAGATCGTCGAGATCGTCGCGGGCGGCGGCGAGTGGAGCGCGTGGCAGGTCGCGCTCGAGCTCTGGGGTCCGCGCGACCACCTGTACGAGAAGCGCCTCGCGCTTCAGGAGGGGCTCGCGCACCTCCAGGCGCTCGCGGTCGACGGGCGCGTCGCGAAGAGCGTCAGGCCCGGGTCTGTGCGCTGGCGGTCGGCTTGATGCCGAGCGGAAGAAGGTCGGCCGGATAGCAGCCGACGCCGACGACGCCCGGGCCGGCGTGCGCGCCGACCACAGGGCCGAGCGGCTGGATCATCAGCGTGTCCGCGACCGCTTCGAGCTCGCGCGCGACGCGCTCGGCGTCGGTCTCTGCGTCCGCGTGGCCGACGATCACACACAGGCCCTTGCCCCGATCGACCTCGCGCGTCAGCTCGACGATGCGATTGAGCGCGCGCTCGAACGTGCGCACGCGCTCCAGCGGCGTGACGAGACCATCGCGGATGCAGAGCACGGGCTTGACCTGAAGCACCGAGCCGAGGAGCGCGCTTGCCCGCCCGATCCGGCCGCCGCGGCGGAGGAACTCGAGCGTCGCCACCGAGAAGTAGGTGCGCACCTGCTCGCGCATGCCCTCGACCCTGCTGACGACGGTGTGCGCGTCGGCGCCACCGGCGGCGATTGTCTGCGCCGCCAGCGTGAGCAGGCCCAGCGACATCGACACGAGCTGGGAGTCGACGACGCGGACCCGTTTCGGGTCGGTCATCTCGGCGCCTTGCGTCGCGGATGCGTACGTGCCGCTGAGCTTCTCCGAGATGTGGACGGACACGACCTCGTCGTGCGTCTCGAGGGCCTGCGTGTAGGCGGCGGCGAAAAGCGCCGGGGACGGCTGCGATGTCGTCGGATGCGTGGTCGCGTTCGGCAGCCGGCGGTAGAACTCGGACGGCCGAATCTCGACTCCGTCGAGCAGCGAGCGTCCCTCGAAGTTGAGCGTCAGCGGGACCACGGTGATGCCCCGCGATTTCGCCAGCGACGCGGGGATGTCGGCGGTCGAGTCGGTGACGATCGCGACCTTGCCGCCACCGGTCACGTGCTGATCTCGTCGGGGTGCGGATCGGTCTCGCGCCGGTTGCGGCGGCTGCGGAAGAAACGCTCCTCCAGCGGCTTCAGGGCGACGAGCACCACGATCACGACGATGGTCGTGAACACGGCGACGCCGTAGTAGCCGAAGCCGACCGCCATGCCCAGCGACGCGGCGACCCAGATCGACGCGGCGGTGGTGAGGCCGCGCACCTCTTCGCCCTGGCGCAGGATGCTGCCGGCGCCGAGAAATCCGACGCCGGTGACTATCTGCGCTGCGATGCGGGTCGGGTCGACGATCCTGGGGAGATCCGGGATGAGCCCGAGGCCGGTGAACATGCACGACCCGGCGCTGATCAGGGCCATGGTGCGCAGGCCGGCCGGATGGCCGCGGAACTCGCGCTCAGCGCCGATGAGGAGACCGATTGCGAGGGCGATCAACACGCGCATGGCGAGGTCGAGCTCGCCGGTCAGGTGCGTTCTGTCAGCCTCTGCCGGGGCGTCCTCCGGGCCCTGAGCTGCCGGGGTCGTCCTTCGCGCCCGGTTCGTCAGGTAGCTCGGGGAGATCCAGGCTGTTGACGAAGTCGCGGAACACCGCGAGCCGCTCCTCGTCGACGACGGTCTCTGCCTTGTCCTTGTCGCCTTCCATCTCGTCCGCCTCCGGGATGATGCCGGCGGTCTCCATCACCTCTGACGCGACGAAGATCGGGCATTCGACACGCACCGCGAGAGCGATCGCATCGGACGGCCGCGCGTCGAAGTCCAGGTCGCGGCCGTTCTGCTTGACGTAGAGCCGCGCGTAGAAAACCTGGTCTGCAAGCCTCGTCACGACGATGCGCTTGATGCTGATGCCGAGGTCGCCGAACGCTGTCGCCATCAGGTCGTGCGTCAGCGGACGGCCGAGCGCGTTGCCGGAGATCTTGGTGGCGATGGCCTGCGCTTCGAACGAACCTATCCAGATTGGAAGGTAGCGATCGGCCTCCTTCTCCTTGAGGATCACCAGGTGCTGGGCAGTCGGCATGTGGATGCGGATGCTGTCCACGGACACCTCGATGAGGTTCTTCATCCTCGGGTCCATTCTAGTCTGCGGTCCTCCACGCTCCCTCTAATTGAACGCGCGGACCCCGCTCAAGCCGCCTGTCTGACCGAACGTAAGATTCGGGCGTGGCGAAGGGAAAAAAGGGCCGCGTCATCCTGATCGATGCGCACAGCCTCATCTACCGGGCGTTCTTCGCCCTGCCACCGATGAGCACCTCCGACGGGCGCGTCACGAACGCCGTTTACGGCTTCACGTCGATGCTGGCCATCGTCCTCGCGTCCCGCCCGGAGTTCGCCATCGCCGCGTTCGACATGGGGAAGCCGACGTTTCGCTCCCTCGAGTACCAGGAGTACAAGGCCGGCCGGCGCGCGATGCCCGACGACCTGCGGCCGCAGATGGAGATGGTGCGCGAGGTGCTGACCGCATTCTCGATCCCGATCTACGGCGTCGAGGGGTTCGAAGCCGACGACGTCATCGGCACGATGGCGCGCATGGCGGACGAGCGCGGCCACTCGGTGACGATCGTGTCGGGCGACCTCGACTGCCTGCAGCTCGTGACCGACTCGGTGGAGGCGCTGGTGCCGCGGCGCGGCATCACGGACACGTTCGTTTACGGACCCGACCAGGTCCGGCAGCGCTACGGCTTCGAGCCCGCGCAGCTCATCGACTTCAAGGCGCTCCGCGGCGATACGTCGGACAACATCCCGGGCGTCCCGGGCGTCGGTGACAAGACCGCCGCCAAGCTGGTCCAGGACTACGTCACGGTCGACGCGCTGCTGGATCGCGTCGAGGAGCTGCCCGAAGGTCGGCTCAAGACCGCGCTGAAAGCAAACGCCGACAAGGTGCGGCTGGGCAAGCGGATGGTGACCATCGTCCGCGATGTGCCGGTGGAGCTCGAGCTCGACAAGGCGCGGTGGACGCGCTACGACTACGACCACGCGCGGCGCGTCTTCGACCACCTCGAGTTCCGTCAGCTGCTGAGCCGGTTTCCGCCGCCGGACCAGGTACCAGTGCAGCCGACGCTCGCGTTCGAGCCGGCGCCGCAGACCGGCGGCCTGAGGATCGTCGAAGACGCGACGGAGGCGGTGAGCCTGCTCGACGGCTCGGGCGACGTCGGAGTGTTCGCGTTCACCGAGGGCTCTGGTCGCGGCTGCAGCGTGTGCGGCCTCGGCGTGTCGGCGGCGGGCCAGTCCTTTTATGTGTCGCGTCCGGAGGCGATGGACGCGATCGCAGCCGCGCTGTCCGGCCGTCCCATGTCGGGCCACGACGCGAAAGAGACGGAGCTCGCGCTGCGCTCGCTCGGCGGCGGCAAGCGGGAGTGGGCGTTCAGCACGTTTCTCGCCGCCTACCTGCTGGGAGCGGGCTCGCGCGACCCACGGCTCGAGGACCTGGCGCGCGAGTTCCTGTCCATGGAGCTCGTCAGTACGGAGCAGCTCCTCGGCACCGGCCGGGCGGCACGCAAGCCGTCGATCATCGCGGACGGCGACGCCGCGGAGTACTCGGCCCGCCGCGCGGAGGCGATCGTCAACCTGCGGCCGCGGCTGGAGGCGGAGATGCGCAACCTCGGCGTCGACTACCTCTTCCACGAGATCGAGCTTCCGCTGGCAGGCGTGCTCGCCGACATGGAGAGCGAGGGCGTGGCCATCGACGTGCCCTACCTCAAGGACATGCAGGACGAGCTCGGTCAGCAGCTGGGTGCGATCGAGAAAGAGGTCGAGGAGGTCGCCGGTCAGAAGTTCAACCTCAACGCGCCGCAGCAGCTCGCCAAGGTCCTGTTCGAGGACCTGCGCTTGCCGGTGGGTAAGAGGACGAAGACCGGTTACTCCACCGACGCCGACACGCTGGAGGCGCTGCGGGAGAAGCACCCGATCATCGGCCTCATCCTCGAGCACCGCCAGCTCTCGAAGATGAAGTCGACGTACGTCGACGCGCTGCCGCAGCTGGTGGACCCGCTCAGCGGCCGCGTGCACACCTCGTTCGGCCAGGCCAGCACCGCCACCGGCCGGCTCGCGTCGTCGAACCCGAACCTCATGAACATCCCTATCCGCACCGAGCTCGGCCAGCGCATACGGCGCGCTTTCCGGGCCGGCCGGCCCGATCACGTGCTCGTCTCCGCCGACTACTCGCAGATCGAGCTCCGCATCGCGGCGCACCTGAGCGGCGACCCTCGGCTGCTGGAGGCGTTCGCCGCCGGCCAGGACATCCACACGGCGACCGCCGCTGCGGTGTTCAAGGTGCCGTTCGAGACGGTGACACCCGACCAGCGGCGGCTCGCCAAGGTGGCCAACTTCGGCTCCATCTACGGCCAGGGCGAGTACGGGCTGTCGCAGCAGCTCGGCATCACCGGTGATGTCGCGCGCGAGTTCCTAGGCCAGTACTGGTCGACGTATGCGCACCTGCGCGAGTACCTCGACGGCGTCCGCCAGAAGGCGCGGGAGGAGGGCCTCGTCGTCAGCGCGACGGGCCGCCGGCGCGCGATCCCCGACCTGCGCTCGCCCAACTTCCAGCTCCGAGGCGCCGCGGAGCGCATGGCGATCAACTTCCCGATGCAGTCGCTCGCCGCCGACATCATCAAGATCGCGATGGTGCGGCTGCATCGCGAGATCGACGCCGACCAGATAGAGGGCCGGATGCTCCTGCAGGTCCACGATGAGCTGCTGTTCGAGGTGCCGCGTGCGGAGCTCGACCAGTTCGCTGAGAAGGTGCCGCGGCTGATGACCGGCGCGTACGAGCTCGAGACCGGCATCGAGGTGGAGATGAAGGTCGGCCCGAACTGGGCGGACATGCAGAAGCTCGCCGTCGTGCGCGCGTAGATGCCTGAGCTTCCGGAAGTCGAGACCATCGTCGCCGACCTCCGCCCGCATCTCGTCGGCCGGACGATCGTGCGCTGCGACCTTGCGTTTCCGACGATCGTCCGCCATCCCGAGCCCGAGGAGTTCGTCGATGCCGTCGCGGGCATGCGGATCGAATCGATGTCGCGGCGGGGCAAGTACATCTACCTGCACCTCACCGGCGAGGTCGTCCTCGTCGTTCACCTCGGCATGACCGGACAGCTGCGCATCGTCGATGCCGCGGCGCCGCTCGAGAAGCACACGCACGCCGTGTTCTTCCTCGACGACGGGCGGCAGCTTCGCTACCGCGATCCCCGCCGCTTCGGCCGGCTGCTGGCCGGCACCATGGACGCCCTTCTCACCGCCAAGAAGATGCCGCGCCTCGGACCCGAGCCCATCGACGCCGACTACGCCGCGGATGCGCTGTACCGGGAGCTGCGTCGGCGCCGGGCTCCGCTCAAGGCGGTTCTCCTCGACCAGAAGGCGATCGCCGGCGTCGGCAACATCTACGCCGACGAGTCGCTTCACCGCGCGGGCTTGCGGCCTACGCGCATCGCGAGCACGGTGAGCAAGCGGTCCGCGCGCCGGCTCCATGAGTCGCTGCGCGAGTCGTTGACGACCGCGATCGCCAATCGCGGCAGCTCGGTCGACACGTACCGCGACGCGTGGGGCGAGCTCGGCGGCCAGCAGGAAAAGCTCCTGGTCTACGGTCGCGCGGGCGAACCGTGCTTCACCTGCGGACGTCCCTTGCGGTCGGTTCGGATCGCCGGCCGCACCACGGTCTACTGCACGCGTTGCCAGCGCTGACGACGCGCCTCGTCGCCATCGTCGTGCTTTCGGTTGCCTTCATCGGCATGACGATTGCGGTCACGGCCGGCGTGTTCAGCTCGCTCGACATCCAGGTCGCCGAGACGATGCACCAGGCGTGGCGACCGTCGCTGCATCCGCTGCTCCAGGCCGTCGCCGAGCTCGGTGGCTTCGAGGTGACGACGGTGATCATGATCGGGCTGTCGTGGTACCTGTTCCGCAGCGGCTTCGGCAGCGATGCGCTGGTCTTCGTCGTTTTCATCGCCGCCCAGGCGTTCGAGCTCTTCTACAAGCTGAACCTGCATCATCCCCAGCCGCCTCGGTCGATCGCGGAGACCGACGGGCCGAGCGTCTCGATGCTTTTCGAGAGCAGCACCGGTCTCGGCAACAGCTTCCCGAGCGGGCACATGGTCCGCGCCGTCATCGTCTACGGCTTGCTCGCCTTCGTCATCCGCCGCCTTTCCGAGTCGCCGCGCATCCGGCTCGCCGCCGCAGCCGGCGCGGTCGCCGTGATCGTTGTCCTTGCCTTCGACCGCCTGTATCTCGACGTGCACTGGGAGTCAGACGTGATCGGCGGCCTGCTCCTCGGCGCCATCGGCCTGCTCGCCGGCACCGTCTGGCTCGACCGCCCGCGGCGGCTTCCGCGGCCCCGACCGCCGGATCGGAACCCCGACAATTAGCCGCATGGAAGGAAGGGCGGTCCTGATCATGGTCACGACCGGCGCCCGTGACGACGCCGAGCGGCTCGGAGAGGGCCTGGTGACCTCCCACCTGGCCGCGTGCTGCTCGGTCGTGCCGACCGTGCACTCGATCTACTACTGGGACGGGCAGCTCCAGAGGGAGCACGAGGCGCTCCTCCTGATCAAGACGTTGGAGTCGCGCGCCCAGGCCGTCGAGGACTACGTCCGCGCCCACCATGACGCCCAGAACCCGGAGATCATCCAGGTCGCGATCGAACGGGCATCGTCCGCCTACATGAGCTGGCTCGAAGAGCAGGTAGCGAAACCTGGCGGTTGACCGTTAAGTAACTCGGGCGCGACCACTTAGACTGCGGAAAAAGGAGGGGCGGGTTGGCAACGGTCGTCGACGATCCGGGTCAAGCGAACGGCGCCAGGCGCCGGCGCCGGCGTGCCCGGCGGGAGGCCGAAGCGGCCGCCGCGCTCGACACGGAAGGCAACGGAACGCAGCCCGGCGAGCAGGCCGATGGCGACGTGACGGTCGCGGTCGTCGAACCGATCGCGGCGGCCGAGCCGGAGACCGACCTTGCGCCGCCTGAGGCGCCGGACGAGTTCCGCGACGTTCTCGGCCAGGCCGTGGGCCTGCGCCTCGATGCGGTGTCGCGCGAGTTCGGCGGCCGCGACGAGATGCACGTCACGGCGCTGCAGAACGTGACCCTCGACATCGGGCCGTGCGAGTTCGTCGCCATAGTCGGCCCGTCGGGGTGCGGCAAGAGCACGCTGCTGTCCCTGATGGGCGGCCTCGACCGCCCGACCACAGGCCATGTCTACGGCGCCGGCCTGGCCCTCGGCGAGCTGCCGGACCGCGAGCTGTCGAACTACCGCCTGCAGCGCGTCAGCACGATCTTCCAGACCTTCAACCTCATCCCGTCGATGACGGTGGAGGAAAACGTCGCCCTGCCGATGACGCTCGCCGGCGTCGAGCATGAAGAGCGCAGCAAGCGCGCGCGCCATCTGCTCGACCTCGTCGGCCTCGCCGGGCGCGAGAAGACGAAGGCCGGGCGGCTGTCCGGCGGCGAGCAGCAGAAGGTCGCCGTGGCGCGCGCGCTCGCCAACCGGCCGGGACTGATCCTCGCCGACGAGCCGACGGGGAGCCTTGACTCGCACGCGGGCGAGAACGTCCTCGGCCTCCTCGAGGACCTGAACCAGCGAGGCGCGACCGTCGTCCTGGTCACGCACGACCCCGAGGTCGCACGCCGGGCGCGGCGCGTGGTGCGCATGATCGACGGCCGGGCGATCGAACTCGAGTCCGGCAAGCCGACGGTGCGTGCGCAGGCGCCCGTCGACCCGGCGCCGAGGATGCACTGGCGCGACACGCTCAAGGTCGGCCTCGGCAGCGCCGGCCGCCGGCCGCTGCGCACGACGCTGACGACCACGGGGGTGGCGATCGGCATCGCCGCCCTGAGCCTGATCGTAGCCCTCGCGGGCGGCCTACAGGACGCGCTCACCGCGCCCGCGCTGGCGACGAGCCAGGTCCACCAGGTGGCCGTCTATCCGGTCGCGGACGCCGCCACGCCGGCGTTCGACCAGGCGACCCTGAGCACGCTCGGCGGCCTGCCTCACGTCAAGGCGGCGTGGGGCGAGATCGGTCTGACCGGCACATTCACGGCGCCGAACCCGCCGCTCGGCACCGGCACGGTGAAGACGCCGCCAGCGGGCGTGCTGGTCTCGCTGCCGATGCTGTCCGGGTCGAGCGTGCGGCCGTCGCTGAGCGCCGGCCGGATGCCGTCGTCGGACAGCGCGACCGAGGTGCTGCTGACCGACAGCGAGGCGGTCGCGCTCGGATACCGCTCGCCGCCCGGCGCTCTCGGGACGCAGGTGCGCTTCAACGCCACCTTCGGCAGCCTGGTGCCGACGCTCGTCCGCAACCAGGTCACCAAGCCGGTCACGCTCGACCTGCTAGTCGTCGGCATCGTCTCCAACAACTTCACGCCGTCCGGCGCGCCGGGCGCGCTGGCGCCCTACGGCGTCATGCGCACGTACTGGACGAACCTCGCGCAGGCGAACGGCTGGAAGGGCGGCGAGTTCTCCAGCGTCACGCTGCTGGCCGACTCCGGCCTTGCGGTCGAGACGTTGCGCCGGAGCGTGGAGCAGCTCGGTTTCCAGTCGCAGACCTTCGGCGACCAGTTCCGCAGCTTCGAGGATCTGCTCAGCAAGCTGCGGGTCGCCCTCCTCGGCCTCGCCCTCGTGGCGCTGCTGCTCGCCTGCCTCGGCATCGCCAACACGATGTACACGGCGGTGCTCGAGCGGACGAAGGAGATCGGCGTTCTCAAGGCGCTGGGTGCTCGCTCGCGCGACGTGCTCTTGCTGTTCCTCGCCGAAGCGCTCGGAATCGGCCTTGCGGGCGGCATCGTGGGCGCGCTCGTCGCCGTCGGGCTCGGCCGCCTCGGCAACGCAGCCGTCGACCGCCTGACGCAGTCCGTGACCGGCGCGGGGTTTGACGTGTTCCGGACCGATGTGCCGGTCGTGCTCGTCGCCGTGCTCCTCGCGGCCGTGCTGAGCACGGTCAGCGGCCTGCTGCCCGCGCTGCGGGCGGCGCGCCAGGACCCCTCGCGCGCGTTGCGGTACGAATAGACCGACGACTTGCGCATCTCCGCGTATCCGCTGATCGACGCCGGCGAAGCGGCCGCGCTCGTGCTCGAACGCACGCCGGTCCTCGGCGTGGAGCAGGTCAATCTCGGCGACGCATCCGGCCGAGTGCTTGCCGAGGACCTCTTCGCCGAGGCGCCACTGCCGCCGTTTCCCTCGAGCGCCGTCGACGGTTTCGCGGTCCACGCGGCAGACGCCGGCAAGACGCTGCGGGTCGTCGGTGAGTCGGCCGCCGGCCGTCCGTTCGAAGGCGTGCTCGCGCCGGGAACGGCGGCGCGCATCCTCACCGGCGGCGTGTTACCGGACGGCGCGGACTGCGTCGTCATGGTCGAAGACGTGCAGACCAGCGGCGACTCGGTGACCGTGCCGCGGCCGCTGACGGCCGGAACCAACTTCCACAAGGTCGGCGCCGACCTCACGCCCGGCGAAGCGATCCTC
>CAYWTI010000165.1:0-1720 GCA_964461175.1 uncultured Actinomycetes bacterium | reverse complement strand
GCGATCGGGCGCGTCCTCGACATCGTCGCGGCGCCGGGCGGCGTGGCGCTCGAGGACTCGTCGGGACGAACCATCGACGTCGAGCGCGACGCGAACCGGCTCGTCGCGGCGTCGCGTCTTTGGCAGAGAGTCGGCGCATCGCTCGACGCCGTGGCGGTGGGCGGGTTCGCCTACCGTCCCGACCGCGACCCGTGGGGCGCTTGGTCTGGGTTCCCGGCGCTGCTGTTCCGCGTTCCCGCACTGGCCGTTGTGCGCCGGCGCGGGCGGACGTTCGTGTACGCCGCCACCGACGACGCGGCCGAGCTCCTCGACCTTCCGCAGACGGCCGTGCGAGCGCCTTCGGCGCGCCGCCTGGACGTGACGCCGGTGCGCAACCCGCTCGCATGGACCGCCGCGGTCCAGGGCGCGGCCGCGCGTTTGCGGGCCGGCGAAGCGGACAAGGTGGTGCTCGCCCGCGAGGTCGTCGCGCGCGGCGACGGCGTGGTGTCGGCGGGCATGGTCGTGCGCGGGCTGCGCGCCGCTTACCCGTCTTGCTTCACGTACCTCGTCGCCGGGGCCGACGGCACCGCGTTCGCGGGCGCATCGCCGGAGCTGCTCGTGCGGCGCGCCGGCCGGCAAGCGTTCTCGCAGCCCATGGCCGGATCGGTCGCCCGCGGCGCCAGCGACGCCGAGGACGAACGGCTCGCCGCCGAGCTGACCGCAAGCCGCAAGGACGTCGACGAGCACCGACTCGTCGCGCGTTTCGTGCTCGACGCGCTCCGGCCGTTCTCTACAGCGGTCAGCGCGCGCGAGCCCGAGGTCGTGCGCTTCACCAACATCCAGCACCTGGCGACGAGCGTGGTCGCAGAGCTGGCGGAGCCTGCGGCCGATGTTCTGACCCTCGCGTCCGCCCTCCACCCCACACCGGCGGTCGGCGGCTGGCCGCGCGACCGCGCCGACGCGCTCATCGACGAGCTGGAAGCCATGGAGCGCGGTTGGTACGCCGGCGCGGTCGGGTGGATGGACTCGCGCGGCGACGGCGAGCTGGCCGTCGCGCTGCGGTGCGGCCTGCTCTGGGAGGACGGTGCGCGGCTCTACGCCGGCGTCGGCGTGATGCCCGACTCGGACCCTGCGCGCGAGCTCGAGGAGACAGAATTGAAGTTCAAAGCCTTGTTGACGGCCCTGACGTAATGCCCGAAGCCAGCGTCAACGGCGCGCGCATCCACTACGAGCGTGCGGGCGACGGCATGCCCCTTCTGCTCCTCCACGCCGGCGTCGCGGACTCGCGCATGTGGGAGCCGCAGCTGCGCGCGTTCGCCAGGCACTACGACTGCATCGCGCCCGACCTTCGCGGCTTCGGCAGGTCCGAGCTTCCGGCGCAGCGATGGTCGCCTGTCGCCGACCTGCTGGGCCTGGTCGATCAGCTGCACCTCAAGCCGGCACACATACTCGGCTGCTCGATGGGCGGCGGGATCGCCATCGACTTCGCCCTGGAGCACGGAGAGCGCATCTCCAAGGTCGTGCTGGTCGGGCCCGGCATCGGCGGCGTCCATTTCGGGACCAAGTATCCGGACGTCTTCGCCGAGGCAGAGGCCGCGGAGAAGTCTGGCGACCACAAGGCGATGGTCGAGGCCGACGCCAGGCTGTGGCTCGACGGCCCGCGCCGCCCGCGCGGCTACGTCAAGGATCCGATCCGCAAGCTCTTCTTCGAGATGGACAGCAACTTCGACAGCGATTGGAG
>CAYWTI010000164.1:0-6934 GCA_964461175.1 uncultured Actinomycetes bacterium | reverse complement strand
ACCAGGCTGTTGGCGCCGATGACACATCCGTCCCCCACCGTCACGCCTTTGACGACGACGCTGTGGGGCCCGATGTAGCACCGCGAACCGATCGACGTCGGCGCTCGCTCGATATCGGCGACGCCTCCGCTCAGCGCCCTCCGCACGGTGTCGTGGGTGTAAAGGTGCACGCCGGCCGAGATCGAGCAGTGGTCGCCGATCGTGAGTCCGCCGGACCCGTCCAGGACCGTGAACGGCCCGATCCACGTCCCTTTCCCGACCTTGACATCGCCAAGCACCAACGCCGAGTCGTAGATGCTGGTGCCCTCGCCGAAGCCCAGGCGTCGCGCCTTCTCCCATCGGTCGACGAAGTAGTCGCCGAAAGGCAGCGTGCGGTCCCACCGGCCGTCGACCCGCTCCTGAAGGCGTTTCCACAGCTCGACGATCTGGGCGTATAACGCCTCGTCAGTTGCTTCCAATGCCGCTTCCGAAATTGCGCAGCCACCACTCGAAGCTGAGCAGCGACCATATGAACAGGCGGTGGTTGATCAATCCCGACGTGTGCTCGTCGAGGCGCCGCGTGACATATTCCCGGTTCAGGAACTCGTAGATCGGGCTGTGCGAGTCGCGCAGAAGGGTGTTGACGTAGTCGATGCTCTCGCCGCGAAACCAGCTCGCGTCCGGCGCGCTGAAGCCCTGCTTCGCACGTTCGGTGAAGTGAGCGGGGATCGTCTGGCTCATCGCCTCCCTTAGCACTCGCTTGCCTCCGGACGTACGCATGCGGCTCTTGAGCACATCGTCCTCGTCAACCTCCGCCACGAGAGACTCCGGGTCCAGCTTGAGGCTGACCGGCACCTTGAGCGCGAAGTCGATGAGGTCGTTGTCGAGGAAGGGCGTCCTCGTCTCGAGACCGTGAGCGAAGCTGACGCGGTCCTCGATCACGAGCAAGCCATGAAGGAATGACTTGAGCTCGAAGTAGAGGCAGGCGTTGATGCGGTCTTCGGCGGTCTCGAGCGGTAGGTTGCCGGCGTTCAGCACCGACCGGAACACATCGAACGTCGAATGGTCGCCGATCTCCGCCTGGACAGATGGACGGAACAGGAGTTTCTTGTCTTCGTCGGAGACCAGCCGCTGCCAGAAGTCGTAGTAGCTGCGGTGGAAGTCGCTCGAGCGAGCGTTGAGACCGCGGTAGTAGCGCCAGGGGTAGCCGCCGAACAGCTCGTCGCCGCCGGCCCCGCTGAGCACGACCTTGACGAACTTCGACGCCAGGCGGGCTACGTAGTAGTTCGGATAGCACTGGCCGACCCGCAGGTCTTCGACGTGCCAGATGAGAGCCGGGAGGACCTGCTCCATATCGCCGGCGTGGAGCACCATCTCGTAATGCTCGGTCTTGATCAGGTTCGACAGCGCCTCCGCCTGCGCGCGTTCGTCAAAACCGAGCTCAAGACCGGAAGCAGACGACAGGTCGAACCCGAGGGTGAAGGTGCACAGGCGGCCGAGACGTTCGCGCGCGGTCGCGGTGATCGAGCCCGAGTCCATGCCGCCGCTCAGGTAGCAGCCTAGGGGCACCTCGCTCATGAGCTGCCGGGTGACCGCCTGGGAGAACAGCCGGCGCAACTCTTCCGCCGCCTCGGACATCGACATGCTCGGCGGGTCCGGATCGAACCTGTAATCCCAGTAGCGCTTCGCCGCCGGCGGGCTGGAGTCGGCGGGATCGACCATCAGGAAGCAGCCGGGCGGCAGCAGGCGCACGCCTTTGAACAACGTTCGGTCGGTGAGGACGTTCTGGAAGGTGAAGTACTCGTTCAACGCGGCGTAGTCGATGCCCCGGGCGACGTCAGGGTGCGCGAGGAGCGCCTTGATCTCGGAGCCGAATAGAAACTTCCTGCCGTCTGCGAGCCAATAGAGAGCGTGCGTACCGTAACGGTCGCGCGCGAGGAACATTCGCTTTCGCCGTGAATCCCACAGGGCATAGGCGAAGTGACCGTTGAGACGCTCGACTGACGCTTCACCCCACTCCTCGAAGCCGTGGACCAGAACCTCGGTGTCCGAGTGCGAATGAAACCTGTGCCCAAGCGCTTCGAGCTCCGCGCGAAGGGCGAGGTAGTTGTAGATCTCGCCGCTGTACGTCACGAGCACAGTGCCGTCCTCGTTGGTCATCGGCTGCCGTCCGGACTCGGTGAGGTCGATGATCGCGAGCCTGCGGTGGCCCAGGCCGACAGGCCCTTCCACCCACGTGCCGTGCCCGTCGGGCCCGCGATGCGCGATGACCTCGCTCATGCGCTCGACGGTCTCGCGCCGGACGGGGCTGCCGTCGAGCTGGACGACGCCGCATATGCCGCACATCTCAGTTCTTCGCCGCGATCACGGTAAACCCGCTCGGCTGCTCGTGAAAGCGAGTGATGCTAAGGCCGGCCTCGTCGCACCACGCGTGGACCTCCTCCGCGCTCTGGCGATGCGCGTAGCGGGGCCGGTACCAATCGAAGTTCGCGTGGACGTTCTCCTCGAAGGTCGCCGCGTCGTTCCAGTAGAGCTTGGCGAAATTCCAGTAGACGAGGCGCTGGACGTCTTCCTTGCCGGCCTTGATCCCGAGCAGCGGAATGTCTTCCTCCAGCTCGACCGTGACGTCCAGGTCGCTCAGCTTCCTCGCGAGCACAGTGAGCGAGCGCATGGCCTCCCAGGCATCCTCGTTGCTGAGATCTGCGATCGCTCCCCGCACGTAGTCGTCGGTGAACTCGCGAATCGGCCCTTTGCGCCGGTAGACATAGAAATACAGCTCACCGCCTTGCCGGAGAGCGCGCGCGGCCGCCGCGATTGCCGTGCGCGTCGACGGCGTGTGGTGGAGGACCCCCTCGGAAAGGACGACGTCGAACGTCCCTGCCGGAAACGGCAGGCCAAGTGCGTCGGCCTGGACGAAATGCGTGTTTGCGAACTCGCCGAGCAACTCGGCCGCTACGTCGATCGAGTCCGAGATGTCGACACCTACCCACATGGCATGTCCTGTCCAGGCCGGCGATCGGAGCCACGGCCACGACGCGGACCCGGCGCCGCATCCAAGGTCGAGCACGCGGTCGGCGGCGGAGTATCGCCGTGCCCACTCATCAGTCGACTCGAACCCGTACTTCTCGAGCAGCCAGGCGGTCTGCGGGGACTCATCGCTTGTTCCGAGCAGCCAGGCGTACGTGTCGCGGCGCTGCCACTTGAAGGCGAAGGTGTCCTGCGTCTGGACCTGCGCCTCGTCGTCGGTGGTGACGAAGCGCGGGATGCCTCGCCGGACCGGGTACGCCGCTCCACCACCAGACACGAGCTGTCCGGCCTCCGCCGAACCTTCCAGCCGGAGCGGACGGCCGCCGGCGGGATCGACAAGCAGCTCGAGCAGCGCCGGCTTCAACGCCCCGCGCCGACCATGGCTCGCCGCAGCGAAGTGACCACGGTGTCCTGCTCCGCCTCGGTCATCTGTGCGTAGAGGGGAAGAGATATGGAGAGGCGGTCCGCGAACCAGGCGTTCGGGTAGTCGGCAGGCGCGATCCCGTACTTGTCTCGGTAGAAGCCCTGCAGATGAGCGGCGTGTGTGCCCTGACGCGTGGCGACGCCGTCCTTCTCCATGCTCTCCATCAGGGAGTTGCGCATGGCATGCAGACGCTCGACGTTGGCGACGGCCGGCTCGTCGGGGGCGAAGAGGCAGACGTAGGACTGGTAGCCGTGAGTCATGCCGCCGGGGACGCTGGGCGTGCGCAGCCACGAGACGTCCGCCAGCATCTCGTCGTACCGCTCCGCCAACAGCCGCCGACGCTCGAGGATCCAACCAAGGCGGTCCATCTGCGCGCAACCAAGGGCTCCCTGGATATCGGTCATTCGGTAGTTGTAGCCAAGCAAGTCGTAGTCCGACAGCAGGAACGACGCCGAGCTCGTGTGACGCTCATGGTCCGAGCGCGAAGCGCCGTGGTCGCGCAGGGACCGGCACCGGGCGTCGAGTTCGTCGCTTGCGGTCGTGACCATCCCGCCCTCACCCGTCGTGATGGACTTGCGGGGGTGGAAGCTGAAACAGCCCATGTCGCCGAACGTGCCGGCGTGGCGGTCCTTGATCCACCCTCCAAGGCCGCACGCGGCGTCCTCGACGACCCAAGCACCGTGGCGCCGGGCAACCTCGAGAACCGCCGGCATATCGGCGCAGAGCCCAAAGAGGTGCACGGGGATGAGGCCTGCGGTCCTTGGCGTGAACAGGCTGTCGAGCAGGGCCGGGTTGACGTTGAAGGTACGGAGGTCGATGTCGCAGAAGACCGGCCTGGCGCCCATGTACTCGATCACGTTCGCCGTGGCGACCCACGTGAACGCCGGCACGATCACCTCGTCGCCCGGCCCGAGGCCGAGCGCCGCGACGGCGAGATGCAGAGCCGTGGTGCACGAGCTCGTCGCGGTGGAGTGCGGGGCGCCGGTGAAATCGGAGAACCGGTCTTCGAATCGCTTCACGAACGGCCCCTGGACCACCCATCCCGTCTCGAGGGGCTTCTGCACCGCCTCGAGCTCCTCTGGCCCGAACACGGGCTTGGTGATGGGGATCATCTTGTCGCCGCTGGCCGCACCTGCCGGTCTTTGCCAAGGCGCCAGTCGATGACCCTTCGCAGCCCCTCCTCGACCGGCGTCGTGGCGCGAAACCCGAACAGGCGCTCAGCCTTGTCGACGCTTCCAATGCGGTAGGTGACGAAGCTCTGCTCCTGCGGCCGGTACTCGGGCTCGAGCTTGGAGTCCATCAGCTGGAGGAGGATCGCGACCAGCTCGTTGATGGTCGTCCCGACGCCCATGCCGATGTTGAAGAACTCGTCGGCGCAATCCGCCTTCATGCTCAGGATGTTCGCCCTCGCGGTGTCCTCGACGTAGATGAAGTCGTAAACCTGGCTGCCGTCGCCGAAGATGACCGGCCGCTCTCCGGCGAGGATCTTGTCGATCACCTTCATGATCACGCTGACGTACGTGCCCTGGTAGTCCATCCGCGGGCCGTAGATGTTCATGTAGCGGTGCCCCACGTAGGGGAAGCCGTGCTGTTGGTAGATCGCGCGCAGCATCTGCTCGCACGCGATCTTCGTGGCACCGTAGGTGGTCCGGTTGTTGAACGGATGGTCTTCCGTCATCGGCGTGAAGAGCGCGTTGCCGTACACGGAAGCGGACGATGAGTAGACCATCCGCTTGACCTTGAGGTCGAGACAGGCCTCGACAATGTTCCACATGCCGACGACGTTGACCTCCCACGCGCTGCGCGGATCGTTCAAGCACTCACCGAGCCAAAGCGAAGCGAGCTGAAAGACGCCGTCGACGCCGGTCAGCGCGTCGCGCACCGCCTCCTGGTCCGTGATCGTGCCGCGAATGACGCGAACCCGGGGGTCACGCACAGCACCGGCCAGGCTCTCCGCCCGGCCACGCATGAAGCTGTCGAAGACGACGACCTCCGCGACCGGCTCGTCGAGAAGCTGATCGACGATGTGCGAGCCCAGTAGTCCGGCGCCGCCGATGACGGCGATGCGGGCGCCCTTCAGCTCCATCGGCGGCCAGCTTACCGAATTGGTCCCCGGCCACATGATTGCGAGGGCCTCGTCGTTGGTTAACCTAGGCAACCTGTCCGCCGCAAGCCTGCGTTAGAGGAGATGCAAGGTGAGGTCCAGATTCGCCGCCGCGGCCACTCTCGCGATCACGCTCCAGCTGCTGGCCGGTGTCACCGCGGCCACTGCGCAGGCCCCGACTCACGCGCCCTCTCAGGCCGCCACGCGGCCCGTCGCCGCCGCTCCCGTCGCCAACGGAGCCTGGACCGTCTACCACCACGACAACGCGCACACGGGCTTCGACAGCACCCAGCCGGCTGCGTCCGGGGCAACCACCGGATGGGTGTCACCAACACTCGATGGAAACGTCTATACAGAGCCCCTCGTCTACAACGGCCTTGTCTACGTCGCGACTCTCGCCAACACCGTTTACGCCCTGAACCAGTCGACGGGCGCGGTCGTGTGGTCGAGCAACGTCGGCGCGCCGCAGACATCGGGATGGGGTTGCGGAAATGTGAATCCGACCGGGATCCTTGGCACCGGGGTCATCGACGTCGCGAGATCGCGCGTCTATTTCGTCGGCTTCCTGCACCAGTTCCTCTCCTACTACCTGTTCGGCTTCGACCTCGCGACGGGCACGCGGGCCTTGACGACGCAGATAAGCCCGTCCGGTTTCGACTGGACCATTCAGCAGCAGCGCGGGGCACTCGCGCTATCAACTGACGGCACGCATGTCTATGTGCCGTTCGGAGGACGCGATGGCGACTGCGGGTCATATCACGCCTACGTCGTCGGCGTGCCCACCGCGGGGGGAATCCCCGATGAGCTGTTTTACAACTCGGCGACAGGTGCGGGCAGTTGGGCGGCGGGGGGCGTGGTCGTCGATGACTCGACGGGACACGTCTTCTTCGCGACGGGAAATGCCATACCGTGCGCCGGATCCACCTTCAGCGACGCCGTCCTCGAAACCACCTCGACCCTGGCGGGTTTGAGCTACTTCGAACCGCTCGACTGGCAGGCGCATTGGTGCAGCCCAGATCTCGACCTCGGGTCTGCGAGCCCCACATTGATCAGCCCGTCGTTGATGTTCACATCGGGCAAGTACGGCCAGGGCTTCCTCCTCAGCCCGACCGCGCTCGGAGCAATCAACGGCCAGCTGTTCCCTGCACGGTCGCCGTACACCGGGGCCGACGTATGCCACGGCAGTCACTCGGACGCGACCTTCGGATCGTTTGCGTACGCAGCGCCGCGCGTCTACATCGAGTGCAACCGCAACGGCCTGGTGTCGCTGACGGTGAATCCGTCGGCACCGAGCTTCAGCACGTGCGACTCGAGCTGCACGGCCGCGGGGTCGTGGAACGTCGGCGGGGGAACCACATTCGGGCCCCCCATCGTCGCCGGCGGCGCGGTGTGGGTGGCCG
>CAYWTI010000163.1:0-8345 GCA_964461175.1 uncultured Actinomycetes bacterium | reverse complement strand
TTCTTCATCTCGCTCGAGGACGACCTGATGAAGATCTTCGGGCCGGCCGCGGACCGCATCGGCCGCCTGATGACCAGCCTCGAGGTCGAGCCCATCGAGCATCCCTGGGTCGCGCGTTCCATCGCGAGCGCGCAGAAGAAGGTCGAGGGCATGCACTTCGACGCCCGCAAGCACGTCGTCGAGTACGACGACGTGATGAACAAGCAGCGCCAGATCGTCTACGAGGAGCGGCGCAAGGTGCTCGAAGGCGCGGACACGCGCGAGAACATCCTCGGCTACGTCCGCGAGATCATCCAGAAGGGTGTCGACCAGCACACTGAGAGCAGACACCCAGAGAACTGGGACATCGAAGGGCTGCTCAAGTACCTGTCCACCTATCTGCCTCTGGCGCCGGACACCCAGCTCCCGGACGAGGCGCTGCGCAAGGGCCCAGACGGCCTGGTGGAGCACATCTACGCGGCGGCGACCGAGGCCTACGACCGCAAGGTCGAGGAGGTCGGCGCCGACCTGATGCCGCTGGTCGAGCGCGACGTGATGCTGCGCACGATCGACTGGCAGTGGATGGAGTACCTGACGCAGATGGAGCACTTCCGCGAGGGCATCGGGCTGCGCGCGTATGGCCAGCGCGATCCGCTGGTGGAGTACAAGAACGAAGCCTTCGAGATGTTCAACGAGCTGCGTGACCGGATCCAGGGCAACATCGTGATGGCCATCTACCGGGTCCAGATCCAGCGCAATGTGCAGCAGGCTCCGCCACCGCCTCCGCCGCTGGTCCGCAACGTCACCGAGAGCGGCCCGGCGGAGCTCGACGGTGCGAATGGCGCTGGCGCGAAGCCGAAGGCGCACCAGCGCAGCGCCGCCGCCGTCGGTGCGGCCGCGGCGCCGGCGGAGGCCAACGCTAAGATCGGGCGCAACGACCCGTGCTGGTGCGGGTCCGGGAAGAAGTACAAGAGGTGCCACGGCCGCTAGATGGACGCAGAGCTGACGCCGAAAGAGCTGTTGAACCGGATCCTCGAGCTCAAGGAGCACCTTTGACCTTCCCGCCAAGGGCAAGCGCGCCGACGAGCTAGACGCCGAGCTGACGCGCCCCGGCGCCTGGGACGACCCACGCCACGCCGGCCAGATCGCGCGCGAAGCTTCGGAGCACCGCGAGCTGATCGCGACGTGGGACCGCATCGAGCGCCGCGCGCGCGACCTCATCGAGCTCGATTCGCTTGCAGAGGGCGACGCTGACCTCGGCCGTCAGGTCGACGCCGAGCGGACCGCGCTGGAGCGTGAGGTGCGCACCCACGAGCTCGACCTTCTGTTCACCGATCCGTACGCCAACCACAACGCGGTGCTCACGATCTCGGTCGGCCAGGGCGGAATCGAGGCGCAGGACTGGGTCGAGATGCTGCTCCGCATGTACCTGAAGTGGGCCGAGCAGCACCGCTTCGAGAACGAGATCATCGACGAGTCACGCGGGGAGGAGGCGGGTCTGAAGAGCGCGACGTTCATCGTCCGCGGGCCGCGCGCGTACGGCCTGCTCCGCTCGGAGCACGGCGTGCATCGGCTGGTGCGCATCTCGCCGTTCGACCAGAACCACCGCCGGCACACTTCGTTCGCGCTGGTCGAGGTGATGCCCGAGCTCGAGAGCTCCGACGAGGACGCGGTCGTGGTCAATCAATCCGACCTGCGCATCGACACCTACCGCTCGACCGGGGCCGGCGGCCAGCACGTCAACAAGACGGATTCCGCCGTGCGCATCACGCACCTGCCGACCGGGATCGTCGTCACGTGCCAGAACGAGCGCTCGCAGATGAAGAACCGTGAGATGGCGATGAAGGTCCTCAAGGCGCGCCTCTTCCAGCGCCAGCAGCAGGAGGCGGCCGAGCACCTCGACAAGATCCGCGGCCAGGTCATGCCGGCCGAGTTCGGATCGCAGATCCGCAACTACGTGCTGCAGCCGTACACGCTCGTCAAGGACGTCCGCACCGGTTACGAGACGGGCAACGCCCAGGCGGTCCTCGACGGCGACATCGACCCTTTTATCGAGGCATGGCTGCGGTGGCGCCTCGGCCAGGCGGCCGCGGAGACGCGAGCGCAAGCGAAGTAACCGCGCGCCGTTAGTGCCTGTGTTTGGCATCCAGGCGCGGGGTTGGAGAATTGGAGCCCTTCGGCTATACTGCGGCCGACCTAGCCACGCGCCCCGCGAGGCGCGCAACGCCACAGCAAGAGACGCAGCCAATGCTTTTGACACCGGATTTCGCCACTAGGCCGGTAATCACCTTCCAGCACGTCCACAAGACGTACCCGACAGGCACCGAGGCGCTTCGCGACATCAACCTCGAGGTGCCCGAAGGCGACTTTCTCTTCCTCGTCGGTCCGTCGGGCGCTGGCAAGTCGACGCTCGTCCGCCTCTTGATCCGCGAGGAGAAGCCGACGAAGGGCAAGATCTTCGTCGACGGCGTCGAGCTGGGCCGCATGAAGCGGCGGCGGCTGCCGTTCTACCGCCGCAAGGTCGGGCTCGTGTTCCAGGATTTCAAGCTCCTGCCGAACCTGACCGTGTACGAGAACATCGCGTTCGCGCTGCGCGTGTTGGGCCGTCCCGACCACGAGATCAAGAACAAGGTCGCCGAAGCCCTCGACACGGTCAGCCTCTACGGCAAGGACAACAGCTACCCGGCGAACCTTTCGGGCGGCGAGCAGCAGCGCGTCGCCATCGCGCGGGCCCTGGTTCACGCCCCGCGGTTCATCATCGCGGACGAACCCACGGGCAACCTCGACCCCGCGACGGCGTGGGAGATCATGCAGCTCTTCCTGCGCATCAACGCGCGCGGCGCCACGGTCGTGATGGCGACGCACAACCGGGAGATCGTCGATCTTCTCCGCCGCCGCGTGGTGGCCATCGACGCCGGGCAGGTCGCCCGCGACGACAGATCAGGCAGGTATCACGATGATTTTGCGAAATCTGAAGTTCGCGCTCAGTAGCGCCTGGCACAGCTTCTCGAGAAACCTCGCGGTGAGCCTCGCCGCGGTGGTTTCGATCACGCTCATCCTCATCCTGGCCGGCGTCAACCTGCTCGTCGGGCACGCGCTGTCGCAGGTGCTCGACGGTTTTCGCGACAAGGTCAGCGAGATCTCGATCAACGTGTCCGACGACACGCCGCTGCAGAACGTCTCCGAGTTCCAGGCGCAGCTCGCCGGCGATCCTCGCGTGGTCTCCGTGACCTTTGTCACCAAGGACGAGGCGCTCAAACAGTTCACGGCAGACCCGCAGAACTCGATCCTGGCGCAGCAGATCGAAGGCAACCCTCTCGACGCCAAGCTCGAGGTCCGCGTCAAGAACCTCGACGACGTGGGCGCTATCGACAAGATCGCGCGGGGCTGGTCGGGAGTCGATCCGACCGACCCGACCAACTACCAGGGCGACTTCGTCAACCGCATGCTCCAGCTCTCGGAGTGGCTCAGCATCGCGGGCGCCGGTCTGCTCGTGGTGCTGCTCATCGTCTCGGTCGTCATCGTCATGAACACGATCCGCACCGCGGTCTATCACCGGCGGAAGGAGATCGAGGTGATGAAGCTCGTCGGCGCGACGGAGTGGTTCGTCCGCGGCCCGTTCGTGATCGAAGGCATCATGACCGGCCTGATCGCCGCGTCGATCGCCCTGGCGCTGCTCGTGATCGGCTACGAGCCGGTGGTCACGCGCTTCAAGTCCGACATCGGCTTCATTCCGTTGAGCTACGACCCCGCGTTCATCTCCAGCCTGGCCCGCGACCTCCTGCTCGCCGGCGCGATGCTCGGCGCGCTTGGCAGCTACATCGGCGTCAGGCGCTACGTGAGGATCTGAGTTGAAGCGAAGACTGGCGCTCGCCGCCTTTGCCGCCGCCATCGCATGGTTCCCGCAGTCGACGCAGACGGTTTCGGCGATCTACTGCTACTCGGGCGATCCGCCGGCGGTCTACCAGGCGTGCCTCGCCTACAACCAGGGCATCGGGCAGCAGGTCAACAACCAGAACCAGCTCATTTCCATCCAGCACCAGGTGAGCAACGCGGTCGCCCAGATCAACGCCATCGACACCATGATCGGCAGCCTCAACAAGCAGATCGTCGCGCAGAGGGCCTTGATCGCCCAGACGCAGACGGCGATCGACGACGTGAACATGAAGATGCGCTTTGGCGAGGCGGCGCTGATCCGCCTCCAGGCCCACGTCGTCGTGCGCGACCAGCTGTTGAACGAGCGCCTGCGCTACATCGACTCGCACGGCGCCGTGAACTACGTCCAGCTGGTCCTCACGTCCAGCAGCATCAACCAGCTGCTCAACCGGCTCGTCGGCGCCCAGCAGGTCGCGCAGTCGGACCAGCGTCTGCTGACCGACCTGCAGCAGGAGCACGTCCAGGTGACGGTCGCGAACTCGGCGCTCGAGGAGCAGCGAACCGAGGTCATGATCCTGCTCCAGCAGCAGCAGGCGACGCAGGCAGACCTGCAGAAGAACCTCGCGACCCAGCAGGCGGCCCTGGCCTACGAGCAGCAGCTGGAGCAGCAGCTGGCGGTCGACTACGCGAAGGTGCAGGCCGAGCGCGCGGCGATCGACGCCCAGGTCGCCCAGCTGGCGCAGGCGTACGATGCCGCGGCGATCAAGGCCGGCGGCGGCAACGGAGTGTTCGAATGGCCGATGCCCGCGTGCAACTACTCATGCATCACCCAGGGCTTCGGCTGCTCCACGTTCTACCTCGAGGTCTACGACCCAGCGTGCCCGTGGCCGCACAAGATCCATACCGGCGTGGACATCGCCGGTCCATATGGAACGCAGATCGTCGCCGCCGACACCGGGGTCGCCTACCTCTATCCCGGAAGCGTCGGCTACGGCAACCTGCTCGTCATCTTCCACGGCAACGGCTATTCGACGTACTACGGCCACCTTTCCGGATACGCGCCGGGCCTGCGCTCCGGCGAGGTGGTGCCGCGCGGCACGACGGTCGCGTTCGAAGGCTCGACGGGGTGGTCGACCGGGCCGCACCTGCACTTCGAGATCAGGGTCGGCGGCGTGTACAAAGACCCGTGCATCTGGCTCGGTTGCTAGCCTGCTGAGATGAAGCTCAGCGTCGCCCTCCGGGGTGGCGCCCTCGTGCTCGCGCTGGCGATCGGGTTCATCGCCGGCGCGTGGGTCGACCAGGCGTACCCGGAGTGGGTGCCGTATGTAGGGCACCGGTCGGTGGCGCGCGTCGATCTCACGGAGGCGCAGGAGGTCGCGCGGCTCATCCAGGCCGACTACGTCGACAGCAGCGTCGATCCGAAGAAGCTGTCCCAGGGAAGCGTGCAGGGCATGGTGCAGAGCCTTGGCGACCCGTACACGCAGTACTTCAACCCCGACCAGTACAAGAAGCTGCAGGACAGCTACCAGGGCCGCTACACCGGCATCGGCATCTACCTCAGCTTCACCACCACCTACCCATCGATCACAGGCACGGTGCCCGGATCGCCCGCCGCCCTGGCCGGTATCAAGGCCGGCGACCAGATCGTCAGGGTGGAAGACAAGGACACAAAGGGCATCACGCCCGACCAGGCCACCGCGCTGATCCAGGGCCCGGAGGGGACGAAGGTGACGCTGACGATCCAGCGCGGCGACCAGACGCTGACGTTCACGATCACGCGGGCGCAGATCCAGGTGCCGACCGTTCGATCGGCCACGGTCGGCGATCACGTGCTGTACGTGCGCATCTACCAGTTCGGCACCGAAACTTCGACTGAGTTCGCCAAGGCGTTGAAGGACGGGCTGCCGGGTTCGACCGCAATGGTGCTCGACCTGCGCGGCAATCCCGGCGGATTCGTCACCGCCGCGGACGATGTCATCACCCAGTTCGTGACGAGTGGCGAGACCTTCGAGACGCGCGGCCGCGACGGCACCGACCGGCACCAGGTGGGCTCGCAGCACTCCGCGCCGACCATCCCGCTCGTGGTGCTGGTCGATGCCAACAGCGCGTCCGCCTCCGAGATCGTGGCGGGCTCGCTGCAGGAGCACGGGCGAGCGAAGCTGGTGGGCACGACGACGTTCGGCAAGGGATCGGTGCAGGAGGACTTCGTCCTCAGCGACGGATCGGACGTACACATGACGGTGGAGCGGTGGTACCTGCCGAACGGGGTGACGATCGACAAGAAGGGCTTGACCCCGGATGTGAAGGTCACCCTGCCGGCCCCGGGTGACGCCTATGACGTCAGCCAGCCGTCGCTGGGCTACGCCAAGGACGCGCAGCTCAATGCCGCCTTGAGCATGCTGCCCGGTGGGTAGACTGGTGCACCGCCGATCTGAGGGCGGTTAGCTCAGCTGGCTAGAGCGCCTCGCTTACACCGAGGAGGTCGTTGGTTCAAGTCCATCACCGCCCACCACGATTCGGTGGCCTTCCCGGTTGGCTGCTGGCTCAAGATACCGTTGAACATGGGCAGCCCAGAAGAGACAAACGAGGACCGGATTCGGCGGTACTTCAATGCCATGGAGCTTGGGACGGTTGAGGCAGCTGTCGCGTTCTGGGCAACTGATGCGAGCAACCAAGCCTCGGGACGGGCCGAGCCGGGGCGAGGTAGGCAATCAATCGCGGCCGTGTTCCGGATGCTCCGCGGAGCATTTCCCGACAGGCATTACCAGATCGACGACCTCATCGCGGTGGCCGATCAGGTGGTCTGTCGGCTGACGGTCAGCGGAACTTTCGGCGTGACGCCACCGCGACCTCCCTTTCCCGTACCGGCCACATTTGTCGGCGTCGAGGCGTCCGAGCTAATTCCTGCCTCAGCTGCGGGCAAGACCTACTCGGTCAAGCACATTCACATCTTCCGACTCAAGGACGGCTTGATTACCGACCATTGGGCGGCCCGGGATGACCTCGGACTGCTCCTTCAACTGGGCGGCATCGAAGTTCCGCGAGCGACTGACACGGTCACTGGGGGCCCCCGCGGCGCAGGGCGCTCATCGCCCTGACCCCAGCCTGCAGGTCCGGCCGAGAATCTGCGGCCGGTTCGCGTTACGGAAATTAGGGCCCACCACGGTTTCTGTGAGAGTTCGGTAGCCAGACGACCAAACGTCTTCGGCTGCCGGTTTACACACCTTCGGCAGCTGCCTTACACCTACTTCGGTAGCTGCTTGACACTCCGCCACATGAGGGAGATGAGCGTGGCGGAGCAAAGGTACGAAGCGTGTTGGCGCCCTCAGAATCTGGTCACGCGCCTGGGCGCTCTGCCCACAAATGAGCGAAGGCGAGCCGTTCGATTTGACGGCCTTCCTCGACCAGGGGCCGCAGGTGCGCAGTGAAGCACCGCGCTTCCTCAGGGGCAAGGGCTTGCTCGATCACTTCGCCGAAGGTCGGCGATAGTGGATTTGGAGATGAGCTGCAAAAGCTGTCCCATGATCTCGGTGTGGGCCGCTGCGCAGCACGGCGTCGTAGCTCAAGGTGAAGTTCCACGAAGCCGACCTCCTCGGCGAGTTCGAATAGGTCTCGCTCGTCGAAGCCGATCATTGCGTCCAGATTTTCGCTGAGGTTGAGGTGAGCGCTTTTGATCCTCGCTGCAAGGTCTTGAACGGGAGCGACGTCGTAGCCGAACCATTCGTTGACTGGCTCTGGGAACGTAAGTCCGTTGATCGGCTCCCAAATTGAGATGCGGCCGTGCGGTCGCAGGACTCGATAGAACTCCTCGAAAGCCTTGCGTTTGTTGTCGACGTATATCAGCACCGACCGCGTGGTCACCACATCAACTGACATATCAGCGACGCCGGTGAGGTTGTCGGCCGAGCACTCGACAAATGAACATCGGTCAGTAAGGTTCAGTTCCGCGGCCAGGGATCGGCACTTCTGAAGTAGGTCTAGTGATACATCGCTGAAGATCACCCGACCAGTCGATCCAACTCGGTCAAGAGCTCCGAACGCGATTAGCCCGTCACCGGCTCCGACGTCGAGAACGATTTCACCCTTCTGAATCCTCCCGCGGTCGAGCACTTGGTCTCGCACTGGCAGCAAGACGTTGGCCAAGAAACGTTGACGAAGTGCTTGATCTCCGCCTTCTCGGCCCCTCAGTAGCCACTGCGACCAGCGGTCCCCGACAGGCGGGGTGGCAGCTTCGCGCATGGCAGACAGTTTGCGGGTTTCTCGCGGCCTCAAGCGCGCATCTCCGTCCAATCACGGAGATTCGAATTTGGTCGGGCCCAGGCTAACCTGCCTAGCGACCACGACAGCGTGGTTCGCGTTACGGAAACTACGGCCCACCACGGCGCCGAGGAAGCAGGCCGCACGTTTCCGCCATCTCGTGCGTAATCCGGCCCCCGATTCCGCACGTTATGGCCATCTCGTGCGGAACCGGACGTCGTGTGGTCGCTGCA
>CAYWTI010000162.1:0-2598 GCA_964461175.1 uncultured Actinomycetes bacterium | reverse complement strand
TGTAGAGCGACAGTGATATTGACCCCCTCGCGACACTAATTCTGACCCCCTCAGGAGGGACGAATGGAGTGCGAGAGGGACGTGCTGGTATCTCCTACGACGGAGGTGCCGGTGATCGAAGGCGAGGCGGTGACCGCGATTCGGACGCTGGCGAGTCGCGGGGTCGGGAAGAAGGCGATTGCTCGCGAGGTCGGCGTCGCGCTCAATACGGTGCGGCGGTATTTGCGGCAGCCAATCACGTCCGGCCACCAGGTCCGCCCGGCCGCGCGGCGACTGACCGACGACCGGCGTGACGAAGCGCGGACGTTGTACGTGGGGCCGGCCGCTGGTAATGCGGTCGTCGTGCAGCGGCTACTCGCCGAGCGCGGCTGCACGATCAGCGTTCGGACGATCGAGCGGGCGGTCGCGGACATTCGACGGGCACAGCGGGTCGCAGCCCTCGCGACGGTGCGCGTCGAAACGGCCCCTGGCGATCAGCTCCAAATCGATTTCGGTCAGAAACGTGTCCTCGTTGGCGGCGCGATGGTCCGCGTCTTCCTCCTGGTCGCGGTGCTCAGCTACTCGCGTCGGCTCTTCGTGAAAGCGTTTCTCAATGAGCGCGGTGACGATTGGCGCGAAGGCATTGCAGCGGCCTTCACGCATTTCGGCGGCGTGCCGCGGACGCTGCTTGGCGACAATGCGCGGGCCCTCGTGCTGGGTCGCGATCGCGCGACCGGCACGGTCAGTTTCCATCCGGCCTATCTCGCGTTCTGTCGGGATTGGGACGTGCAGCCGCGCGCCTGCGCGCCGTATCGCGCCCGCACCAAAGGCAAGACGGAAGCCGGCGTGAAATACGTCAAACGGAATGCGCTGGCCGATCAGGCCTTCGAGTCCTTCGGCGCACTCGAGCAGCACCTCGCCGGGTGGATCACGATCGCCGATCAGCGACGTCACGGGACGACCCGTGAGGCGCCCATCGTACGCTTCGACCGCGACGAGCGGGCGGCCCTGCGCGCGTTGCCGATCCGGGCCTGGCCGCGGCGGACACAGCGCCTGCGCCGCCGGGTCGCGCTCGATGCCTTCGTCGACGTGGACACCATCCGATACAGTGTCCCGCATCGACTCGTCCGCGATCACGTTGACGTCGTCGTCGAGGATCACCTGGTCCGGATCTTTCAAGGGACGGAGCTGGTGGCGACACACGCGCGATCCACCGAGCCGTTTGCCCGCGTGGTTGACACCGCGCACTACGCAGGCTTGTGGCGCTCGGCGTTGGCCGAGGCGCCGACACCCGGCCTGGCACTCCTGGGACGTGATCTCGCCGACTACGCCGCGGTCGTGGACGGTGGCCAATGAGCGTCGTCATTCACGCGCGTGTTGTCGAGCAGCTGACCCGTCTCCGCCTCCGGTACGTCGCCGAGCGGCTCGATGCCGTCCTCAATGACGCCGCGCGCACCGAGCCGACCTATCTCGATTTCCTCGACGGCGTCCTGCGTCAGGAAGTCGACGCCAAGCAGCGCACGCGCGTCGCCATGGGGCTGAAGATTGCGCACTTCCCGACGGTGAAAACGCTCGACGATTTCGACTTCAAATTCCAGCCGTCGGTCGATCAGCGACTCGTGCGCGAGCTGGCGACCGCTCGGTTTCTCGGCCAGGCCGAAAATGTCCTGATCTTCGGCGCGCCCGGTGTCGGCAAAACGCATCTTGCGATCGCGCTCGGGCGCGCCGTCGTCGAAGCCGGACACTCGGTCCTCTTCACGAGCGCCACCGCGCTTCTGGCGGCGTTGTCCAAAGCTGAAACGGAGGGCCAGCTCAGTGACCGCTTGATGTTTTACACAAAGCCGAAGCTGCTGATCATCGACGAGCTCGGGTACTTGCCGTTCGAGCGCCGCAGCGCGCACCTCTTTTTCCAGCTCGTCGCTCGGCGGTACGAACGCGGAAGCCTGCTGATCACCACCAACCAGGTCGTGACGCAGTGGGGCGCCGTCTTCGGCGACGACGTCCTCGCCGCGGCGATCCTCGACCGCCTGCTTCATCACAGCCACACGCTGATGATCCAAGGCGAGAGCTACCGGCTCCGACAGAAGAAGAAAGCGGGACTGCTCGGCCGAGCGCCGAGAAACGACGGCTGACCATGTCCCATTCGAGCCGTGCAGCTTCGAATGACTGTGGGCGCTCGCCGGCGCTGCCGGCTCACGCTGATTGACGGACAAACACCAGATCAGGAGGGGTCAGTTTTAGTGTCGGAAGGGGGTCAGTTTCTCCTGTCGCTTGACAGCAGTCACGAGCGGGTGCGAGCGGGCAGTTGGCGTGGTCCGCGCGCACGTGACCTGGCGCCGGCCGCTGTTTACCATGCGTCTCGGGGCGAATGGCCCGTCTACGGGCGATCTCGGCGTGTTTCCGCGCGGCGAGCCCTTCAGGTCACGGGTTGAGCCATGATCCGCCAGTTGTGCGCAGAGCAACATAGGCGGCGCGAATTCGTTCTGCCTCTGACGGAGGTTCGATCTGTGATCAGCAGAAAGGGTCGGGTGAGTGGGACCCGCTCTCCCCACTTTTTTCTCTTTCAGAGGACCGCCACACACACTTGACCGCTCGTGCCGATCTGCCGGCGTTCGAATC
>CAYWTI010000161.1:0-1656 GCA_964461175.1 uncultured Actinomycetes bacterium | reverse complement strand
CTTCGTCTCCGGGAAGAGGATGCGGTTCGGGTGCCGGAGCAGCGAGTCGGGCGCGACGAGCTCCTCGCAGGTGACGATCACGCGCTGGGCGGCAAGCCCCGCCTCCTCGGCGACGCCGAGAGGCCCCCACGCGTGGGCGTGACCCTGGGCGTCGCAGCGCTGGACATGCACGATCGCGACGTCGGGGCGGACGGCGTGAACGCGGACGACGTCGCCGTCGACCGTGAGGTTCGGGTTGGTGCGCAGGATGTCGCTGCCGAGCAGCGTGCGCGTGGGCACGTACGGCGCGTTCCACGCCGCCGCCCACAGCGCCAGCGCGATGGAGAAGTTGGTGTGGTCGTGGATCGCGATCGCTCGCGGCACGCCGTGCTCCGCCGCCCGGCGGTAGCAGTGGCCGAGGCCCTCGGAGACGTTTCCCACCCACGCGGCCGTCACCTGGCGCACGCAGCCGGCGCCGATGAGCTGGTCGAACAGCGCGTCGGAGATCGGGCCGACGAGCTCGAGGTCGCGCCGGCGGCGGCGGATCAGCTCATGGCCGGCAGCGAACGGGATCAGCGGCTCGAGCGCGAGGCCCATCGCCACGGTCGCGCCGTCGGGGACGAACCGCTCGACGGCCTCGGCCATCGTCATCAGCTTGCCGGTGGCTATTGCGCGATCGACTCCATGTAGGAACGGTAGTTGCGCTCGACCTCGGCCATCGAATCGCCGCCGAACTTCTCCAGCAGCGCCTCGGCCAGCGTCAGGGCCACCACCGCCTCGCCGATCACGCCGGCGGCCGGCACCACGCAGACGTCGCTCCGCTCGTAGTGCGCCTCGGTCTTCTCTTTCGTCACGAGGTCGATCGACGGCATCGGCTTCTTCATGGTCGAGATGGGCTTGATCGCGACCCGCAGGTCGATCGGCTCTCCATTCGTGACGCCGCCGGTGAGACCACCGGCGCGATTGGTCAGGTGATGGAACCGGCCGTCGCGGTAGTCGATCTCGTCATGGAACTCGGAGCCGCGGCGCGCCGCGCCCTCGAAACCCGCGCCGAACTCGACGCCCTTGACGGCGTTGATCGACAGGATCGCCTGCGCGAGCCGGCCGTCGAGCTTCCGATCCCAGTGCACGTAGCTGCCGAGTCCCGGCGGCACGCCACGGGCGACGACGCGGAACGTGCCGCCGAGGGTGTCGCCGGCGTCCCCGGCCTCGTCGATGGCCGCGACCATGCGCTGCGACGCGGCCGGGTCGGGACACCGCACCGGCGAACGCTCGACGTCTTCGACGCTCAGCGAGCCGGGATCGCAGGATTCGAAACCGATGTCGATCGCGCCGATGGACTGCGTGAAGCTCATCACGTCGACGCCGAACCGGGCGAGCAGCTTGCGCGCCACGCCGCCGGCGGCGACGCGGGTCGCCGTCTCGCGCGCGGACGATCGCTCCAGGACGTTGCGGATGTCGGTGTGCCCGTACTTCAGCGCTCCGGCCAGGTCGGCGTGGCCCGGCCGCAGGCGCGTGACCACCTTCGGCTCGAAGCCTTCCTTGGCCGCCGTCATCTGCGGGATCCAGTTGACGTGGTCCTTGTTCTCGAGCACCAGCGTCACCGGGCTCCCGATCGTGTAGCCGCCCCGCACGCCGCTCATGATCCGGGCGACGTCGGTCTCGATCTTCTGGCGG
>CAYWTI010000160.1:0-10739 GCA_964461175.1 uncultured Actinomycetes bacterium | reverse complement strand
TTGTCGTCCTCGAGGACCTCCTGGCAGAGGTCGATGCACTGGTCGCAGATGAACACGCCCGGCCCGGCCACCAGCTTGCGCACCTGGTCCTGGCCCTTGCCGCAGAAGCTGCATCGCGTATAGCGGCGGCGGTCTTCTCGTTCGTTCATGGATTCCTTATGACCTTACGGGGATGCGGGCGCCGGGGGCGGATTATGGCCCCAGAGAATCTCGTTGGCAAGGCTTATGCACTCGCTGCAGATGAAGACTCCCGAGCCGGCGACGAGGCGGATGCCCCGCTCACCCTGCTGTTTGCCGCAGAACGAGCATTTCGGACGATGCCTGGTGACCTCGTCACGCTTCGTTCGGCGGCGGAAGATCATCGCGCCGCGCCCACCTTCTCTTTGACCTTCTCGTCCTCCTTGGGACCGAACTTCGTCGTCAGGATGATGTCGTCGATCAGGCCGTACTCCTTCGCCGCCTCGGCGGTGAGGAAGTAGTCGCGCTCGGTGTCCTGCGTCACCTTCTCGATCTTCTGCCCGGTGTGGCGGGAGAGGATCTGGTTCAGCTGCTCGCGCGTGCGCAGGATCTCCTTGGCGTGGATCTGGATGTCCGTCGCCTGGCCCTGCATGCCGCCCCAGGGCTGGTGGATGAGGATGTTCGCGTGCGGCAGCGCGTAGCGCTGGCCGTGCGCGCCGCCGGCGAGCAGGACGGCGGCCATCGAGTAAGCCATGCCGATGCAGATCGTCGACACCGGCGGGCGGATGTACTGCATCGTGTCGTAGATCGCGAGCCCGGCCGTCACCTGACCGCCCGGGCTGTTGATGTAGAGCGCGATCTCCTTCTCGGGGTCTTCGGACTGCAGGAAGAGCAGTTGCGCGACGACGAGGTTCGCGACCTGGTCGTCGATCGGGGTGCCTATGAAGACGATGCGCTCCTTGAGGAGACGCGAGTAGATGTCGAACGCACGCTCTCCGCGACCGGTGTTCTCGACGACCATCGGAACGAGGTAGGCGCTTGGTCGCGTGGCCACGTTCAAATCACGCACAACGTCATTCTAGACACGGGTTCCCGAATCTCAGTCAAGAGGAGGGAGCGCCGGTGATCTCGACCAGCCGGTCGAGGACGCGCCGGCGCCGCAGCCGGGACGCGAAGTAGCGCCGGGCGGCTTCGCTCTTCTTCAGAGCCGCCACCTGGGACTTCAGCTCCTCGTCCTGCTCGGCCTGCTCCTCGAGGAACCTGACCGTGTCCTCATCGCTCGGCTCCAGGCCTTCGCGGCGGGCGAACTCGGCGAGCACCAGGTCGACCTTGAGGCGCGAGATGGCGTCGGGGCGCTGGCCTTCCATCCACTGCTCGATCGTCTTGCCGACGTACTGCAGGTAGCGGTCGAGCTTCATGCCCTGCCGGTTGAGCGTGCGCTCGAGCGACTCGAGCTCGCTCGTCAGCTCGCGGTCGACGAGCGAGTCGGGCACCTCGACCGTCGACGCGTCCACGAGCGCCTTCACCACCGCCTGCTCGCGCTCCATACGCTCGAGGGCCTTGCCCGACTCTTCGAGCTCGTCGCGCACCGCCTGCCGGTACGCCTCCACCGTCTCCTGCTTTCCGTTTGTCATCGACTTGACGAGCGCCTCGTCGAGCGGCGGCAGCACCTTCTCCTTCACGCCCTGCACCGTGACGCGGATCGTCGCGTCCTTGCCGGCTAGGAGCGGCTCGCTGTAGTCGTCGGGAAAATGCACGGTCGCCTCGCGGGTGTCGCCCGTGAACGCGCCGGGAAGGACGGCGACCAGCTCGGGCAGGAGCACGCCCTCCTTGACCTCCGCCTCAGTGGACTTGCGCGTCTCCGACTCGACCATCGCGCCCCCGGCCTCGACCTCGACGTCGATGACGGCAATGTCGCCCAGCCGCACCTCGCGCTCGACGGGCGTGATCTCCGCCATCGGCTCGCGCAGGTCGTCGAGGCGGCGCTCGAGCATCTCGTCGGAGACGTCGTGCGCGTGGTCGGGCGGTGGCACGGCGAGGTTGCGTGCGTCGGCGAGCGTCACCTCGGGCATGACGCTGATGGTCGCCTTGAGCTTCGCCGGCCGGCCGCGCTCGAGCTCGAGCACCTCGACGTCGGGGTTGTCGATGGGGTCGATCGACTCCTTGGCGAGTGCTTGCTGCACGACCTCGGGCACCATCGTCTCCACGACCTCCTCGCGCAGCGCCGCGGACCCGACGCGCGCCTCGACGAGCGCTCGTGGCGCGCGGCCGGGTCGGAACCCTTCGATCTTGGCGCGCGAGGCCAGCCTGTTCAGCACGCGGTCGTAGGTCGCGTCGACCACCGCGGCGGGAACCTCGATCGTCATGCCCACCTGGCTCTTAGGCAGGCGCTCGGTGACGACTGATACCTCGGCCACGACGCCCGTAATCGTACGGGCGGCCGGACGTCAGCTCAGCAGCCGGGCGGCTTCGGGTTGGGAAGCGGCGACGGGCAGAGCGGCGTCGGCGAGGGGATCGGGCTCGCGACGACGGGCCCGCTGTTCGGGTCGGGCGGCACGGTGTACGCGGGACCGGTGGGGGTCGGGCTCGGCGGGTTGTCGCCGGGCAGCTTGTCGATCTTGGTGGTGTCGGAGAGGTACCAGCTGTTGTTCGGTCCGGCGACGACACCCGGCGGCGTTGTGTACCAGCGGTTGCCCGGCACGCCCGCGAGCGCCTGGGAGACGAAGGTGTGCACGCCGGGCGAGGCCACGAACACGCCGTCCGAGCCGTAGATCATGTAGTGGTTGTTGTTGAGGATGTCGCCGACCCACAGCCCGGTCGCGAGGTCGGGCGTGAACGCGATGGTGGCGGCGTCCTTGAAGTTGTCCGTCGTGCCGGTCTTGGCCGCGACCGTGCGGTCCGACCAGTGGAGCGGGCTGTTGCAGCCGAAGATCATGCACCGGTTCTGGTCGTCGGACATGATCTGGGCCATGATGTAGGCGACCGCCGGGTCGATCGCCAGCCGCGCCCGCTGCTCGGGCTGGTCCTTGTAGAGCGACTGACCGTGCGAGTCGGAGACCGACAGCACCGCCTGCGGCGAGTGGTACACGCCCATGTCCGCGTACGTCGCGATGCCGTTGACGTGCTCGAGCAGCGTGATCGGGTAGCCGCCGAGCGTCAGCGACGGGCCGTACTCGTCTGACGGCGCGTTCGCGTTGTAGGAGCCGTCGGGGTTGACATAGCGGGGATAGACGCCGAGACCGCGGTCCCAGGTCAGGACGGCCGGCACGCCGATGGAGAGCTCCACCTTGACCGCGGCGATGTTCAGCGAGTTGCCCATCGCCTTCTTCAGCGGCAGCACTCCGTGCGATTTGCCGTCGTAGTTGTAGATCTTGGTCGTGCTGTACGCGTCCTTGTAGACCAGCGGGCTCGGTCCGTCGTAGACCGGCGTGTCGACAGTGGCGGCCCGGGCGTTGATGACGGCGCCGTACGTGTACGGCTTCATCGACGAGCCCATGTTGCGGGGGATCGTCGTGTAGTTGATCTGGCCGCCGGTCGAGTTGTAGTTGGGCGAGCCGACCATGACGAGGATGTCTCCCGTCGACGGCTGGATGGCGACGAGGCCGGAGGACAGGACGCCCGACTTGTCGCGGTACAGGTTGCGCTGCAGGTTGCTGACGACGACGTTCTGGCCGATCTGCTGCATGTTCCAGTTGAGCGTGGTCTTGACGGTCAGCTGCTGGATGCCCGGCTGGAAGCCCAGCTGGCGCAGCTCGGCGAGCACGTAGTCGACGAAGTGCGGCGCGAGGAAGCTGTTGGTCGGCGCCTGGTAGGCCAGCTTCTCGGCGAGCGCCTTGTCCATATCGTCCTGCGAGATGTAGTCGGCGCGCACCATCGCCTGCAGGACCTCGGTCTGGCGCAGCTTGGCCTGGTCGGGGTGGAGCACCGGGTTCCACTCGGTCGGCGCCTGCGGCAGGCCCGCGAGCATCGCGGCCTGGGCGAGGTCGAGCTTGGAAGCCGGGATGTGGAAGTAGCTCTCCGCCGCGGCCTCGACGCCGTACGACTGCGAGCCGTAGAAGCTCTTGTTGAGGTAGAGCTCCATGATCTGGTCTTTCGAGTAGGTCTGGCTCAGCTCGTAGGCGAGCGCGATCTCCTTGATCTTGCGGCTGATGGTCTGGTCGGGCGTCAGGAACTGCTGCTTGGCCAGCTGCTGCGTGATCGTGCTGCCGCCGCCGACGATGTGGCCCGCGCGGAGGTTGTCGAACGCCGAGCGGATGATGCCGGCGAGGTCGAAGCCGGGGTTGCTGTAGAAGCCCTTGTCCTCGATCGCCACGGTCGCCTGGACCATCACGGGCGAGACGTCCTTGAGGCGGACGGCGAGGCGGTGATCGCCGTGGTTCCCGACGTCGGCGAGCACGACCTTGCCCGTGCTGTCGGTGATGATCGTGTCGCCCGCGAAGGCGGCCGAGTCGAGGCCCTGGATCGAAGGCAGGCTGTCGAAGAAGGACTGCGCGTAGGCGTCGGCCGCTAGCCCCAGGACGAGCACGACGGCGAGCGCGCCGCCAAGGCCGCGTAGCAGCGCCGTCCGGCGCATCTTCTGGCCGATCGGCGACCACGCGGCGTGGATCCGCGCTCGGGGGCTGTGGCCCCCCTTCGTCTTTATCCGCTCAGGATCGTTTCGAGCCATGCGTGTGGAGGCGCGGGGATTCTACCCCTTGCCTTTCGCTCCAACGGTGGCGGCGGCCGGCACGTTACGCCGGCGGAGAAAGGCCGTAGCCAGCGCCCACTCCTCGGGGTCCATGGCGCGGACCAGGTAGATCGCGACGGCGTATGCCGCGACGCCCGCGGGGACGGACAGGAAGATCGAGAACCTGGCGAGCGGCAGGAGGACGACGCCCATGACGAGGCCGGCGAGGGCGATGCGCCAGGTCAGCCGCACCACCGGCAGACGAAGCTCGGGCGAGCGGAGCTGGACGAACCACCAGCCGAAGGCGCAGAGCGAGGCTTCGGTCAGGACCGTGGCGACGCTGGCGCCGAGGTAGCCGAACGCCAGGATCGCGACCAGGTTGAGCGTGACGGCGACCGCGGTGGCCAGGCCCGTCGCCCAGGCGTTGAGCCCCTGCCGGTTGGTCGCGTTGAGCATGGCGTAGAACGCCGAGTTCGCGAAGAGAAAGACGATGCCGAGGGCGAGGATGCGAAGCGCCGGCTCCGACTGGGCGAACTCGCCCGAGCTGTTGAAGATCGCATTGATGGGATGGACGAGGACGAACGTCGCCACCGTCAGCGGCCAGCCCAGGAGGACGAGGACCTTGAAGAACCGCTCGTACGCGAGCTTGAGGCGGGCGGGGTCGCTGACGAAGAAGACGCCGAGCATCGGGTAGACGACGGTCTGGATGGCGAGGGGCACGAACTGCAGCGCCTCGAACGGCTTGTACGCGAGCGTGTACCAGCCGACCTCGGCGAAGGACCGCAGCTGCTGGAGGATGACGAAACCGGCGCGGAAGTAGACGTTCGTGAGGAAGAAGGTGAGCGCGAACGGCAGCGCCAGCGGCAGCCAGCGGCGGATCAGCGCCATGTCGAGGCGAAGCCGGATGCGGCCGAGGTTGAACGCTCGGATCACGACCAGGCAGTAGGCGATCGTGAACGTGTACGAGACGGCATAAGACCAGACGTAGAAGGCGACGCCGGCGTGCCGGCGGGCGCCGAAGACGATGAGGCCCGCCTGGATCACCGTCTCGGCGACGATCGCGACCGCGTCGAACTCGGCTCGGCCGACGGAGTAGAACGTGTTCCGGAGCAGACTGGCGTAGGCGGTGGTGACCAGCAGCGCGCAGCCGGGAAGGATGAGAGAGGAAAGGCCGGCGCCCAAGCCGAGGGCGACCGCGAGCACGACCGCGGCGACGGCGGCGAGGGCGACGCGGAACACGATCAGCGTGCCCAGGAAGTCACCCAGCTCGGCGCGGTGGCGCGCCGCCTCGCGCGTGTACAGGGACTGGAAGCCGAGGTCGCCGACGACGGCGACCAGGCCCGAGTACGCGATCAGCGTCGTGTAGCGGCCGTAGTTGGCGTCGCCGAGCGCGTTGGCGAGCACGATCACGACCACGAGCGAGATCAGGCGAGAGACGGTGCGCGCGCCGAGGATGACGAGCGAGTTGCCAACCGCCCTGCGCCCGAGCTGCGCGGCCGCACCCTGGGCCGTGTCAGTCACGGCCCGAAAGTATGTGCTAGAGCATCCCCGGTTTGAGCTTCGGTTGCGCCTGCGGCGCGATCACCAGGAGCATGTTCCCGTTGTCGAGCGCGGGGTGGTGCTGCGTGAGGTCCGCGATCGCGTGCGTGAGCTGCGCGTACGTGATGTGGTAGCCGCGCCCCCACGAGATGCCGGGATCGTTGAGCCATACGCCCGTGCTGTCGTAGCCGACGATCGTGACGAAGTGAGGCACCGACCAACCGGTCTGCTCGTAGTGGCTGTAGTAGCCCGGGTAATGACCGTTGCCCAGCCCGTGCGTGCGCACCTCGGCGAGCAGCGGGCGTCCCGCCGCGAGCTGCTGGGCGATGGTCTGCGGATCGTTCGGGACCAGCCGCCACGCGTAACCCCAGTGCTGCTGCGCGAGCTCACCGAGCATCGTGTCGTTGAGGTCGGGGCGCGGCTTCCACGCGTCGATCATGCGGATGTACGAGTCGGCGGTCCGGGGATCGATCACCCCGGTGGCCATGTGGTTCCAGTAGAACCACAGCTGCGTCAGGTTGGCCGCCTCGCAGCTCTCCTGGTGCTGGGCCCAGTTGTTTAGCGGCGCCTGCGTCGTGAACGGCACGGGGAGGAACACGTGGTCCGGGAGCACGGTCGGTGGTACTACGGTCCCCACGCCGACCGTGGGGATGGGCTGCGCACGCACCGCCGTGACTCCCGGTTGTGAAGGTGAGTCGATCCGGGAGTTGAGGTAGTGACGTCCGGCTGCACCGCCGGCGCCGCCGAGGACGATGGCGGCCATGACGGCCGCGGCAACGCCGCCCCAGTGGATGTGGACGGGGTGGAACCCCCCACCTCGGCTCAGCTGGACGTCCAAATCGGCATCCCTCCACCAGCACCAACGCGGGTTTGGCGAGCCCTACCCGGCCTCGGTACAGGAATGTGAAGAGGTATAGGGATGTAAAGGCGAGGCCCGTATACTCGGCCGCGCGGGCGGCGCGCAACCTTTGCCGGCCCTTTTGAGTTCTACAGGTCAATGCTGGGCGCACTGAAGTGGATGGCCGGTCTCGGCCTCGTGGCGGTGATCGGCATCGCCGCCGGGGTCTACTTCGCGTTTTTTGGCGCCGGCCCGCAGATCACCTACGTCACCCCCGACCTGGTTCCGATCGACAGCTCCGCGGGCCAGCCGACCGACCAGCCGCCGGTCAACCTTCCTGCCGCCGTCATCCTGCCCGTGCCCTGGACGACCCAGGCTCCGCTCAACAACTGGGCCCAGCGCCAGCACACCTGTGAGGAGGCGAGCCTGCTGATGGTCGACCGCTACCTGCACGGCGACCACTCCTCGACCATCGACCCGCGCACCGCCGACGCCGGCATCAACCAGATCACGGCGTGGAAGCCGGCTCAGGACCTCACCGTGCAGCAGGTCGGCGAGGTGGCGCAGAAAAACATGGGCTGGGCGTACGAGGTGCTGCCGGCGGATCGTCTGCACATGAAGCAGCAGCTCGCGCTCGGCCGGCCGCTGATCGTCGGCGTGCGCACGCACGGGCTCGGCAACTCGCATTACCCCGGCTACTACACGCACTTCGAGCAGGCCGGATGGTCCGTGTCGCACTACCTCGTCGTGGCCGGCTACGACCAGAACGACACGTATGTTCTCAACGACCCCGGCATCTCCGCGGGCCACGGCTACCACATCACGTACGACCAGCTGATGCACGCGATCGACGACCTCGACGAGGCCTATCCGTCGCTCAACGCGGGTCGCGTCTTCCTGGTCCTCGCGCCGTTCGGGAGCGCGAACTCCTAGCCGGCGCCGCGGCTCAGGCGAAGACGATCGCCTCGCCGAAGTCCGAGTAGGCCGCCTGGAAGGCGCCCTTGCTGACCCAGTACTGGCCGCGGATCGGGTCGTTGACGAGCACCTGGCTCGGGCTCACGCCGACCACGACGTAGACGTGTGAGGCGAAGACGGGGCCGATCCACGGGATCCACTGGCCGTCGAAGCTCAGGTAGTCGCGGCGTGGATGCCAGGCCCAGTCCCAGGTCGCGAACGCGACCACGGGATGGCCGGCGATGACGCGGGCGTAGATCGTCGCCGCCGACATCGCGCCGTAGGCGAGCACCCGGGCGCCGTGGGCGCGCGCGACGCGCACGAGCGGCGGCCAGTAGGTGCCGAAGCCCGTGTAGTTGCTCTCGCTGCCGTTGACGTTGCCGACGAACGTCTCGTACGGGTTGCCCCAGCGCACGCGGCCCGCGGCGTCGACGTACTTCGGCCGGAGGTCGGCGCCGATCTCGGCGAGGATCTGGTCCTGGCTGACGTGGATGCCCTGGTGCGTCAGCGCCATCGAGGTCGACGCCTCCTCGCAGCTGAGCGGGTGGTTCTGATAGATCATCGCCACGCCGCCGATGACGTGCGTCTGGCTGAGCACCACGGCGACCGCGTGGTCCGCGCCCGCGGCGACCTGCTTGAGGCTTGCGGTCACGGCCGCGAACTGAGACGGGGCAAGGGCCTGCGCATACACCGCGCGCTGGGACGCGACCTGGGCGGCGAACGCCGATGTGTCGATGCCGTAGACCTGCGCGAGGGCGATCTCGTCCGAGGCGTGCTGGAACGCCTGCTGCGTGATGGTCGCCGCGGCGATGCGATCGCGCAGGGTCTGCTGCGTCGACGCGAGTGTGCGGGTCAGCAGCTCGGCACGCGCCATGCGGTCGATGGGCATCAGCTCCGCGTATGCCCCAGCGCGCGCCAGGACATCGGCCGCCGGGTCGCTGCGGATCCCCAGCGAGCGCGCCTGGGCGGTCTGCCCCGAAAGGCTCGAGACCGAAGCAGCCACCCGTTTGTCGACGGGTACGAGCCGAGCCTCGACGATCCACTCGTCGCGCAGCGCGGCGAAGTCAAGGGGCGTCGTCGACTCGGCGAGCGCATCGAGCCTGGCTTTGCGCTGGACGTGCTGCTCGGGCGCGAGAGCGTCGTGCAGCAGCTGCTCGGCGGCGAGCGCGTCGGAGCGGTAGCGGCTGAGGTCGCGGGCCCACACTGCCTCCGTTGCGGTCTCCCAGCGACCCATCGTGTCCGCGCCGCCCGGGAGCCAGAACGCCCACGAAGCACCGAGCAGCTTGGACGCCTGCGCCTGCGTCCATTCCTGGCGGACCGCGGCGAGGTCCGACTCGGGGATGCCGTTGTCGACCATGTAGGTCCAGCGCTGCACCAGCGCCTGGGCGCGGCCTTCGAGGGTGAAGGCGTTGCCGACGTCGAGCATGCCGCCGCCCCCGAGCGAGGCCAGGATGGCGACGACCAGCCCGACCGCGGCCAGCCTGCCGGACCACAGGCGGCCGCGGACCCTTGCCGCGGTTGGAACAGCGGCGGGGGCTGTCGCGGCTGATGAGCGCTCGGCGGCGATCATGCTTCGAGCGTGCTGCGTCCGGCCTTAGCGGCGAGGGCCGCCCGGCCCGACGTCTACGGTCTTAGTGCGGTGTTTTTGCATGGCGGGTGACAGCTCAACGCCCTCACCCAGGGTCCCGCTCGCCAGGGCGAGCATACACTTCGTCGGCCGAAACCAACCGTTCTTGACGCGTGCCGGCGAAATGCACGCGGACGCCCGGCCGGCCGGGGCTGCCCAGCTCCCAGCCCGCGGAGTACAGGCGGGCCGCCTCGGCGAGGTCCGCGGCCTGCGCGATCTTGACCCCGTCGGTGAAGGCGAGCGACTGGTTTCGCGACCCCGCAAAGCCCAGCCGGACCTCGCCGCCGGTCTTCAGGTTGTAGACGAAGTCGTCGAGCGCGCCCGAGTCGGAGGCGGCGACCAGCTCGCCGACCGTCGGGTAACGCCCGTCGCGCATCGCCGCCTTGAGGTCGGCGCGGTCGGTCCTCTCGCGCAGCCTCCTCCGGCGCCTCTGCTCGGTCAGCAGGACGTCGCGCTCGCCGCGTAGGCTCGCGAGCTCCTGCTCGAGCGGCCGCATGCGGTCGCGGACCGCAGCCACGCGGCGTTCGATCTCGGCGTCGTCGAGCTCTTCCACTCGCCTAAGTCTCGTGGGCGGCGCGGCGGTGGCGGAAGCCGGCGTACAGCGCCACGTCGTAGGCGATCTTGAGCCCGCCGCCGGCGAAGAACGGGATCCCGAACGCCGCAGCGCCGATGGCCACGCCCGCGAGCGCTGGGCCGAAGGACATGGCGACGCCACGCACCGCGCCGGTCATCGCGACCGCCCCCGCCCGCTCGCCTGGCGGCACGATCGACACGATGTAGGCCTGCCTCGCGGGGACGTCCATCTGCGACAAGGCGAACCTGGCGAAGAGAAGCGCGACCGCCCACCCAAGCGTCGGGCTGAACGGCACCACGAGGAGCAGCAGGTTGCTCGGCAGGTGAGTGAAGACCATCGTGTTGACCAGGCCGAAGCGATCGCCGAGGCGACCGGACACCTCGTAGGACAGCGCCTGCAGGACCGCGACGCCGGCGAACACCGGCCCCAGCAGGTTCGGCGGCGCGCCGAAGCGCACGTGCAGCCAGTACGCGATGACGGCGTTCGCGACGAAGCCTCCGCCGAGCGAGTCGACGGCGAACAGCGCGGCCAGCCCCGCGAGCGGGCGGAACGAGCCGAAGGCGCGGACGACGGGTTCGCCCTC
>CAYWTI010000159.1:0-3724 GCA_964461175.1 uncultured Actinomycetes bacterium | reverse complement strand
ACGGCGCTCGTCGCGTTGCGGCCCATGAACAGCTCCTCGATCGACGCCTCCGCGGGCATGTGCTCGGCGATGAACGCGCGCAGGTGGTTCGTGATCGTCAGCAGGCGGGCGCCGTCGCGGCCGGGAATGGTGACGACGGTGCTGCACCTGAGGACGAGGTTGGGGTCGGCGAGCAGCGCGAAGCCGGTGCCCGCGAGACCTGGATCGACGCCGAGGATCAGCCCGTTGGTGCGACCCGGCATGTGTCCATCAGGTTTCCATTCATACCTGTGCTGAGACTCGTTCTAGAACGTCAGTGGGAATATCGAAGTTGGCGTAAACCTGCTGGACGTCGTCGTCCTCCTCGAGTGCTTCCATCAGCCGCAGCACGGCCGCGGCCTTGTCCTCGCCGACGGCGACCGTCTGCTTCGGCTGCATCGTGATCTCGGCGTTCTCGACGTTGACGCCGAGCGACTCCACCGCCGACTTCACCTTCTCGAAGGCGTTCGGCGGCGCGCTGATCTCCACCGACTTGCCCTCCACCTGCACGTCGTCGGCGCCGGCCTCGATCGCGGCCAGCCCGACCTCCTCGGGGTCGGCCTTGGCGGCGTTGGCGGTGATCACGCCCTTGCGCTCGAACATCCAGCCGACAGCGTTGCTCTCGGCCAGGTTGCCACCTCCCTTGCTGAAGAGGTGGCGGATCGATGCCGACGTGCGGTTGCGGTTGTCGGTCAGCGTGTCGACCATGACCGCGACGCCGGCCGGGCCGTAGCCCTCGTAGCGGATCTCCTCGAGCCGGTCGCCGGCGAGCTCGCCGGTGCCGCGCTGGATCGCATTCTTGATACGGTCGGCGGGCATGTTGATCTCGCGCGCCTTCTGGACCGCGAGGCGGAGACGGAAGTTGCCTTCGGGGTTGCCGCCACCCTCGCGCGCGGCGATCGTGATCTCACGGCTGGCACGCGTAAACGCCTGGCCGCGCTTGGCGTCGACGACGGCTTTCTTGTGCTTGATGCCGGCCCATTTCGAATGGCCAGACATCTATGTACCGCCTCCGAACATGCTTTCGGCCATTTTACTTCACCACAAATCGCATCCAGCGACGCTTTCCGACCTGCACCACGTTGCCTGGTTGCAGCGGATCATCGCCGGCGGCCACGACTCCATCCACCTTCACGCCTCGCTGTTCGATGAGACGTCGCGCGTCGCCGTTCGACTTCGCGAGGCCGCATGTGACCAGAGCCTCGACAAGGCGAAGCGGAAAACCGACCGCGAAATCGTCGATCTGTTCCGGCGTCTGGCGCTGGCGAAACTTGACGTCGAAGTCACGCTCGGCTCGCATCGCCGCGTCGGCGCCGTGCAGGCGCGTGACGAGCGCGCGGGCAAGCGCCGCTTTGGCATCGCGCGGCTTCATGGCAAGGACTTCGTCCTGCTTGCCTCGCGGAAGGTCCGAGACGAGGCGCACGTACTTCGCGGTCAGCGTGTCGGGGATCTTCATCGTCTTGCCGTAGATCTCCTCCGGCGGCTCGGTCAGGCCGATGTAGTTGCCGAGCGACTTGCCCATCTTCAGCGAGCCGTCGGTGCCCTCCAGCAGAGGGAACACGGCGATGTCCTGCGGCTCCTGGCCGTACGCCTTCTGGATCTCGCGCCCGAAGAGCAGGTTGAACAGCTGGTCGGTGCCCCCGATCTCGACGTCCGCTTTGACAGCGACCGAGTCGTATGCCTGGTTGAACGGGTAGAGGATCTCGTGCGCGCCGATGGGCGCACCCTCCTTGATCCGGTCGGCGAAGTCCTCGCGCTGCAGCACCTGCTGCAGCGTGGCTTTCGCCGTCAGGCGCAGTATGTCGGCGGCGGTCATTGTCGCCAGCCACTCGGAGTTGCGCCGGACCTCGATCTTGGAGCTGTCGAGCACGAGGTCGACCTGCTCGAAATACGTATCGGCGTTGCGGGCGATCTGCTCCTCGGTCAGCATCGGCCGCGTCTCCGACCGGCCACTCGGGTCGCCGATCAATCCGGTGTAGTCGCCGATGATGACGACCACCGTGTGCCCGTGCTCCTGGAACAGGCGCAGCGTGTCTAGGACGACGAGGTGGCCCACGTGCAGGTCGGGCGCGGTCGGGTCGAGGCCGAGCTTGACGCGCAGCTTGTCGCCGCGCTCTATCCGTGCCCGCAGATGGTCCTCGACGTCGATCCGCACCGCCCGCTCGCGCAGGCGCTCGAACAACCCGGTCACGGCCTGAAGACTAGGGGTTTATCGGCCCCGGACCGAAGTACACCTGCGCGTCACTCGGCAGCAGCGGAGCGAAGACGGCGATGATCGGTCGGTCGACGGCGTTGACGAGGTTGACCATGAACGCCGAGTGGCGCACCGAGTCGCGCAGGCTCTGCTGGGTTGCGTCGAGCGACGACCCACCGATCGGGTTCGCCGCCAGCTCCAGCTCGTAGACCAACACGACCGACAGCACGATCGCGGTCATGACACCGAGCACGACACCCAGCGTGCGGTTGAGAACGACGGCCTGGATCTGGATCTGCGAGTGCGCAAGCTGGGTCGCCGCCTCGACGATGAGCAAGACGGCGACGACGATGCCGAAGAACCCGTAGATGCGCCCGTCGGGCACCTCGAAGCTCGACGTCTGCTGCAGGATGGCGCCCGCCTGCAGGCCCATGTTCGTCGCCGCCCAGAAGGCGATGAACACCGCCACGAGGCCGATGAAGCGCCGGATGAGGCCGCTGAAGAATCCGCCGACGCCGTAGGCGATGAGAAGGACGATCGGAAACACGTCGATCCAGGTCAATCGCCGCTTCCCCCCGAAAGCACGCCGAAGCGCACGCCTGACGCGTCAGGGCTCACTCGCGGAACCCGGCGCGGTGTCTTTTCTCCAGCTCCAGCCTGATCTCCGACATCACGTTGTCCACTTCGGCGTCCGTCAGGGTGCGCTCCGGGCTTCGGAAAGTCAAGGCGAAAGCGATGCTCTTCTGGCCCTCGGGCACCTGCGATCCGTGGTACTCGTCAAACGCGCGAGCGTGCTCCAGGAGTTCCCCGCCCGACTCTTTGATCGCACCGAGGACTGCGGCCGCCGAGACGGTGTCCTCGACGACGACGGCGAGGTCGCGGTCGACCGCCGGGAACTTGGCCAGCGGCCGGGCGCGAGCGACCCGCGACGCCGCCAATACCGGCTCCATGTCGACCTCGAACGCCACCACGCGGGCGGCGATGCCGGCCGTGACCGTCGGGTGCAGCTCGCCGAGATAGCCGAGCTGCTTGCCTTCGAGGACGACCGCCGCGCATCGTCCGGGATGGAAGAGCTGGGCTGCGGCACGGTCGTAAGTCAGCGCGGGCGCCGAGAGCGCACTCACGCACGCGTCGAGAACCGACTTCATGCGCCGAAACTCGCGCTCGCCCGCTTCGGCGGTAGCGCCCGCGGTGGCGATCGCGGCGAGGCGAAGTGGCTCGTCCGGCTGCGCCGTCTTCTCCCCCACCCGCGCGAGGAACGCGGCCGCGATCTCATAGAGCCTCACGTCGTCCCGCCCGCGGTCGCGGTTGAGTGCCACGCCGTCGATCAGCGAAGGAAGGAGCGACGTCCGCAGCGTGTCCATGTCGTCGCTCAGCGGGTTCTGGACACGCATCGCGTGCGCGGCGATGCGCAGCTCCTCGAGCTTGCGTCCGGGAACGAGCGCGGGGTTCCACGTCTCCGTGAAGCCGGCGCCGGCGAGCACCTCGCGTGCGGCGTCGAGGCGCCGGTCG
>CAYWTI010000158.1:0-4280 GCA_964461175.1 uncultured Actinomycetes bacterium | reverse complement strand
ACGTAGTTCCCGAACGGGATCGCGTAGATGAAGAAGTTGCGGTCGAGCTTGTGCAGGCGCACTCCGATCTCCTCGCTCGACGTGTAGAGGAGCGGCCGAATGTAGACGTCGCTCTTGAACGAGTTGCGCCGTAGGACCTCGAGCGTGCAGTTGACGAGCTCCTCCGTCGAGTACGGGAGCGTCATGCGCATCACGTTCGCGGAGCGCTTCATGCGCTCGTAGTGAGCGGCCGGCTCGAGCAGGAACAGCTGGCTCTTCTTCGGGTTCCAGTACGCGCGGATGCCCTCGAACACCGCCGTGCCGTAGTGCAGCGCGTGCGTCATGAGGCCGAGCTTCACGTCGTTGTACCGGGCGTACTCGCCGTCGAAGAACACCCACGTGTTGGGATGCACCGACGGTTTCCGGTCGGCGGCCTTAGCTCTGGCTTCCACACCCATCGCTGAGATAAGTGTATTGCGCCCCGGGCTACCCACCCTGCCGGGCAAGCTACGATTTCGGGACGTGAGCCTTTACGGCATCATCGCCGACCTCCGGCGCGAGCACCCGACGCCGGCGGCGATGCAGACGCTCGACCTGGTCGTCTCCGAGCTCGGGCAGACGCGCGACAACCTGAAGGAGGCCGTGGCCAGGCTCGACGCCAAGGCGCTGCCCCCAGGCGGCAAGCCGGTCGTCGACGAGCTCGTCGAGCGCGCCCACGAGGCGGGCCTCGACGATCTCGACTACGGCCCCGACCCGTACGATCGGGCGCCCACCGAGGCGCTCGACGAAGGCACGGCCGGCATCGGCGCCCTGCTCGCGGTCACCTCCATCCTCGGCATCGCCCTGGCCCTCGCCGCGGTGGTCGCCGGCATCCACGCGATCCTCAGCACGCCCGGTGGCTGAGTACTCGTTCGACGTCGTCTCGGAGTTCAACCCGGCCGAACTGACCAATGCCCTCGACCAGGCCCGGCGCGAGGTGCAGACGCGGTTCGACTTCAAGGACACGGCGACGAGCTACGACCAGCGCGGCGAGCAGATCGTCATCGAGTCGGCGAGCGAGGACCGCGCCCGCGCCGCGCTCCAGGTCCTGCGCGAGAAGGCGGCGCGGCGCCAGCTGTCGCCGAAGCTCTTCAAGGCGGGCGACCCGAAGACGATAGGCAAGGGCCGCGGCCAGATCGAGGTCTCGCTGAACGCGGGCATCAACGACGAGCTCGCGCGCGACCTGCGCAAGCGCATCCAGAACGTGTCGAGCAAGGTGCAGGTGCGGATCCAGGGCGACCAGCTGCGTGTCGTCGGCAAGGACAAGGACACGCTGCAGGCCGTCATCAAGGCCCTACGCGACGCAGAAGACGTCCCCGTCCCCCTTCAGTTCATCAACTACCGATAGCGTGGCCGGGCTCCGGCATCCGACGCAGATCCGCGAGATCGGCGGTCGGAGTCAAGGAAAGGGTGGCGCGACGAGGAGCGCACTCGTCGTGCGCGACGAGGAGACGCCGGGCCCCTTGACGCCGACTTCAGCGCCGCAGGCGCCCGACCGCCTAGCTCGCGCAGATGCGAGGATGATCGGGGTCCGGCCACGCTAGTAATTCCCGCGATCGACATCCTCGGCGGCCGGCCGGTCCGGCTGACGCAAGGCCGCTACGACCAGGCGACGGTGTACGGCGACGATCCGCTCGAGGTCGCGCGTCGTTTCGCGGCCGCGGGCGCACAGCGCGTGCACGTGGTCGACCTCGACGCCGCGCGCGGGTCGGCCAGCAACGCTGAGCTCATCGGCCGCATGCTCCAGGACGGCAAGGTCGAGCTGCAGATCGCCGGCGGCATCCGGACCGAGGAGACCGTGAAGCGCGTGCTCGACGCCGGCGCTCAGGCCGTCGTCATGGCGACCGCAGCGATCCGCGACCCGCACCTGTTCGAGAAGTGCGCGTTCGGTCATCCCGGCCAGGTGATCGGCGCGCTGGACATCCGCGAGGACAAGGTCCACGTCGCCGGCTGGCTCGACACCGACCCGGTCGCCCTCAAAGCCCTCATGGGCCGCTGGGCCGACCTCCCGCTGGCCGGTGTGATCGTGACGAGCATCGACAGGGACGGCACCATGCGCGGCCCGGACCTCGAGACGCTCGGGCGCGTGCGCAAGATGACGCGGCACGACCTTCTCTATTCCGGCGGCATAGCGTCGGTCGACGATATGCGTCGCGTCTTCGCGGCCGGAGCAGCGGCGGTCATCCTCGGCAAGGCGTTGTATGAAGGTCGCGTGCGGCTCGAGGAGGCGCTGGCGCTGTGAGGCGGTGCGCGGCCGGCATCGCCGCCGCGCTCGTGCTGGTCGGATGCGGCGGCCGCGACATGCCCGACGACCAGGGCCTGCACAACGACATCGTCAACGACACGAGCGGCGCCGAGGTCACATTCGACGCGACCCTGCTGACCGAGCCGGTGGAGAGCGGCGGCCACGAACGCTTCGAGGTGCGCGTGCCGACCGGCGAGATGCTCGAGGTCGACCACAACACGACGCTCGCGCCCGCTGTGCCGGCGCACAGGGGTGACGGCATCATCATCCACGGCCAGCTGTACATCGATCCCGGACCCCGTTACGGGGTGCACTGCACGCATGCGACGACGTCGAGCGGATGCCCGAGCCCGGGCTGGATCGAATACGGCAACAATTACTACGAATGAGCCGCAAGCGGCCGGCACCATCCAGTCTCATCGCGAACCTGCGTGCGGGTCCGTACAACCCGTTGCAGCGCGTCGCCCTGGTCGTCGCGAACACCTTCCGCAAGATCCCGGGCGGCGGGTGCTGCGGTCACTACGGCGACCCGGGCTGTTGAATGACGCGCGCAGAGGCCCGTGCGGCCGGCCTTTTGAAGTCGTGAGAGTGAGGCAGAAGGCCCGATTCATTCGGGCCGTCTCCGACGTGTACAACCAGGCGCCTGCCAATCGCGGACTGTGGAAGGAGGGGGTCCGCGGGGGAGGCCTGCCTCCACCGCGCTCAGTGAGGAGCTGTAGGCCCGATTCCGTCGCGCCGTCTCCAAGATGAAAGCGGTCGTCTTCGAGCGCAACGGCGGACCTGACGTGCTCGACTTCAAGGACGTGCCCGAGCCGGCGACGCGCGAGGGCCAGGTCCTCGTCGACGTCGGCGCGGTCGGGGTCAACTACCGCGACGTCTACGAGCGCGAGGGCGACGGTTACGGCGCCAAACCTCCGGCGATCATCGGCGTCGAAGGCGCAGGCGCCATCGCCGGCACGGGCGAGCGCGTCGCGTGGCTCGATGTGCCGCACAGCTACGCCGAGCGGCTGGGCGCCGATCCCAGCCGGCTGGTGCCGATCCCGGACGGCGTCTCGACCGAGGTCGCCGCGGCGGTGATGCTGCAGGGGTGCACCGCCCACTACCTCGCCCACGAGTCGTACCCGATCCAGGAGGGCGACTGGGTGATCGTCCACGCGGCCGCGGGCGGGGTCGGGCTTCTCCTCACCCAGATGGCCAAGCTGGCCGGCGCACATGTGATCGCGACCACGTCGAACCCCGAGAAGGCGCAGCTTGCGCGCGGCGCCGGCGCGGACCAGGTGATCGGCTACGAAGGTTTCGCGCGCGCGGCGCGCGAGCTCACCGGCGGCGAGGGCGTGGCCGCGGTCTACGACGGCGTCGGCAAGACCACTTTCTACGAAGGGCTCGACGCGCTGCGACCGTTCGGACGCATGATCGCCTATGGCGCGGCGAGCGGACAGCCCGATCCTCTGCAGGTGCGCATCCTCGCGGGCAAGGGCTCGCTCTACGTGCAGCGACCGACGCTCGCGACCTACACGCGCACGCCGGAGCTCCTTCGCGAGCTCGCGGGCAAGGTGTTCGAGCTGGTTGCCGCCGGCAAGCTCGACGTGCGCATCGGAGCGCGTTACAGGCTGCAGGATGCGCGCCAGGCCCACATCGACCTGGAGGCGAGGAAGACGACCGGGAAGCTGTTGCTTCTTCCCTAGCTCTTCGGCTTTCGCGCCACGGTGACCACGTTCGCCTGCGCCACCGGGCGCACCACGATCTCGTCGATGTCGACGTGTGGGGGCCGGGTCACGGCGAACATCACGCAGTCGGCGATGTCCTCCGCGGTCAGGGGCTCGATCCCCTCGTAAGGGACCGCCGCCGCCTTGGTGTCGCCGTGGAAGCGCACGATGCTGAACTCGGTCTCGACCAGCCCCGGCGCGATCTCGGTGACCCGGATCGGCTCGCCGTTCAGCTCGAGGCGCAGCGTCTTGGTGATCGCGCGCACCGCGTGCTTGGCCGCCGTGTAGCCGGCGCCGCCCTTGTACGTCTC
>CAYWTI010000157.1:0-38948 GCA_964461175.1 uncultured Actinomycetes bacterium | reverse complement strand
GCCGGCATGCCGAACTGCGAGAACGGCACGAAGTAGCTGTTGTGGTTGCCGACCCAGTCGATCAGGCGGTCGCCGCCCGTGCCGGCGAAGAAGATGTCCTGGCCCGCGCCGCCGTAGGCCAGCGATTCCCACGCCGGCGTGCCGGCAGAACCGTCGGTGACGTTGGGCACGGGCATGTCGTTCAGGCCGTGGTCGACCTGGGTGCTGGCCCGGACGTCGATCACGTCGTTGCCCCAACCGCCGTACACCCGGACGCGGCCCATGCCCGCGACGATCCAGTCGTTGCCGAGGTCGCCGAAGATCGCCTTGTCGCCCGTCACCGGCTCCTGCGGGTGACCGGTGCCCGGCGACCATCGCTGGTCCAGCGGCATCGCCGGGTCGGTCGGGTCGAAGTTCAGGAACCACGGCACGCAGCCGGCGCTCGAGGGGTCGGTCCCGGCGGCCCACTTGCACAGCAGCGGGTTGAAGCCGCCCGTGTTCGAGTTGACGCCGAGCGGGTCGAGCAGGATTTCGCGGCGCGGGTCCTCGGGGTCGAAGTAGGACGCCTTGCCGATCATGCTTGCGCGGGCCGCGTTGCCGTGGGCATTCGTCGCCAACGGCCACCAACCCATCAGGTCGCCGGCGTTGTACGGGTGGTAGAAGTCGGTCCGAAGCAGCGTGGCGATGACCTGGCCGTTCATGTCGAAGTTGTCGGCGTAGCCGGTCACCGGCGCCTCGGCGCCCGAGATCGCGGACTGGCCCGGTCCGGCGTGGATCACGCCGTTGCCCCAACCGCCGTAGATCACGTTGTGGCCGTACCGCGGCTGGTAGTGCGGGCAGAGCGCGTTCTGCTTGCACCCGGTCGCGAACGTCGCCAGCGTGCCGCCGTTGCTCGCGGGGTCCCAGTTGTACGGGAAGAGCTCGGCCGTGTAGTTGAGCGCGTAGGCGACATTGATGACCGCCTGCTGCACGTTGCCGGGTGTCGTGATCAGCTGGCTCAGGCTGGCGCCGGGGATCGCGGCCACGCCGTACAGCGGCTCGGCCACACCGTTGCGCGAGGCGAAGCAGCGGCCACCGCCGCCGATGATGCACTGGTCGCCGCGGCCGCCGGAGACCCAGTTGTCGCCGTAGCCGGTGATGATCGTGTCGTTCTGGCCGCCGCCGAAGATCACGTCGTTGGCCGGGCCGCCGTAGACGAAGGCGTCTCCGGACTCGGCGTGGATCTCCGAGCCCTGCTGCTGGCACGGCTGGGTGGCCACGGTCTCACCGGCCGCGAGCACGCACGGCAGCGGGTGGCCGCCGATGTCGCCCGTGACGAGCGGGCCGGGCTGGTTGGCGAGGTCGGGGCCGCCAGGCGTGTAGTCGAGCAGCGTCACGCCGCGGACGGCGATGTGCGCCTGCTGCTGCAGCGGCAGCGAATCCGTGTAGTTGTCGTAGTTGAAGCGGGCGAAGCCGGTCTCGGCGATCTGCGCCCCGCCCGCGCCGAGGCCGTACTTCCCACTGACCCCGACGATGCGGATGATCTCGGCGTTGTTCGCTGCGATGACGGTGGAGTTCGTCGCGTGGCCCTGCGCCGATGTGTCGCCGAAGCCCTCGCGGTCGAGCGCCGTGCCCGCGCCGCCGAAGATCGTGTTCGAGCCGGACGAGCGCAGGTTCGGCGTTGCGGTGCCGAAGAAGTCGGAGCTGCCGCCCACGATGTCGTTCTGGGCGCCGTCGCCGAAGATCACGTTGTCTCCGCCGCCGCCCTCGATGTAGTCGGCGCCGTCGGCCGCGCCCATCTGCGACGGGTTGATCTGCAGCGCATTGTTGCTGTCCCGGCAGGCGCCGACGCGCTGGATGAGCGTCGTCGCGCCCGGGTGCGCGCCGTTGGTGCAGCTCGAGGCGTAGGCGTACGCGTTGGCGGTCCCGCCCTGCGACCCGGTGACGTACGGGTGGGCGATGAAGTCGATCGAGCTGTCGCCCTGGATGGTGTCGTTGCCGAGGTCGCCGAAGATCATGTCGATCGACGGCCCGCCGGCGATGTAGTCGTTGCCCTCGTACACGGCTGCGTCGGCCTCGTTCGGGTCCATGCCGAGCTGCGTGATGCGGTAGTCGCCCCAGCTCGCGTGGCCGCGCGGGTCGAGCTGAGGCAGGAGGTCGGTGAGCAGCTTGCCCTCGTTCGCGATCGCGGTGCTGTACAGCTGCGTGCCCGACAGGTCCTGGAACAGCGGGTTGACGAAGCAGCCCAGCTGTACGGTGCAGCCCGCGTACGGCGTCGCCGCGGACGAGCGGTCGAGCATCACCTGGTCGCCGAAGATCAGGTCGCGTCCCGAGCCGCCACCGATCGCATCGTCACCGCCGCCGCCGATGAGGATGTCGTCCCCGCCGCTGCCGTACAGCGTGTCGTTGGCGCCGTTGTCGGGCTGAACGCTCTTGATGGTGCGCGAGCGCAGGGTCGTCTGAATCTCCTGCGGGAGCGCGGGGATGGACTTGGTGGTGTCGCGCGGGCCGGAGACGTCCTGGACGACGGTGCCGAGGTCGCCGATCACGATGCTGTCGTAGTTGCCGTACCAGGCCACCGACACGACGTGCAGCCGGGCGGTGTTGACCGCCGACAGGTTGGCGCTGTTGACGTTGGTCAGTGTCAGCGCCGAGGCCGTGACCGTGAGCACGTCACCGACAACCTTGCCGTCGATGGTCACGTTCTTCTGTCCCGGCGCAAAGCGCGCCGCCAGCCATGAGCCGCCGTCGAGCCGTGTGATCACGCCGCCTGCGATCGTGATCGCGACCTGGCCCTGGTACGGGTCGTTTGCGGTCGAGCCCGGCATATCGGCGTAGAGCAGGTCCGAGCCCGCCTGCAGGAGGTCGCGGTTGGCGTAGGAGCTCGAGTTCACCGTCACGATCGACAGCTGGCGCGTGATCGGATCGACGTTGACGCCGTCGTCGCCGAAGACCTGGTTCTGGCCGCGGCCGCCCATGATCGTGTCGTTGCCCGATCCGCCGGCGAGGATGTCGCCGGTCTGGGTGCCGATGATCGTGTCGTTGCCAGGGCCGCCATACGCGGTGATGCCGATCGACGGCAGCGCGGTGACGTCGGCCTGGGAAAACGCCAGGTGGGCGTCGATGACGTCGTTGCCCGCGTACAGGAACGGGTCGGCGAGGGCGAAGACGAAGAACGGCGCGCCGTTGCCCACGCGGTTCGAGACCGCGATCGAGTGGGACGAGGTGCCCTGGCCCACGAGCCGCGCGAAGTTCGCGGTCAGGAACGTCAGGGTCAGCGTGCTCTTCGTGATCGCGTACACCGTGCCCAGCTCGGCCACCGAGACGGCGTGGCTCTGCGGCGTGGTGTTGACGAAGGACGCGAAGTCTGAGGTCAGGGAGCCGAGCGTCAGCGTGCTCGCCGTCACGCCCGAGATCGTGCCCACGCGCGTGCCGTCGATCGTGACGAGCTGACCCGCGGCGAAGCCGGCGGCCAGCCACGAGCCGCCGTCGGTGCGCACGATCGTCCCGGTCGAGCCGGACTGCGTGATGCTCATCGCCGCCTGCTGAGCGGTGGCGTCGACCGTGACCAGCTGGCCGACCGCGAAGCCGTCGGTGACGAACGACCCGCCGTCGTTCCTCGTCACGGTGCCCTGAGGCGTGCTCGGCACGTACGCCGCCGTCAGGCTCAGCCCGGCGTCGTGAGGCAGCGGCTTCGGACCGAAGTCGTGGAGCGTGATGCCCGCCGAGTCGCCGCCGTACCACAGGCCGTCCTGGGACGTGTCGCCGTAGACGACCAGCGGCGACGGCTTGCACTGCGTGTAGTCGATCGTGCACGCGTCGTTGCCGGGGCCGCCGGCCGACATGGTGTCGGCGCCGCCCGTCACGGTGATTGCGTCGCCGCCGACCTGCGCCTCAGCGACGTTGCCGCCCGCCAGCGAGGCCGAGATGGGTCCGCCGCTGAGGTTGAGGGTGTTGCCGGAGATCGACGCGATCGTCCGCGTGCCCGTCACGCCGTCGATGACGACCTGCATACCGGCCGCCAGGCCCGACGCCGCGACCGCGCCCGCGGTCGCGAAGGTGATCGAGGTGGTGGTGGACGTGAACGCGCCGGCCGCGCGGTACCGGTTGGTGACCGACACTGTGCCGTTGACTCCGAGCGCGGTGGTGAACGCGGGGCCGCCCACGATCAGGCCCGTGCCGTCGCCGTAGCTCGAGTTGTCGAACGCGACCACGTTCCGCAGGCCCACGCCCGTGATGTAGACCGTCTGGTCGTAGGTGAAGCCGAGGCTCTGCCACGGCAGGTGGTCGGTGCGCAGGACCTCGTTGCCCGTGATCGGTGTGCCGAAGCGGTCGAAGGTCGGCACCGTGACGTAGTCGAACGTGCCGCTGACCGCGAGGTTGTCCGACACGGTGACGGCCACCGTCACGTTCATGTGCGCGGTCATGGCGGGTCCGCCGGCCAGGAGCATCGCGTCGCCGGGGCCGTAGCCGCCGCTGGCGAAGCCGGTGACCGTGTACGAGCCGCTGAGGCCTCCGGTCAGGGTGACCTGCTGGCCGATGGAGAAGCCGGCGGCCTGCCAGCCAAGCCCATCGCGGCGCACGAGCTCGCCGCCGTCCGCCGTGGGCGAGACGACGTCGAACGTGGCCGGGGTGAGCAGGCCGACCGCGATCAGCTGGTTGCCGCCGCCGTGCACGGTCGTGATCCCGCCGTGGGCGGCGGCGCGGCCGGGCTGGCCCGTCACCGGGTTGAAGTCCGGCCCGGGCACGAGCGTGGAGACGATCGTCAGGTGGTCGTTGCCCTGTCCGAGCAGGACGTTCACGTCCTCGATCGTCGAGACGTTGTTGTCGGTCACGAAGTTGCCGTTCTGGTCGAGCTTGATCGAGCCGTAGCTGATCCCATCCGGATACTTGCCCGGCTCACCGAACGGGAAGACCGACACGCCATGCGGCAGCAGCGACGTGAAGTCCAGGACGCCGCCCGGATCGGTCGTCATGCCGAGCCCGGTTAGGGCGGTCGACGTCAGCGTGCCCGTCTGGTCCTGGTGGCTGCCGTCGTCGTACACGTTCAGGCTGTCGATCTGCTGCCACTCGGGCGGCTGGGCGGCGACGGCGAACAGCGGGCCGTTGCCCTCACCCGGCAGGAGCACCGCGGCGTGCAGCGAGCGGTCCTGGTTCGAGCTGCCGCCGTCGACCATGAGCGGGCCGGCGATGCGGCTGAGGATGTGCTGCTGCTTGGCGAACACGCGCAGGTTCGCGCGGCCAGGCGGAAGGATGTAGTTCGGGTCGAAGGCGAGAGTGACCGTCTGCGGCGTCGCCCAGCTCAGGCTCGTGAACGTGAATTCCTTCGCGACCTGGTCGATCTTCGAGTTCGGCGACCCGGCGGGTGCAGGCGTGGTCAGGTGCAGGACGTTCAGGTTGCCGCCGCCTGAGCTGCTGAAGGACTCGATCTTGTACGGGCCGGCGCCGCCGACCTCGATGAGCTGGCCCTCGAGGAAGCCGCTGTCCAGCCAGCTCGAGCCGTCGTTGCGGACGATGGTGCGGTTGCCGGCGAGATCCACGCCGTAGGAGAGGTCGTGACCGGTGGTCCCGGTGTACGTGCCCTTCTCGGCCAGGCTCGAGATCGCGACTCCGTTGAAGGTGCCCCCGACCGGCGCCGCCGTCGTCAGCGTCAGGGCGCCGGCCGTCACCGACTGCACGTAGTAGTTCGCGTCGTCGGCGGTTCCGGTGCCGGCGATGGCGACGCGCATGCCGGGCGTGAAGCCTTCGTCGACGAAGCTCTGGAGCAGCGAGCCCGCCGCCAGCGACACCGACGTGCCTGAGACCGTTACGTTGCCGTTGAACAGCTGCGTCGGGCGGAGACCGCCGATGGTGGCGAGGACGCCGGTGGTCACATCGGTCTGGCCGTCGGTCACGACGTCGATGTGGACGTCGCTCGTCGGCTGGCTCGTCAGCCGCAGCGTGTACGAGTCGGTCGACAGCGGCGTGACCAGCGTCGAGCCGTCGGACTGGTTCACGAACACGCCCGGGCCGTCACCGACCACGTTGACGTACAGCCGCTGCAGGATCTCAGTGCCGCCGCCGCCCGGCGCGGCCGCCGCGTAGCCGGAGTCGGTCGTCGACGGGTCGATGGTGTGGACGATGCCCACGGTGTGCGGATCCTGTGGCCCGTTGTTGCGCGCGTGCACGGTCACCGTCACGGGCTTGAACCAGTTCGTGGCGTCGAAGGTGACCGAGTAGGCCGTGCCGCCGATCGGGCACAGCGTCGGGTCGATGAAGACATTCGACGCGGCGAAGCGCGGGTCGGCGCTAGTCAGGCAGACGCTGGTGTCAGCCGGCGCGGCGACGACCTTGACAAACCCTGACGCGAGTGCGCTGGTCAGCTGGATCGTGTACTCGTCGATCACCTCGGTCGAGACCGTGCCCTCGAGCACCGTCGTGTTGTTGTCCGGCTGCATGTCCGAGGGGTCGATCGCGGTGACGAGCAGGCCCGGTCCGTCGCCGTCGTACAGCGTGACCTCGACGTTGGTCACCACCGCGTCGTCGTAGATCGAGCTGTTGCTGATGACCGAGTGGTTGATGGTCACGACGCGGTTCGGCTGCACGACTCCGTCCGGCCGCGCCCACATGTAGACGGTCTGCGGCGTGTTCCAGGTGCCGCCCGCGCCGCCGGTGAAGTGCAGCACGACGGCGCGGTTGGGCACCTGCTTCGGCGCGCCCCCGACCGAGATGGTGCGGAAGAAGTCGTTCGTCGAGGACGGCGCGACGGTGCCCGTGTACATGAGGAAGGTGTCGCCCGCCGGCTGCTCCTCCTGCGGCGCGGCGCCGGCGGACGCGGTCACGTACACGTCCTTGCCCGCACCGGGATCGGTGGTCAGGACGACGTTGTAGGAGTCGAGCGCCGGCACCGGCGGCACGGTTCCGCACAGGATCGGGGTCGGAGCGAGGTTGAAGCAGCCGTTCTCGTACACGGCGCTGAAGCCGGCGGACTCCGTGATCACCACGCCGCCCTGGCCTGGGCGCGCCACGTCGACGTTCACGCCGTCGGCGACCAGGCCGTTGTAGTTGAGGTCGCCCGACGAGACGATGTGGTTGACGGTCGCGCTCGTGCCGAGGATGTCGCGGGAGACCACATCGCCGACGACGTCGCTGCCCACGTTGATCGTGTCGCTGCCGAGGTTGCCGATGACCCGCGTCGCGACGCCTGGCGCGGTGGACAGCACGTCGATCGTGTCGTCGCCCTCGAGGGCGTCGATCTCGAGGACCTGGATGTTCGTGTACTTGACGGACAGCCCGGCGCCGTAGATCGCCTGGGCGGTGACGACGATGTGGTCGGCGAACTCGGTGCCGAGCACGATCACCTTGTTGAAGCCCGTGCCGCCGTCGATCGAGACCGGCGCGTTGACGTTGTACTCGACCTGGTTGTTGCCCGAGCCGGTGCGGATGTCCGACTGCGCGGCGGTGGAGAAGCCGCTCGTCAGCTTCGGCATCGCGATCATCGCCTGGGCGTTGATCCACTCGATCTGGCAGGTCGTGTCACCCGGTGTCGGGTTGCACGGCGCGCCGGCCGGCAGGCCGCCGACGGTGGTCTGGGCAAGGGCGAAGGCGCGAACGACGAACAGGTCGTTGCCGTCATCGCCCTCGAGCCGGAGGGGTGCCTGGTTCGAGTAGACGGTGAACGTGTCGTCGCCCGATCCGCCCTCGGCGACCAGGGACTGCGAGTTGCCGGCGCTCAGCCAGCCACGTGTGGTGGCGACCGAGCCGAACACGTCCTGCGGCGTCAGCGATCCGCCGCTCGTGTCGCGCGTGTTGTTGGTGAGATTGACGGGGGCCGACGGCGCGGTCAGCGTGTCGCGCTGCAGGCCGTACAGCTGGCCGACCTGGAACTGGTCATTGCCCGCGCCGCCGTCCAGCGTCGTGATGGCGCTGTTGTCGTCGACCGCGAAGTAGTCGTTGCCGCCCAGGCCGTTGACCGTCAGCCGGCCGTTGATCGCGGTGTCGTAGTTGATCCGCTCGACCTGCTGCAGGCGGACGCTCGGGTCGGCGTTCGGGTCGGAGGTCGTGACGTCACCGGTCATGACCCCGAAGGTGACGCCGGTCAGCGAGACGTCCGTGGTCGGGACCTCTTCGGCGGTCAGGGTCACGCCGGCCGGCATGATCTCCGCGACGGTCAGGCTCGAGCCGTCCAAGGCGACCTTCTGGATGGTGTAGCTGCCGGACCAGATGCCCGCGTGGCTCACCTGGATCCTGCGCCCGACCACGAACAGCGGGTCGCTGAAGGTGCCCGGTGCGCCGAGGAACGTCTGGGCGGGCACGCATCCGGGGCTGCTGAAGCAGACCTTGACCGCCACGCTCGAGGTCGAGCTCGGGACGATCGCCTGTCCGAGCGTCCCGTGCAGGAGGGCGACGAAAGCAGGGTCGTCGGCGAGCGCGTTGGGCGTTGTCGGCGCGGTCGGCGAGGCGATGAACTGGGTGCGGCGCAACAGGAAGATGTCGTCCACCGGCAGCGGGTTGCCCTGCGAGTCGTAGCCGTTGTTCGGGCTGTCGAACCCGTTGACGACCAGGTTGTCGACGCCGTTGTCGGAGGCCCCCGTGTCGAGGACGTTGATCACGTAGTTGTGGCAGGTCAGCGCGGTGCAGCCCTGGCTGCCCGTCGTGTTGATCGTGTAGGTGTCGGTGTAGGACTGGCCGTCGAGGGTCAGCGTCATGCCGTGGGCCACGTCCATCGTCTGCAGGTAGTTCACGGTGAAGCTGTCCTCGTCCGGCCGGCCGAGACCGTCGGGCACGGGCAGCGTGGTGGATCCGAACGGGGTCGGGGTGTTCGTGCCGTAGGCGCGCGTGATGTTGCGCAGGTACGTCTCGTCGAAGTTGATGAAGTCGCTGTCGTTGTTGCCGAAGACCCGCGTGAAGTTGCAGGCGCGGGCGTTCGGGTTGATGTTGCTCGCGCAGAGGTTCGTGATCGTGCCGCCGAAGTTCGCGTCCCCGTTCCAGCCGGACCACAGCTCGCCGTGCAGGTGCATCGTCGACCCGTAGCCGGGGTCGGCGTTGCCGAAGTCGCCGTAGATCTCGATCCACTGCGCGGCCCGGATCGAGGCGACTCGGGTCGGGTCCTGGTCCAGGAACACCACGCCGTTCGACCCGTCGGTGGTGACGTTGTCGCCGGCCTGCAGCTCGACCCAGCCCGCGTCGGCCTGGACCAGGCCGCGGGTCCATCCGTTGGCGGCGCCGGTGCCGTCGGCGGTCGACCACGGCTGGCCCTCGAGGAACAGCACCCTGCACTCGGGCCGGCCGGCCACGCTCGGGTTGCCGCACGGCAGGAGGTTGAGATCCTCGCCCTGCGCGGAGCTGTCGGTGACGGTCAGCCGGACGTTGCCGCCGATCGCCCGGGCAAGGACGACGTTCATCGGGCCGGGCGAGCCACCGGTCGGGTCGGCGGCGGACGCCGGGTCGGGAACCTCGTTGACGAAGACGCTCTGGTCGGCGTAGAAGCCGACCGTCGACGCCGTCCAGCGCGACGAGTCGATGTCGAGGTCGTTGGAGCCGGACGGGTCGCCGATCGATCCGCCCTTCGCGTAGAGGTCGATGTTGTTGCCGGTGACGTCGGTCTGCGGGTCGTTGTTGGCGTCGATGATCGAGCCCTTGACGTCGGTCGCGAGCGTGACGTCGCCGCGCGTCCAGACGCGCCCGACGCGAAGGTCGTCGGGACTCACGGCGTTCGAGTCGCCGATCTCGGTGATGAAGACGCCGGCGGTGTTCGCCGTCGCGGTGTCGGTGACGGTCAGCTTGCCGGTCAGGGAGTTGGTGACGTCGACGTTGATTTCGAGGAAGTCGCCCGGCAGGCCGACGCCGCCCTGCGCCAGGCCCGTACCCGCGGTCATCGTGATGTTCACACCGGTCACGTCGATGGACGGCTGGTGGTTGGCGTCGAGGATCTCGCGCGGCGAGCTCAGCGTGACGTCGTGCTGCGTCGACTCGATGCTGCCCACGAGCAGGTCGCCCGCGATCTCGGTGTCGGTGATATCGCCGTTGGTGCGCAGGAAGACCTGGTGGAAGTCGCTGCCGAGGTAGCCGCCCGACATGCTCGGGTCGTCAAGCTCCACCGGCGCCGCGCCGCCGCTCCACGCCACGTCGGTGTGGATGTCCAGGTTGACGAGGTTGGCCGGGGAGGCGGCCGAGATCGTGTGCGTCGAGTCGTCGATGGCCGTCGTCGCGCAGGTGTACGGCTCCTGGGCGGCGGGGCCGCCGGTCGAGACGTGGCAGATCGAGATGTCGTCGCCGGCCTTGACGCCCTGCCCGGCGCCGCCCGGGAAGGCGTAGGTCGAGTCGACGGTGGTCGTCGAGGTGCCGAACGCACGCAGGATGTCCTCCAGGCCCGCGCTCGAGTGGTCGGGCCGGAAGTGCGTCTCGTACTGCTTGCTGTCCGGGCTGAGCGGACCGGTGTCGGAACCGAGCGCGGGGACGTAGCCGGTGCCGTAGACGAAGTGGTAGTAGGGCGTGGCAGGCGTGTAGAGGTTGATCGTCACCAGCGCCAGCAGGGCCACATCGTTGCCGTTCTTGCTGTCGTTGATCACGACGTCCACGTCGTCGCCCGCGAAGATGTGGTCGACCGTGATCGTGAAGGCCGACCCGAGCGCCTCATCGGTGCGGCGGTTCGCGGTCAGGTCGAGCGTCACGTCCTTGCCCGCGTCGACCTTGACCACGATGTCGTGGTAGGCGGCGAGCTGGTCCTGCCACCGCACGAGCTCGACCGAGATCGGGTTGCGGCCCAGGTGGTCGGGCGGTCCGCTCGTGCCGATGGAGCCCTGCGGCGCGTTGAGGATGAGCTTGTTGGTCCGGATGACGCCGGTGGTCGGGTGGGGCGAGCCGGACAGGATGTCGCCGCTCGAGTTCTCGATGTCGGTCGTGCCGATCGGGTTCTCGACGTAGTCGTCGAGGCGCACGAAAGGCGTGAACCCGCCGCCTGACCAGGTGTTGTCGATCTGCACGATCGTCGGCGGGAACGTGTACTTGACGTCGAAGTCGAACGTCGACCCAGGCGAGCCGGGCGCCGGCGAAGACGAGGAGTAGGTCGTGTCCACGCCGTCGTCCTGGATCGCCCCGACGCGGACCTCGATCACCGGCGCGTTGACCGTGTCGACCACGTCGATGATGTGGGTGACCAGGTTCAGCTTCGAGGCGTTCAGCAGCCTGACGTAGTCCCACGTCTGCTGGAACTGGAACTGGCCGAGGTCGCCCCAGATCAGGCCCGCGGGCGCGTTGTGGATGCCGCTCGCGTCGTTGGCCAGGAACCGGGCGTTGGCGCCGTGGTCGTAGACGATGTCGTCGACGCTGATGGTGTGGCCCGTCAGCTGCCCGACGGTGTGGGTGTCGGTCAGCGGGTTGTCGACATACGTGTGCCCGCTGTCGTCGTGGACCGTCATGTTGACGAGCTCGGTGATGTTGCCGTTGCCGTCGACCTGCAGCGAGGGGTTCGGCTCGCCCAGCATGACGACGGTCGACTCCCAGAAGATCTGGCGCGCCATCCCGCCGCCGTTCGAGTTGCAGGACGAGCCGCCGAAGTCGAGGAATCCGCCGTCGCGCGGGCAGTCGGTCTGGAACATCGTGTTCGTCTGGTTGGTCGCGACCGTGAGGTCCGAGGTCGTGATCTTCGACCCGGACAGGCCGGAGACGTTCATGACGGAGTTGCCGTTGATCGTCGACGACGGCGAGGTGTCGCCGCCGAGACACGAGCAGCTGGCGCTCGCGATCGAGTGGAGGTTGACGTCCGGGGACTCGGCGACGAGCGCCGTGTTGACGTTGCCCACCAGCGTGGCGCCGCTGTCGAGGACGACGTCGCTCGTGCCGCCGACGCCGATCGTGCCGGTCGCCTGCGAGTTGGCGCCGACGGCCGTGGCGTGCGTGCGGGTCGACAGGAACGCGTCCAGGTGGTCGATCATCGCGTTGAGCGCCAGGTGGTTGGCCGTGATGCGGCCGTCGCCCTGGACCTCGACGTGGTTGGCGCCGTTCGTGGTGCCGAGGTTCAGCGTCGCCGTGGTCGTCCCGGACACACCCAGGCCGCCGACGTCGGCGGTGACCGTGACGTTGGCGCCGACCACCTCGGTGTGCGCCTCGACGTTCGCCGCGTTGCCGGCGGTGATGATGCCGTCCATGTACGTGTTCGTCAGGTAGTCGGCCGCGGCGAAGGTGTCCCCCGCGCTGCCGGCAAACAGGCCGCCCGAGCCCGACGACGCCACGTCGCTCGGCGACATCGTGCCGTGCGCCGCGACGGTGACGTCGTGGGACGCGTTCAGCGTCGCGTTCTGGTCGATGGTCACAGTGTTGTTGAGCATCAGCGTCGTGGTCGAGTTGGCCTGGTTGACGGAGACCAGGCCGCCACCGTCGTTGGCCGACACGGCCTTGCCGAACACGAACCCGTGGGTCGTGACCTGGACGTCTCCGCCCTGGGCGGTCAGGGTCGCGCCGCCGAACACCTCGGTCGACACGGTCGTCGTGACGTTGGTGTAGGCCTCGGCGTCGCCGACGCTGATCAGGCCGCCGCCGCCGCCGGTGGCCGAGGCGGACACGATGCCGTCGCCGGCGGTGGCCGAGAAGCCGACGCCGCCGATGCCCTGCAGCTGCTGGGTCCCGGACTGCGAGGTGATCGGGTACACGAGCTCCTGGGCGCCGCTGCCGGTGCTGGTCAGGTCGATGCCCTCGATCGCGAAGGTGTGGGTGCCGCCCGTGCCCTGCTTGGCGACCGAGATCGCGCTGCCGCCCTTGGTCGCGGAGAGCTGGAACTTGCCGCTGCCGGTGCAGTCGCCGCTCGGGCAGTTGACGACGTAGTAGGAGTTGCCATCGACGAGGCCGCTGATCGGGGCGCTGGCCACGCGGGCGAGGGAGTGGACCACCTTCTTGCCCGCGGTGGTCGTGTCCGGAGTCAGCGTGAGCGGCTGCTTCGGCTGAGCGATGCCGCAGTCCGCCGCGAGGCCGGTGGCGTGGCACTTGCTGTCGGCGAGCTCGTAGTCCAGCCCGTCGATGCGGATGACCCAGAAGAAGTGGCCGATAAGCCCGCCGAGCTGGCTCCCGCCGATCGCCTCGTAGTAGACCTCGTCGCCCGTGCTCAGGCCGATGTTGTCGCCGTTGTCGAGGACGGGGTTGCCGTTGCTGTCGACCTTGGCGCTGCCGTTGGTGTTGTAGGCGAAGTAGATGACCCTCGCAGTCCCCGGCGTGCCGTTGACGATGCCGCTGCCGTCGTACGAGAACTCCTTGTTGACCTGGTTGCTCGAGAACGTCGCCACCACGCTGGGCGCGTGGTAGGTGACGAGGTCGTCGTTGTGGAAGGTGTTGGACACGTTGATCGCGCCGCCCGACACGTCGTTGCCGCTGGCCGTGACCGAGTAGACGGAGAAGCTCAGCGGCTGCAGCTTGACGCGGAAGTCGTTCGGGTTCACGAAGTTGCCGAACGCGTCCTGCTGGCCTGTGCCGACCGTGCTCAGCACCTGGTACTGCGTGTTCGCGGTCAGGCCACCGATGGTGGCGCCGCCGGGGCACGTGCCGGCGCAGATCGGCGAGTAGATCAGGACGTCGCCGGTCGTGAGGTGCGGATCCCGGCCGAAGAAGTCGATCGACTTGGTCGTCGTGTCGACGTTGCCGCTGCCTCCGCCGAGGAAGGTGTCGCCGAGCTGGACCGTGGTCGGCCCGGTGACGATGACGGCGTAGGTGCGGTTGTTGTGGATGCCGCCCAGGTCGGAGCCGCCGCCGTCGCGGTAGATCACCGTGTCGCCGGTCGCGGCGTTGCTCACGCACGGCGTGCCGTTGCATGTGAACTGGATCTCGTGCGTCGAGTTGTTGACGCCGGTTCCTGCGTCGAAGTGGCCGTCGGACGCGGGCGCCGGTGACTGGTTGGCGGAGGCGTCGACCGAGATCGAGCCGCCGGTCGACGTGACCGCGGCGCCGCCGGTGACCTTGGCCATCGCGGAAGGCGTCATGCCCGCGTTGGCGGTGAACGACGCCACGTTAAGGGCGCCGCCGGTCGCGCTGCTCGTGCTCGCGTCGGAGTCGTAGGTCTGGTGGGCCTGGGCGTGGATGTCGCCGCTCGTGATGATGGTCGAGCCGGAACCGCCGAGCTCGACTGAGCTGCTCGGGTTGCCCGTCGCGGTCGAGTTCGAGCTGCTGATCGACAGCGCGCCGCCCCCGGCGTTGTCCATGGTCACCGTGGCGGTGTCGGCGCCGTCGGCGAACAGGTTGAACGTGGCCGCGCCCGGCGTGCTCAGCGGACCGACAACGTTGCCTTCGAAGTTGGCTTCGGTGTCGCCGGAGGCGGTCGCGGTCGGGTCGCTGCCGACCGAGCCGAGGTTGATCAACGCCCCGCTGACGTTCGTCATACCGGCCGACGCGCTGTTCACCGAGACGGCGGCCACGGTCACCGCGGTCTTGGCGCCGAGCACCCCGCCGCCGTCGACGCGCGCCTCGTCGGTGGCCTGGGCCGTCGCGTGGATCGTCGCCGAGTTGAACGCCGCGCCGATGGAGGCGCTGATGACGTCGGCGACGGCCCTGACCTGGTCGGCGGTCGCAAGGGTGCCGTCGAAGTCGTGATACGCGAGCACGTCGACCTGGCCACCGCTGCTGGTCACGCTGCCCGTGCCCGTGACCTCGGTCTTGATGTGGGTGTCGTCCTCGGCCGTCAGGTGCGTGTCGCCGCCGGAGACGAAGCCCGAGATCTGGATCCCGCTGTAGTCGGCCAGGACGCTCGTGATGACCGAGCTCTCGACCAGCACGTTGCCGCTGGCCGTGAGGTGACCCTTGACGGTGGTCGTGACGACGGCGTTGGCGAAAGCCTTGATGTTGGCGATCGAGAGGGCGAGGATGCCGCCGCCGCTGAACGACCGGCCGTTGGTGATCGCGCGCGACTCGACGTCGTTGCGCACGGTCGCGCTGCCGGCGCTCAGGACGTTGCCGTCGAAGCCAGCGTCGATCGTGCCGCCCGCGGTGACGGTCGGCTCGACGAAGCCCACGCCCACGCCGAGGCCGCCGGACAGCGCCAGGCCGTCCGCGCTCGCCGGGGAGAACGACTGCGTGTGCACCATCAGCGCGTTGCCGCACGTCACGTCGGTGCCCGCGCCCACGTTCGTGCTGACGATCGGCGAGTCGACGGCGGTGATCTCGCCGCCGGCGATGCTGCCGAACAGCGCGAGGCTGCCCAGGGTCACACGCGCGAACGCCGGAGTGACCGTGAGCGTCTGGCTGTCGCCGAGGAGCGTGTTGTAGGTGTACGTCGGCGAGATCGGGTTGCCGCCGTCGTCGATGTTCACACGTGCGTTCAGGGTCACGTTGTTGCCGCTGAGCGAGCCGTGGCCGGTGGTGAAGGCCTTGACCGTCGGCTTCAGCTCGGCGTCCGTGGACGTGTTGCCGACGTGGAATCCGCCGAGTGAGTAGCCGGCCGCGTCCGCGATCGCGTGCGCGTTGGTCGTCGCCTGGATGAGCACATCGCCCGACCCACCGTCGATGACGCCGTGGTCGCCCATGTACGCCTCGACCGTGGGCGTGCTCGTCGTCGTGTCGGACACGAACGAGCCGTCGCCAAGGAGGTGGATGCCGGCGTTCAGCGAGGACGCGAACGGAGCGGAGGTCACGTCGGCCTTGAGGGTCACGCCGCCGGTGGTGCTCACGGTCGCCGGGTGGTTTGTGTCCGCGGCCGGGTTCGGGTCGACCGGGCCGACCCAGGTCAGCGCCGAGGTCGTGTCGGTGGCGGTGGTGGAGACGCCGTTGCCGCCGCCGAGGTTCACGCCCACCGAGGTCGAGCTGACGGTCGGCGTGCCGGTGGCGTGAGCCTCGAGGTCGAAGGAGCCGGCGTTGACGGTCGCGCGGTCGTCCACGTGCGCCATCGCAGCACCGCTGGTCGACGCGTGGATGTCGATCAGCGAGACGCCGATGAGCGAGACGGAGGTGTCGGCGTTGTCCGTCGTCGCCGTCCCGTTGTGGGTCGCGGTCATGGTCGCCGCGCCCGAGCCGAGGTGCAGGTGCGCGTTGTTGCCGACGTACACCTCGGTGGTGCCGCCTGTGACCGCTTTCGGTGTGGCGCCGCTGCCGGTGATGCCGCCGATGTTGATGATGTGGGCGTGCGCGAACGTGACGGGAGTCGCCGTCGCGGTCGCGTTGAGGCTTCCCGCGTTGACCGTGGCGCCGCCGGCGATGAACGCTGAAGTCCCGCCGAACGCCTCGGCGTCGGGCTCCAGGAGGCTGATGCTGACCGCGCCGCCCGAGCCGCCGCCCGCGTCGGCCGTCGCCTGGTCACCCGACGTCGAGGTCAGGGTGATGGAGCCGCTCCCGATGCTGACCGAGCCGATGCCGGCGTCGGTGTGGGCGTCCGCCGTGACCGTGGCGTCGGCGACTGCGGTGGCGAAGGCGCCGAACGCTCCGACGGTGATGAGCGAGGCCGAGACCGTGGCGGCGTTGCCGGAGGTCGCGGTTGCGCTGACGCTGGTGCCATGGGTGACGCTGCCGAGGAACACGGCCTTCGTCGAAGCGCCGACCGCGGCCTCGGGGAGCTGCACATTGCCGCCGAACAGGCCGCCCGAAGCGCCGTCCGAATCAGCCGCCGCGTTGTTGTGCGAGTGGGCGGTGACCGTGAACGTCGTGTTCGTGTAGGCGGATCCCGCCGAGCCGCCGGCGGTCGTGTTGGCCTCTTTCGTCACCTTCGCCTCGGTCTCGGTCGCCGCCATGCCGGCGACGCCGATGGAGTGGAAGGTCGTGTGGGCGTGAGCGTAGTCGTCGCTGTTGGCCTGGATCGTGATCGAGCCCGAGGCCGCGATCGAGCCGTTGAGGTCGGCGTCGACGGCGCCCATCAACAGCGCCTTGGTGAAGGCTGCGCCGCCGGTTATGCCGAGGCCGCCGCTGGCGCCATGAACGTCGGAGTCCGCCCAGTTCTGGTGGCCGTTCGCCGTCGTCAGCCCGGCGTCGATCATCACCGAGCCGGCGACGTACACCGAGGCGTCCGGTCCCACCACCGCGTCGGTCTTGGCGCCCGCCTGCACCTCGGCGTCGGCGACCAGGGCGCTGAGCGCCACGCCGCCGATCGTGAGATTGAACAGGTTGTCGACGACCGTCGCCTGGTTCTGGCCGCGAGCCTGGACGAGCAGACTTCCGGTCCTGGTCAGCGAGTCGCTGATGGCGCCGTCGAACGTCGCCACGGTCTCGCCGCCGACCAGAGCGGTGCCGGTCATGAGGCCCAGCGAGACGACGCCCGCCGACACGCCCTCGACCGTCGCCTGCGCGAGGTTCGTGGACGTCGCCTTGACCTGGACCGCGTTGCTCGGCGTCGAGTAGCTCGCGTCCTGCTGCACGGTGGCGTCGGTGGTCGCGTTGGAGTCGACCTCGGCGTCGGCAAGGGTCGCCGCGCCGGAGCTCGCCCCGATCGACAGGACCTGCGAGTCTGCCTCCGCGTGGTTGTTGCTGGTGGTCTGGACGGTGATGCCGCCGGCGCCGGCGGTCACGCCGCCGTCGATGGTCGCGTTTGTCGGCGCCGAAACCTTCGCCGACGGGACCGACACGCCGAGGGCGCCGAAGCCGCCGGTCCCGATCTTGGTCAGGGTCTTGGCGTGGTTGTCCGACGTGACCGTGAAGGTGACCGAGCCGTTGCTCGTCGCGCTAGAGCCGGAGCCGCCGGTGATCTCGACGGCGGCGGCCGGCGTGATCTCCGCGTCCGCGCCGGCGCCGGCGCCGGCGAACGCTCCGGCCGCGACCTGGAGTGTCTTCGACTCGGCGTAGTTGACTCCGTCGGCGTGGACGTAGATGGAGCCCGAGTGCGTCACGTCGCCGTCGAACTGGGCCTTGACCCGGCCGCCGACGATGGCCTTGGTCAGCTCGAACGAGGCGGCGGCGATGGCGCCGGCGTCGATCGCGGTCGCCGAGACGATCGCCTCGTTGCGGTGGGTCAGGTTGGACTCGACGAGGACCTGGCCGCTCGCCGCCACCGAGCCGGTGCTGCCGAAGATCGCGTCGGTGTACGCCGCCGAGGTCACCTCGCCGTCGACGAAGGCGCCCGTCAGGCCGATGACCGAGACGCCGACGACGAACACGCTCGCGTTCGCCTCGTTGTCGGCATTGGCCTGGATCGTGACCGAGGCTGCGGGACCTGTGACTGTGCCATCCATCTCCGCGCTCGTGTGGCCGGTGACGAGCGCGATCGACACCATGACGTCGATCTTCACGCCGCCCCCACCGCCGCCCGGCGCGGTGGACGTCGCGTGGTCGCTCGAGGTCGCCCTCACCTGCACGGCGCCCGCGGTCTGGACGTTGCCGGTGGAGGTGAACCAGGCCTCGGTCGACCGGTCGTTCTCGGCGCGCGCGACGGTCAGGCCCGCGGCGAGAATGCCGGTGTCGACGTTGATCGTGTCGGCGTTGGCGGTGTGCGTGCCGTTGGCGGAGATGTCCACGCCGCCCGAGCCAACATGGCCGTGGGCGCCGGAGGAGGCGATGGTCAGGCCGCCGAGGTTGGAGAACGCGAGCGCGCCGCTGATGCCGGCCCCGACGCCGCCTTCGACCGCGATCGCCGTGGTCGGCGCGTGGACGGTGTCATTCGTCGCCACGTTGAGGTGAGCCACGGGGTTGGTGCCGCCGACGGCCACGTTGCCGACCCTCGCGGTGTTGTCGCCCGAGACGTTCGCGACCGCAACGGAGGCGCCGGTAGTGAACGCGCCGGTCGAGCCGCCGATGGCGTCGGTCGCCACGTTTCGGTTGGCCGTCGCGTCGACGTCGACGCCGCCGCCGGCCTGGCGGAGGGTCGCGTTGTCGTCCACGTGCGCGTTCTGCGTGCCGGTGTCGTTGAGGACGACGACCTGCGCGCCGAGGGCCACGAAGCCGCCGCTGCCGGCGAACGCGAGGCCGAAGGTGTTCTCCGGGTCCATCGCCGCGACGACGCTGATCTGGCCGGTCCCGGCCGCCCCGGCGGTGATGTCCGCGTCCGCGCCGACCTGCGCCTCGGTGGCGCTCGTGACGTTGAGGATCAGGACCGCGGCGCCGACGCCCACGAAGCCGCCGGCCACGGCGCCCGCCAGGCCGTTGACGTCGAGGCTGTCGCGCGCCCACACGTGGACGTGGCCACCCGCCGTGATCGTGCCGTCGACCATCGCGAAGGTGCCGGCCGGCGCGCTAGACCCGAGGGCGCCGGTGGCGACGCTGCTGCCCGGCTCGGCGAGTCCGATCTTCGTCGTCGGGCCGGTCAGCGCGCCGGCGATGCTGGCGTTGGTCTTCGACGCGCCGGAGCTCGAGTTCCAGTCGACCGGGTCGGTCGCCGGCGTGTAGAGCACCCACTGCGCGCGGAGCCGCCAGTCGGTGCCGTCGTCGGCGGGGTTGTACAGCGACCACTGGCCGCGGTTGTTGTGCGGCGAGACCGTCTCGTCCGGGTTGTCCACCTTGGGGGCGTACTGCCTGAGGTCCGCGGGGTCGGTGACGATGGAGCCGCGGTTGTAGACGGTCGAGGGCAGCCAGTTGCCGCCGATCGTGATCGTCCGCTGCGCCAGGTATTCGTGGCCGTTGTACGTGACGGCGTCGCCGGTCAGGTAGCCAACCGCTGACGACCACGCGGGCGCGGAGGAGGCCGCCATCCCGACCAGGTTCAGGTGCGGCGCCAGCGCCTCGTCCGGGTCGTGGCCCTGCGGCGCGTAGTACTTGCCGCCGTCGGTGACGATCTGGCCCGGGTCGTAGACGGTGGACGCGGCCCAGGCGCCGCCCACGGTGATGTTGCGGCGGGCCTGGTAGGTGCGGCTGCTGTCGGTGACGTGGTCGTTGGCGCTGTAGCTGGTGCCGGCCGACCACGCGGGCGCCGCCGGGGCCGAGGTGCCATTGAGGACGTGGCCGTAGCCCGGCGCACCGCCGGAGTCGGCACCCGACGCCGCGGTGTCGGCGCTGCCCTGCGCGCTGCCGCCGGTGGAGACGCCGAGCCAGTCGGCGCTGTCGCTCGATGGCGTGTACAGCGCCCACTGGGTGGGGTTGGCGTGCGGAGCCAGCGTGTCGTTGGTCTGATCGACCTGCGGCGCGTACTCCTTGCTGTCGAACGTGTCGGTCACGATCTGGCCGCGGTCGTACTTCGTGCCCGAGACCCAGGTGCCGCCGATGTTGATGTTGCGCTGCGCGTCGTACTCGTTGTGGTTGTAGTGCACGACGTCGTTCTGGCTGTAGTTCGAGCCGTTGGACCAGGCGCCCATATCGGGCCCGCCGCCGCCACCGCCTGACGAGGGCGCGAGAGAGTTCGTGTCGCCCTCCCAGTTCGACGGGTCGGCGTTGGGCGCCGTGAGGTCGTTGGTCAGGTCGTTCTTGGCGGCGAACTTCTTGTTCGGCAGGATCGTGGTGTCGGTGACCACGTCGCCCTTGTGGTAGTTGCCGTGCAGCGCCCAGCTGCCCTTGTCCGGGCCGCCCCCGGCGTCGTTGTAGGTCGTCGTCGGCTGGACGCCGATGCTCCACACGGACACCGAGCCCGCGACGCCGACGAAGCCGCCACCGACGCTGACGGCGTAGGTCTGCACCTGCTTGCGCGAGACCGCGTTGACCTCGACGTCCTTCTGCGAGCTGACGTTGGTGCCGGTGTCGAGGAACGACTGCACGGTCGAGTCGGCGACGCCGATGTCGACTCCGCCCGCGACGCCGACGAAGCCGCCCGCCGCGCCGCCGGCGACGGTGAGGGACTTGAAGAAGTCGACGGCGGAGACGTTCACCGACTGGCTCGAGCCGGCTCCGCCGCCCTGGTTGATCTGCGCGCCGGCGGCGGCGAACGCCTTGGTCGTCACGTGCAGCAGCGTCACGCCGACGCCACCGGCCACTCCGACGAAGCCACCGCCGGCGCTGGCGGCGAGGCCGAAGATGTCCTCCTTGCTCGCGCTCTGCACGGCCAGACCGTGGATCTGCTGTGTCTCGAACCCGAGGTCATCGTCCGCGTCGGAGCTGTCGTACGTGCCGTCGTAGGCCCCGACCGTGTCGAGGGCGACCCCGTTGCCGCGAGCGTCGGCGACGGTGTTCGGGCCCATGAACGCGTCCGTGTTCTTGGTCACGAGCGCCACGCCGACGGCGACGCCGACGCCGACGTACCCGCCCGCGAGGCTCGCGGTGATCAGGTCGAGCTTCGTCTCGTCGCGGGCGGAGATGAGGAGGTTGTTCCCGGCGGAGAGCGTCGTCGGGTGCAGCAGGTCGGCGGGCGCGTTGTTGCAGCCAAACCCATCGCTCGTGAACGTGCCGATGCACGCAAAGGTGTGGGTGTTGAGGATGGTGACCGCCAGCGTGCCGGCGACCCCGACCTCACCGCCGCTCGCGCCGGCGACGACCGAGATGATCGAGTCCTTGCCGCTGGCGAGGACGCTGATGTTGTCCCGGGCGTTGACGCGAGCCGAGTCGTCGATGTAGGCGTCCGTGTTCAGCGTGACGAGGTAGACGCCCACACCCACGCCGACGCCGGCGTCACCGCCGATCGCCAGAGTCGCGGCGATGCCGAGCTCATGGAACGAGTTGCTCGCCGCGACGCGGACCGACTGACCGGCATCCGCCGCAGCCACGTTGGAGGCGCACGTGGAGCCGCAGTCGACCTGGGCGCCCTTGCCGATGTAGGCAGAGGTGTTCGCCTTCACGACCTGGACGACACCTGAGAGGTTGACGGCGGCGCTACCCGAGAAGCCCGCCGATACGCCGATGCCCGCCAGGTCGTCGCTGTTCGTGGCCGTGACCGCCACGCCGCGCAGCGTGTCGGTGTCGACGTTGACGGTCCGCGAACCCATCTCGGCGCCGTCGCCGGTCGGTGTGTTGCCGTCCTCGACGATGCTGTGCGAGCGGCCCGGGTTGGTGCCGGGGTCGGTCAGGTCGATCGGTGTGACCGCGATGCTGGGGCACTTGGACGGGTCGCCGGCCGCGCCGACGGCGTGGCAGTAGCTGTCGGCCAGCTGCAGCGTGGTCGGGTTGCCGACCGTGATGTTGGTCGCGTAGTAGGTGCCGCCGTCGACCAGGCCGCCGATCGGGATCCCGCCACCCGCGCTGTAGACGACCTTCGCGCCGTCGGCGACGTCGAGCGTGTATGGAAGCGTGATCGTGTCGGTTGCGTAGTTGACGTCGCCGTGCGGGTTGAACCGCGGCGACATGTCCTGGCGGACGCCGGCCTTGTCGGTCGGCACGATGCGGTGCGACTCGCCGTGGACGGCCGGGGCGCTGAGGCCGCACACGACCAGGCCGCTGACGCAGGAGACCGAGCCGCTGTTCGCCGTCGTGCCGCCCTGCTGCGTCTTCAGCTGGATCTCGTCGGCCGAGACGACGTGGACGTAGTAGACGGTGCACTTCGGGCTGGTGCCGCAGTTCGCCGCCTGGTCGTCTTCGACGCTCGTCAGGCCGTTGATGCTCCCCGTGCCGCCGTTGTCGTAGATGACCGGCTCGTCCTCGTTGAGGCCGTGGTTGAACGGCAGGTGCAGGGTCGAGCCGTCGCCTTCGATCACGCCGGAGGCCGACGGGTCGAAGTGCGTGTCGGTCGGCGTGACGCGGACCGAGCCTGTGTCGGCGGTGATACCGCCCGCGCCGGCGGCGTTGACCTTCGCGTGGTCGCCGATGAACGCGTGCGTGTCCTTGGTCACGATGGGCACCGCCGCCGCCGCGCCGACCGCCGCCGAACCCGACGCCGAGATGTTGCCGCCGATGACGTTCAAGGTCAGCGCCTCGTCCGCGCTCACACCGACGCTGCCGCCGGCGTCGACCGACGCGCCGTCCAGGCTCGTCGTCCCGCCGTCGATGAACGCGTCGGTGTTGACGGTGAAGATGGAGACGCCGACGTTCAGGTTGACCGAGGCGTCGCCGCCGAAGCCGGCGCCGACGGCGATCGAGGTGACGTGCTCGCTCGAGGTTGCGTCCACGGCCACGTTGCCGGTCGTCGAGACCTGCGCGTGGTTCGCGATCGAGGCCTCGGTGTCCTTGCTCACGTCTTCGACGTCGATGCCGGCGCCCACGCCTGCCGTGCCGCCGCCTGACACCGCGCCGGCGATGCTGAGGATCGTCGTCGTGTCGGTGGCCGTGACGCCGGCGGCCGCGCTCGGGGCGTCGCCGATGACCGCGTAAGGATCGACGTGCGCCTTGGTCGTGTCGGTGAGCACGTCGACGATGACCGAGCCGGCGACCCCTGCGTCGGAGCCGCCGTCACCCGAGACCGCGATCATCAGCAGGTTCTCGCTCTGGGTCGCGCTCACGGTGGCCCCGGTGCTTCCATCGGCGTCCACGTGCGCGTGCTGGTGGATCGCGGCGTCGACGACACCGTTGCGGATGAGGATCACGACCGACGCCCCGACACCTGCGCTGCCGGTGCCGATCGCGACGTTGCCGGACGCCAGGTTGAGCTTGTCGGCCGTGTCGGCGGCCGCGATCGCGACCTTGCCGCCGGCGTGCACGCTGGCGTAGTCGTCGATGTAGGCGCTGGTGGAGTGCGATCCCGCCTCGTTGAGGACCACGACCAGGATCGAGCCCGCGACGCCGGCGTCCTCAGAGGCGCCGCCACCGACCGCCAGCTCGAAGAGGTTCTCCTTGGCCGTCGCCGTGATCGAGATGTCGCCGCCCGCGGTCACCTGGGACGACGCGCCCAGATATGCGTTCACGTCCTTGTCGATGATCTCGACGATGATCGACACCGCCACGCCGGCGCTGCCCTCGCTGAGCGCCAGGGCGCCGGCCACGTTGGTGACGCTCGTGTCGTCCTCGGCGTTGACGTCGATCGTCTGCGCCGAGGTGCCGGGGGCGCTGTTCTGGTTGATCAGCGCGCCGACCCCGACGAAGGCCTGCGTCAGGAGCGAGAACACGTCGACGATGACCGAGCCCGTCACGGCGGCGTCGCCGCCGCCCGCCCCGCCGCCGACCGCGACCGACGTCACCGCCGGGAGCGAGACCTTGCCCTTGAGCGGGTCCGGCAGCTCGGGCGAGATGGGGTCGAGCGTCGCCTTCGACGTGACGGACATCGCCTTCGCCACGTCGACGCACGTCGTCCCGGCCGAGCACGTCGAGCCGCCGCTCGTGTCGGAGTCGATGTAGGCCAGCGTCTCGATCGGGCTGAGGATGTTGACCGCGACCGCGCCGCCGACCGCGCTGCCGCTCGTGGACAGGGCGCCGGAGACCGGGATGTTCTGCAGGCCCATGAAGTTGGTCGCGTGCACATCGAGGTTGTCGGTCGATGTGACGCGCGCGCCCTTCTCGATGACCGCCGTGGTGTGGAAGCCCAGCACCTGGATGCCGGCCGAGGCCGCGACGCTCGCGTCCGACTTGCCGCCGGCGACGGCGAACGCCCAGACCACGAACTCGTTGCGCTTCCCGTCGGGCGTCACCGCTTCGACCGTGATCGGACCACCGGCGACGGTCGAGCCTGCGCCGATGGAGGCGCGGTTGGTGATGTCCTCGACGTTGAGCCCGACGGCGGCGCCGATCGAGACGTCGGAGTCCATGTTCACTGCGAGGCCGATGCCCTTGGCGTTGGCGCTGATCGTGTTCTCGCTGCTGACCTTGACGGCTCCGGCCGAGGCCACCGTGGGCGTGTTGGCCCCGTCGCCGATCCGCGCGTATGTGTTGATGCGGGCCCAGTTGAGCGCGACCGCGGCCGCGATGTTGACCCCGCCCGAGTCCTCGCCCGACTTGTCCTCCGACTTGCCGTTGGCCTGGTCGGTCGAGTCCTTGCCCTTCGGAAGGTCACCACCGGTCTTGTTGCAGGACGACGAGTCGCTGCTGCCGCAGGTGTTGGGGTTGTTGTTGACCTGGTCCTTCGACTGGTCGTCCGAGCTCTTGCCGTCGCTGCTCTCGCCCTTTGAGCTCGCCTCCGCCTTCGCTTCGTTCGACCCGTCGGTCGAGGCGTGCAGCGTCAGCGAGGCGGCGGTCAGGCTGCGCTCGAGGTCGGCGCTGGTCGTCGTCTGGACGACGTTGATCGACACCGCGGCGCCGATCGCGACGTCGTTGCCGCCCGCCTCGGCGTTGGAATCGGTGCTGGCGCTGGTGTCGTCCGCAGCGGCGATGCTTGCGTCGCCGGTCACGGTGAGCGTGGCTCCGGTGCCGAGGTAGGCGTCGACGTGGTCGGTGACGATGTTGATCGAGACCGACGGGCTGATCGCCACGCCACCCTCGGAGCCCGCCTTGTCCTCGGTCCCGACGTCGTGGTGGTAGGCGGCCGAGATGGTCAGGTTCTTGCCGCCGACGAACACCGCGCCGTTCTCGATCGCCGCGCGGACGATGTTGTCCGTGAGGACCTGGATGGCGGCCGACGCGCCGATGCCGACCTTGCCCGCCTTGGCGTCCGAGTCGGCCTTGGCGCCGTCCTCCTCGTTGCTCTTCGCGCTCAGGGTCACGTCGCCGCCCGTGGCGGTGATGTTCGCGCCCGCCGGCACGATGGCCTCCGAGTGGTCGCTGACGAGGTTCAGGGCCAGCGCGCCCGCGATGCTGACCTTGTCCTTGTCGCCGCCGGCACCCGACTCGGCCTCGGCGCTGATGTCGTGCTCGGCCAAGCGGTAGTAGTCACCCTCGGTCGGGCTCTCCGGGAACGCCGTCCCGTCGCCCTTGGAGTCCCAGCTCGTGCCGTTCCAGCGGTAGATGCCGGAGGCGTAGGTCGCGGCCGCGGTGGTCGAGGTGACGTTGGCCTTGTCGGCCGGCGTTCCGGTGCAGCCGGTGACGTTGAACAGCGTGCCGGAGACCATCGTGTAGCTGCAGGTCCCGGTCGCGCCGTCGACCTTGAATGTGCCGCTGGCACCGAAGCCCGCCGTCGACTTGACGATCAGCGTGCCGAGTCCGAGGTTCTGGCCCGAACCGTCGACCTTCGTGGCCGGCGATACGGACGTCACGGTGGCCTTGTCGTCGGGGATGCCGGCGCAGCCCGCGACGCCGATGAACGACGTCGGAGTGATGCCGGTGTAGCCGCAGGTCCCGGCGATACCGTCGACCTTGAAGGCGCCGACGGAGCTGAAGCCGCTCGTGAAGTTGACCGCGAGGGTGCCGAGCGTGAGGTCCTGCCCGCCGCCGTGCACCGCGGTGGTCGCCGAGGCGGTCTTGGTGATCTGGAAGTAGTCGCCGGTGTTCGGGTTGGTCGGCAGGGACGCGCCGGTCGGGATGCCGACGGTCTGGAGCTGCCAGGTCGACAGCAGCTTGCTCCACTGGTAGATGCCCGGGAGGTACGAGATCCTGGTGACCGCCGCTCCGTCCTTCGGCACGCCGGTGCAGCCCGTGATGCCGAAGAAGGTGTTGACGATGCCGAAGCTGTAGTTGCACGTACCCGTGACGCCGGCGACGTTGAACGATCCGCCGGTGAGGTCGAAGCCTGTCGTCGAGGTCACGACCAGCACGCCCGAGGCAACGTCCTGGCCGAAGGGGAAGAGGCTGTTGTCGACGGCGGTGGCGGTCGTCATCGTGACCAGGGCCTTGTCGTCGGGCTTGCCCGTGCAGCCGGAGATCCCGGTCAGCGTCAGGAAGCCGACTCCGGTGTAGGTGCAGGGCTTGTCGATCCCGTCCACCTTGAAGGTGCCGCCGAACAGGCCCCAGCCGAACAGCGACTTGACCTTCAGCGTGCCGCCGCCCAGGTCCTGGTTCTCGCCGTCGACCGTCGTGGTCGCGGGCACGCCCTTGGTCAGCTGGAAGTAGTCGCCGCCGTCCGGCGACTCGGGGAACGTCTCGCCCGCGTCGATGGTCTTCCAGTCCTTGCCGTCGAAGCGCTGGATGCGGTCCTGGCCGTTGACGAGCACGCCCGTCTCGAGGTCGAGACCCTTGGCTACGACCGTGGAGTTGTTGGTCGTCGCGAGGTTCGTGATCCCGACCTTGTTGACCGCGACGCCGACGCCGATGCCGACGGTGCCGGCCGAGTCGGCCTTGCCGTTGCCCTTGGCGCTCGCGTCGGTGTTGGCGAAGGTCTTGAGGGTCAGCGGGCCGCCGGTGGCGTGGATGGTCGAGCCGTCCGCGACCGAAGCCTCGGAGCGGGTGGTCGTGATGTTGATGGCGGCGGCGCCGGCCACCGTGACGGTGTTGCCGCTGTCCTCGTTCTTGTCCGACGTCTCGGCCTTGGCGTCGTTCGTGTCCGACGTCTTGGCCGACTTGCCGGTGTTGTCGGTGCGCTCGGTGTTGGCGTTGCTCAGCTGGTCGTTGGCCTTCCCGTTCACGTCCTTGCCCGAGCTGTCGTCGCCCTTGCCCTTCGCACCGGTGGCGCTCGCGTCCGCCTCGGTGACGTCGGCCGCGCTGCCCGACGCGGTGAACGTGATGGACTTCGCGGTCAGGTTGCGGGTGGCGGTCGCCGTGACCTCGTCGTCCGGGATGGCGAGCGCGAGCGCGAGACCGATGACCACCTTGCCGTTGACGGCGTCGGCCTTGGCCGTGGTCGTCGCCTTCGCCGTCTGGCTCGCGCTGAGCGTGATCGCGTCGGACGAGGTGAGCGACTGGCTCGTGTCGCCGGCGATGGTGGTCGTCGTCGTGACGGTCGGCAGGGCGATCGCGGCGTCGGCCGCCAGGCCGAGCGTCGAGCCCGTGGCGCCTGCCGCGCCCGCTTCGGCGTAGGTGGTCTCGGTGTCGCTGCCGGTCGCGCTGAGGGTCACCTTCTTCAGGCCGGTGAGCACGGCTCCGCTGAGGATCGACGCGGTCGTGACGTCGTCCACGCTGTTGATCGCCGCGCCCGCGCCGATGCCGACCGTGCCGGCGTCCTTGTCGCTCGCCATGGCCTTGGAGGTCGTGTCGAACGAGCTGCTCGCCGACTGGGTCAGGTCGTTGCCGTGGAGATCGTCGCCAGGGGTCGCGAGGACATCGGCGTGCGTCTCGTAGTCGGCGATCGTCAGCGCCAGCGCGCCGGCGATGCCCACCTTGCCCCCGCCCGCGCCGGCGGTCGCCTCGGTGTCGACGCTGCTCTTGCCATCGGGCTCGTTGGAGACGAGCTTCCAGTTGGCCGAGTCGGCGTGCGGCGCTACGAGGTCGGTCGCGATGTCGTTGATGGCGACGTAGGCCTTGCCGTCGAACGCGTCGATGACGACGTCGCCGGCGCTGTAGCCGAACACCGGCAGCCAGGTCCCGATCTGCAGCCAGTTCGCGGGGTCGAAGTGCGGCGCGTCCAGGTCGCTCGCGACATCGTTCAGGGCGACGTACCGGTTGCTGTCGAGGGTGTCGACGACGACGTCGCCCTTGCTGTAGCTGGTGCCGGAGCTCCAGTTGCCCCGCAGCGCGCCGGTCTTGTTCGTACCGGCGGAGAGGCTCAGCCCGTGGGTCGAGATGACGTCGTTCGGCCCGGTGCTCGCGTCGTTGGTCGCCTTGACGAGGTTGATCGCCCCGGCGGCGCCGATGTTGGCCGTCTTGGCCTTGGTCGCGCTGCCCTTGGCGATCGCCTTGGAGTCGACGTCTTGCGTCGTCTTCAAGGTCAGGACGCCCGCGCTGGTGATGTTCAGAGCACCATCGGGGGTGGCGAGCGAGCTGACCTTGACGATGGCGATGGCCGCCGCCGCCGCGATGGTGAACGTGGTACCGCCGTTCTCGCCGCTCTTGGCCTTTGGCGTGCTCGAAGAGCCCGAGTCCGTGCCACCGGGGTTGTCGGACGACTTCGTCGAGTCCTTCGACGTGTCGTTGCCGAGGCCGAGATTGTTGTCGGCCTTGTCGTTGACCGACTGGCCGGTGGTGTCCTTCGAGTCCGCGGACCCCTCCGTCTCGGTTTCGCTCGAGCCCTTCTTCTCCTGCGAGCCGGCCGAGCTTGCGTTCGCCTCGGTGTCGTTGCTCGAGAAGCCGTCGGCCTGGAAGCTCGCCGCGGTGCTGCCGGCGAGGTTGCGGTGGAGCTGCGAGAGCGAGTTGTGGTTGGCCACGAGCAGCGCCAGCGACAGGCCGATGCCGGCGTTGCCGCCCGTGGTCGCCCCCGCCGCGGTGGTGGTGGTCGAGGCGCTCTGCGTCGCATGGGCGGTCAGCGCTCCTGTGAGCATCAGGTCGGCGCCCGTGCCGATCGAGGCGCTGGTCGTGATGTTCGAGATCGCGATCGCGACCTGCGCGGAGATGGCGAAGCTGCCCTTGCCCGCGGAGGCGCCGCCGTCGGCCTTCGTGGTCATGGCGTCGGTGCCGCTCGCCGAGACCTTCAGGTTCTTGGCCCCGGTCAGCATGGCGCCGTCCGCGAGCCCGGCGGAGGTCGTGTCGTTGACGACGTCGACCGCGACCGACGCGCCGACGCCGCTCGTGTTCCCGTCCCCGGCCTGCTTGGCGTCGGCCGTCGCGTTGTTGGTCGCGTTGGACGAGGCGTTGAGGGTGAGGTCGCCGCTGACCGCGACTGGCGTCGGGGTCTCGACCTCGGCGACCGTGTGGCTCGAGACGACGTTGACCGCGATCGAGCCGGCCACGCCGACGCTGCTGCCGCCCGCGCCCGAGGTCGCGTGCGCCGTGAAGCTCGAGTTGCCGCTGCCCGGGCCGAGGGCCTCGACCGTCACGCCGCCACCCGCGTTGAGCAATGCGTTGCCGGCGAGGTAGGCGTCGGTCTCGATCACGTCGACGTTCACCGCGACGGCAATGCCGAGCCCGGACTTGTCGTCCTCGGTCGGCATATCGCCCGCCGGGGTGGCGCTCGTCTTGTCGATGTAGGAGGTGACGTTGCCCGGAGACGCGAGCAGCTTCTCCTCGCCGGTCTTGTCGCCGCGGTACACGCGGTAGCCGACCGCGTTGGCGACGGTACCCCAGTTGACGGTCACCTGGTTCGTGCTCGTGCCGCTTGGCACCTTGCTCTCGGCCTCGGCCCCGGGCAGGCTCTCGTCGAGCTGCTGGACCGCGGCGCCCCCGACGGCGATGCCCGGGCAGCCGTCGACGGTCAGGTCGGTGGCGTCGACGACCGCGTAGTTGCAGGCTCCCGGCACGCCGGCGATAGAGAGCACGCCCTTGGTGCCGAAGCCGCTCGTCGACGTGACGACCAGCGGGTCGGCGGTCCCGACGAGGACCTGGGGCAGGACTCCGGTCGTGGTGCTCTGGTCACCCTTGAAGAGCGCGCTCACGCGGTAGAAGTAGCTCTGGCCGCCGTTGAGGAAGCCGCCCAGCGTCGACGCGCCGGTGAACGTCGGCGCGTCGGGAGAGAACTTGACGTTGCCGCCGTCGGCGGTCGCGGTGCTGGAGTTCTTGGCGCCGGCGTGGATCTTCTCCGTGCCGGTGCCGACGTCGACGGTGTGGGTCGAGACCTGGTCCGCGGGCGCGATGTAGGCCTTGGTCGTGGCCACGACGACGGTGACCGCCAGGGCGGCGGTGAGGTTCTGGTTGCCGTCGGCCGTCTTCGACTTGTTGTCCGCCTTGCTCGCGGAGTCGGCGTTGTAGCCGTCGCCGCTCGAGTTGAGGCGCTGGCTGGCGTCGTTGGCGTTCTTGTCGTTGCTGCCGCCCGAGTCGGCGCCCTTCGGGCTCGACTTCGCGGTGGTCGGAGCTGTGTTGTCGGTGTCCGCGGACAGCGTCAGGTTGTGGCCGCTGATCGGCGTCGCCGCGGTGCTGTCGACGAAAGCCTCGGAGTCGGTGGTCAGGACCGCGACCGCGATGCCGGCGCCCGAGCCGGCGGCCGATGAGTCGGCCTCGGACTCGACGTCGGTCTTGAGGCTGGAGGTGATGGCGACGTCACCGTTGGCCGTGACCGCGCTTGTGTCGGACAGCTGCGTCTTCGAGCTGGCGTAGACCTGGGCGGCCACGACGGCGGAGTCGGTGCTCTTGGCGTCCTTCCAGTTGGTGGTGTCGGTCGCCGGGTCCATCGAGCTGGTGACGTCGTTCTGGGCGACGTAGCGCTTGTCGTTGAAGGTCACCACATCGCCCTTCAGGTACGGCACCAGCGAGGTCCAGTCGCCCTTGTCCGGGCCGCCGTTGGACTCGGCCTTGGCGCTGATCGCGAGGTTTGACGCGAGGGTCACGTTGCCAGAGGTGGCGACGATCGACGACGCGCCGTGGACGTTGACGCCGGCGATGTAGATGAGCTGCAGGGCGCCGTGGTTGAAGCCCGTGCCGCTCCCGGTCTCGTCGATGCCGCCGTCGACCGCGGCCCCGTCGGCCGGGACGCCGCTGCATCCCGTGATGCCGTAGAAGGTGGTGGGGTCGAGGCTCGTGTAGTGGCATGTGCCTGTCACGCCGTCGACGCTGAAGTTGCCGCCGCTCGAGTCGAAGCCGGTCGTCTCGGCGACGCTCAGGACGCCAAGGCCGGGGAGCAGCTGGAACGCGCCGTTGACGGTCGTCGCCAACGTCCCCGACAGCGCCTCGAGGTCGACCGACGAGCCGGTCAGGGTGGCGCCGGCGACCTCGATCGTCGCCTTGACTCCGAGCAGGGTGCTGGTGATGCCGAGCAAGCTGTGGCCGTTGCTGCGGTTCTGGGCCTTGAAGACGATGCCGCCGGCCACGCTGACCGTGACCCCGGAGTCGACCTTGATCGCGCCGGCGTCGATCTCGAGCGAGCCGGCGGCGAGCGTCAGGTCATGGTTGATCTCCACGGTGGACGTGCCGGCGGAGATCAGCAGCGACGTGAGGGTCGAGCGGTCGGTGGTCGTGACCGCCGAAGCCGGCAGCAGGTTGTTGTCGGCGAACTGCAGCCCGGGCCCGCTGTCGTTGCTGACCGTCAGCGTCATCAGGCCGAGCGCGTCGCTGAGCGAGATCACGGCGGAGGTCGTGTCCGTGTAGCAGAGCTCGCCGAGCGAGCCGGTGCAGACCGCGCCCTGCACGAAGAGGCTGAAGTGCGTCACGGTCGCGACGAGCTGGTGGTGCGCCCAGTCGAGGGTCGTCGGCTCGCGCACCCACGTTCCCGTCGTTTCGTCCCAGTGGAAGATGGAAAGCGTCTGCGCCTGCGCCTGGGTCACGCCGGCGGGGATCGCGAACGTCAGCGTCGCGGGCTGGTCTAGCTGGTGGACCGCGGCGCCGCTGATCAGGCTCGTCGCGTTGACGTCATACGCGGGGCCGACCGCGCTGAAGCTGGACGGCATCGCCGGCGGCGTGGCGTTCGGCGTGACGCCGACGGCAAGGTTCGAGCTGCTGGCCGAGGGAAGGCTGACCGCGACCGATCCATCGGCGGAGGAAGCCTTGCCCGCGGAGCCGAAGGAGGAGATGGCCGAGGCGGAGACGATGGGGGTGAAGCCGACCGTGGGGCTCAGGCTGACGACCTGGTAGCTGTAGGTGTGCCCGGGCAGCACGGCGGAGTCGAGAAGCTGGGTGGCGGAGGTGGTCCCGAGAGAAAGGAGCTCGGTGCTGGAGTCGATCGAGCGGCGAACCTGGAAGAAATCACCGGCGAGGCCTGTCCAGCTGAGGCGCATGCCGGTCGCGCTGGGGGTGACCGAAAGGTTGAAGCCCGGGGTCGGCGGTCCGCGCGCACCGGCGACGCCGACCACGAAGGAGTCGAGGGCCTGCGTGATCCGGGCGTTGTTGTCGGTGGCCGTCACGCGGAACTGGTACTTGCCGGCGGCCAGGCCGGTCGTGCTGAAGGATGAGGCCCAGACGGTGATGCCGCCGGCCGCGAGCAGCGGGCCGCCGGGCGTGACCGGGGACTTCGGGGTGATGGGCAGGGAGTCCGGGATCGCGGTCCAGGCGCCGCCGCCGATCGGGGCGTAGAAAAACCCGACCGAGGAGATGCCGTTGTGCGACGCCACGGACGCGGCGAGGTCGATGATCGCCTGGTCGGGCCGCTCGGCTGCCGACGGGGTGAGGATCGAGACCGAAGGCGCGGCGATGTTCCAGGCCGCCGGGGTCGTGACCCAGCTCACCTGGCTGTACGCGCTCTCGTTGCCGTAGCCGTCGACCTGGGTCACGGCGTAGCCGGTCGCCTGGGCGCCGGGCAGCCAGTCGTCACTGAACGTATCGGCCGTGACCCCGGTGGCGGCGAGGGCGAGACCGCCGCCGCCGACCGCGCGGTAGACGTTGTAAGACGTCGCCGACGACGCGGGGTTCCAGGTGATGACGACGCTGTCGTTGGAGATCGCGGCCGTGACGCCGCCGACCGTGGCCGCGGTGTGGACGATCGTCACGGTCGAGGGCGCCGTGGCGCTGATGAAGGCGCCCGATGCGGTCACGGCCGCGGCTCGGACCTGGTGCGCCCCCTCGGTGAGTCCGCTGGTGATGATCGTGCCGTCAGCGGTCCACGTCTGACCGGTGGTCAGGGCGGAGAGTTGGCCGATCACGTACCACGTCCCGGCCTGCAGCGTCTGCACCTCCACGCCGGCGACTCGCGCCGGGGCGTTGCCGCCGGCGGTGACCGCCAGCCTGGAGCCGGCCGAGGAGGTGGTCTGCGCGGTGCCGAGCGTGACCATGCCGGGAGTGCCATTCGCCGACGCGGGACCCGCCCCGATGACGAACGTCGTGGCGGGGTCGACCGCGACCGAGGGCATCACCGTCGCGGAGACGATGTTCGAGGGCTCGCTCGTGACGCCGCCGGCCAGCGCGCGGACTCGGTAGTAGGCGATGGCGCCGACAGGCGACGAGTCGCGGAAGATCGTCTCGCCGGTGGTGCCGGCGGTCGCGTACGGGCCGTCGGACTGCCACGCGCGCTCGACGGTGTAGCCGGTTGCATTCGCGACCGGTGACCAGACCAGCGTCACCGAGCTGCCGCCGGCAATCGCGCGGAACCCGGTGGGAGCCGGCGGTGTGCTGGACGCGGGCGGGGTGGCCGCCTGCCGGACGATCGTCGGCACGACGATGGTCGTGGCGGCGGACGTCTGGCCGGCGGCGCCGTTCGTGTCGTAGGCCTGGACGCGGTAGTCGTTGGCTCCGGGCTGCGCTGTCCGGTCGAGGTACTCGGTGCCGCTGACCCGGTCAAGAAGCACCCAGTCGCCGCCGTGCCGCCGGCTGATCGCGTAGCGGCTCGCGAGCTCGCCCTGCGCGGGCGTCCAGCGAAGGGACACGCCGAAGGGCGTGATGAGCGCGAGGGGAGCGTGAGGGGCCGGGAGACCGGCGTTGCCGCGCAGCGTCACGGTCTCGATCGCGCTGACGGCCTGCGGCGTGATCGCGCGCACGCTGTAGTGACCCTTCGCCAGCGCGCCGGCGGCCCATTCCTGGCTGCACTGCGGCGCGCAGGAAATCGTGCCTGTGACGTCGGTCCACGTCCCATCGTCGAGGCGGTACTGGAAGCGCACCCCGCTCGCGGTGGTTGCGTCGGTGGACAGGATCACGCGGTCGTCGACCGCCCCGTCCTTGACGAGGACGCGACCGTTGGGCAGCGTGATGACGAGCGACGGAGTCCGCGCGGGCGCGTCGCCGAGCGTCACGTTGGCCGTCGTCGTCGCAGCGGCGCTCGTGTTGCCGAACTCGTCTTCGAGCTCGACGGTGTACGTGTGCGAGCCGGCGCCGGCGTCGTCGTCGGCCCACGAGAGCGAGCCGGCCGCCGCCGCCGCGACCGGGGTCACCTCTGCGTCCTTCTGGACGAGGTACGCGGCGCCGTTGGCGGCCACCGGCTGCTGCCACGTGAGGATCACCGTCGGGCCGACGGTGGTCGCACCCAACGCCGTCGGCGCCGCGGGCGCGGCGTTCGCGATCTTCACGGCCGACGCGACCTGCGTCGTGTGGCCGGAGCCATCGCTTATCGAGACCGTCAGCGTGTAGGTGCCGTCAGCGACCTCGCGCGAGTTCCAGGTGGCGGCTGCGGTCCACGTCAGCGGGTCGCTCGCCGTCGGCGACGCGGTCGCGGCGCCGGCCTGCGTTGTGACGGCGGCGGCCGAGACAAGTGACCACGTGACTGAGCCGGCGCCGTCACCCGTCCGCGCGCTGACGGCGAGCGCGACGGAGCCGCTGAGGGTCGGCGTCTGCGGCGATGCGCTGATCAGCACCGGGTTCGACGTCGCCGCCACCCAGGTCGCGTTGGCGTTCTGCGTCCGGGTCGAGTCGGGTCCGGTGGACAGGACCGGCACCACGCTGTAGGCGTACGCGGAGCCCGTGGTGCCACCGACGTCGGTCAGGGTCGTTGCGGTCGTGGTCGCGATGAGGGTCGGCGTGTCGGTTCCCGTCGTGCGATAGACCTGGTAGCTCTGAGCATCCGCGATGGCGGTCCAGGAAAGCGAGATGTGGCCGTCGGCCGCGTTCGCGGTCAGCTGGAGGGGTACGTTCGTCCCGGCGACGGGCGGCGGGACGTCAGTGGTCGTCCATCCCGTACCCGTGGCGGTTGACGTCGCGGGCGGGTTGACGGTGGGATCGGTCGACGTCGAAGTCGTGTCGGTGCTCGAGCCGGTCGTCGAGGTGGCGGGGGGCACCGCGCTCGGGCAAGCCGTCGACGACGCGCCGACGCAGCTCACTGCGCTCGAACCTTGCAGCGACGAGGTCGCCTGGGTCATGCGAGTGGTCGCGACCGTCGCGACGGCGAGCTCGGTGCTGCTGTCGAAGCTCGTGACCTGGCCGCCCGCGGCCTGGATCGCGGACTGGGCGGTGTTGAACGTCGTGCCGGGCTTGAAGGCGATGTACAGCTTCGATGTCGGTGGCGGCGTGGTGGTCGTGTGAACCGCGGGCCGGGGATAGACGGTGCGAATCACCGGACGTGGCTTCGGACCCTGGATCAAGACTTCGCCGGTCGTGGCGTCGTAGCTGATGATGGTGAACTTGTTCGCGATGGCCCAGCTGTCGATGCGGCCGCGGTCGAGGCCCGGCGTCACCATCGCCTTCCAGATGCCGAGCTGCGCGTTGACGAGCACCGGCTTGATCTGCGGAAGGTCGACGATCGCAACGCGCCCCGTGCGGTCGTCGATCGACGTCCATGACTGGACCTGCAGGCCGTTGCGCTGCAAGTAGTAGGCGATGTCGGCGCTGGTGGCGAACGGAGGGAAGTAGACGGTCGCCGTGTGCGCCGCCGGGCCCGGGCCGACGCGGATCTGCGGCAGCGAGTAGACGTAGCGACCGAAGGCCGGCGTGACGTCGATCAGCTGCATCCCGAACTGATCGCCGAGCGCGACGGCGACGTTTCGCGGCGTGAACGGCGTCATGAGGATGGTCGCGCTGCCGACCTTCTGGTCGACGGTCACGCCGTAGATGTGGATCGAGGGGACGAAGGCAGGCTTCGGATTTGCCTTCTGGGCAGGCGTGATCGGCGCGATGGAGGTGTACGTGGCGACGCTCTGGGCGGCGACCGAAATCGCCACGGCGGCGGCCGCGAAGCCAGAGACGAAAGTCAGCTTAAGAAGCGCCTTCAGGCTGCTGCCCCCAGGGCTCGATAGGAGCGCGCGAGCACGCGTCCATCGGACCAAACCCTCCCGAAACGCACCCTTCCTCCCTCTAGATACGGTGCGACGACCCCGACGAAAGTTGAGGAACTATATCACCGTCAAGAAAATGTGCAAGGAAGAATTTCAGGGACAGGAAGTTAAGAGTTGAAAGCGGTTTGGTGGACCCGAGGGGATTCGAACCCCTGACCTTCTGAATGCCATTCAGACGCGCTCCCAACTGCGCCACGGGCCCACGACGCGCACCGGCCTGGGACAACTAAGGATACCCGTCCGCCTCTAGCCGCCCGCCGCACGAGGCTACGATCTCGGATGGCTACGGACACGATGCAGACGCGCGACCTCGACCCCACCGCCCTCAAAGGGGGCGGATTTCTGGCTCTCCCCGACGGCGCCGGGCCGTTCCCCGGCGTGGTGGTAATCCACGAGGCGTACGGGCTCAACGACGATATCCGCGAGATCGCCCGCCGCTTCGCCAGCGCCGGGTACGCCGCCCTCGCCGCCGACCTCTTCACCGGTCGCAACCGCGCGCTGTGCATGGCGCGCTACATGGGCGGCATGCTCCTCGGCTCGGTCAACCGCTACGGCGTCGACGACCTGAAGGCCGCGCTCACCTACCTCGCCAAGCTGCCCCAGGTGGACGCCCAACGCCTCGGCGCCATCGGCTTCTGCATGGGCGGCGGCTTCGCCATCGCCTGGGCCTGCACCGACTCGCGCCTCAAGGCGATCGCCCCCTTCTACGGCGCCAACCCGCGCCCGCTCGACGTCGTGAAGCGGTCCTGTCCGGTCGTCGGCTCCTACCCGCAGAACGACTTCACCGCCGGCGCCGGGCGGGCGCTCGAAGCCGCGCTCACCCGCCACGGCATCGACCACGACATCAAGGTCTATCCCGGCGCCCGCCACTCGTTCTTCAACGAACACGGCCGCGCCTATGACAAGGACGCCGCAGACGACTCCTGGCGCCGCGTGCTCGCCTTCTTCGCCAAGGCCCTCGCCGCCCCCGCCCCGGCGTGAACGTCCTCGTCACTGGCGGCACGGGAACGCTCGGCCGCCACGTCGTCACCCTCCTGCGCCAGTCCGGCCATCGGGCGCGCATATTCACGCGCCGGCCGCGCGGACACGTCGACGCGATCGAGGGTGACCTGAAGACAGGGGCCGGTTTCGACAAGGCGCTCGCCGGGATGGAGGTCATCGTCCACGCGGCTTCGGCGACGACGCGGCCATTGCGCGGCCGCTCGACCGACGTGGACGGCACCCGCCGCCTTCTCGAGAAGGCGAGTGCCGCCGGGATCGCGCACATCGTGTTCGTGTCGATCGTCGGCATCGACCGCGTCGACTACCCCTACTACAAGACCAAGCTCGCGACCGAGCACATCGTCCGCGAGAGTGCGGTGCCGTGGTCGATACTTCGCGCCACGCAGTTCCACCAGTTCGTCGACTTCCTTCTGCAACGCTTCTCGCGCGTCCCGCGCCTCACGGCGGTTCCGTTCGCGTGGCCCCTGCAGCCTGTGGAGGTGACCGAGGTCGCGCGCCGCCTCGTCGAGATCGCGCTGCACACCCCCACCAACACCACCGAAGACTTCGGCGGGCCCGAAGTGCGCGACCTCAAGTCGCTGACCGAGGCGTGGCTCGCAGCGCGCGAGGAGAAACGCCGGCTCGTCAACCTGAACATCCCTCTCGCCTTCAGCGCCCAGATCGCCGGCGGCGGCCTTTTGTGCCCTGACCACACTGAGGGCAAGATCACCTTCGACGACTATCTCGCCGAGCGCTACCCCTCATGAAACCGCTCGTCGATCGTTACGGCCGCACCGGCGCCGCCGCGCTGACGAGCCTGATGTGGGCGCTGCCCATGGCCGCGTGGGCGGGGTCCTCAGACCTCTCGCCCGTCGACAAGACCGCCTACCCGTGGATCGCGCTCTCGATCGGCGCCGTCATGTTCGTCGCCTGGCTCTTCCTCGTCGTGCGCATCTCGCGGACCCAGGTCGACACGAACGGCCGCAAGCGCCGACTCGACATCGGACACATGTCCTCGACCGAGAGACGATGGGCGCTCGCGACCTTCGCGTTCGTCTGCGGCGCCATCGCCTGGCTCAACGCCGCGGCGACCGTCGACTGGAGGCCACTCTTCGCCGCGACATCGCAGGGAAAACCGGGACCGAGCATGTTCGCCGCCGCCCTCGCGCTGTTTCTCCTGGTGATGCTCGCGGGCGCCGTGTTCAGCTGGCGGAGCTGGGCGCGCGCCTTTGCGCTTCGCGGCTAGCGCCGCCTCGCGCGTCCTTACTTATGTCGGACCGCAAGGCACTTATGTCCGACCGCTAGGCGCCCTTACGACGCCTCCGCCTTCCGCGCCAGGTTCGCCAGCAGCGTCCCGAACTCCTTCGACACCTGCGGCCCCATCATCCCGCCCATCACCGGCCCGAGCGGTCCTCCGACCTCGACCGTCTGCGAGATCTTCGTCTTCCCCGCCGCCGACGGCTCGATCCTGCAGTTGAACCGAAACTTCGTCCCCGGCACGACCGCCGTCAGCAGCGCAAAGCCCCGCCCCGGCTGCACGTCCACCAGCTCCATCTTGTGATGCTGCCCCGCGCGCGTGTTCATCACGCCGTGTGACCCGGACACGAAACCGCCCGCCCAGTCCATCGTCGACACGTTCGGGTTCCACTCGCCCCACGTCGACATATCGGACCAGATGCGCCACACCGTGTCGGCCGGCGCCGTCGTCTCCACCGATGTGCCGTACTCACGCCCCATGCCCAACCCTCCTCATGCGGTGCGCGCCGCCTTCCTCATGCGGTGCGCGCCTCGCGCACCATGTGCTCGGCCGGCACCTCGACCACGTCCCGCGCCTTCAGGAAGTTCAGCGTCACCACACCGGTGACCAGCAGCGCCGCGCCGACCAGCTCGACCGGC